>CAYWSR010000360.1:0-2976 GCA_964460385.1 uncultured Occallatibacter sp. | reverse complement strand
TTGTCGTTCGCCTGGTTGAGCACCTCGATCTTTACCGTGAGGTGCGCATCCACGAACGGGCCCTTCTTTGTCGAACGTGCCATAAACCTTAGCTCCTAGCTTCCAGCCCCCAGCTTCCAGCCTGTTCTTTCTCAAGCCATCTGCCCGGCTATTGCCTAAATTCTCTGTCTGCCGCGATCAGCTAGAAGCTAGAAGCTAGTAGCTAGCGGCTGTTTCTTACTTCGACCTGCGGCTGACGATAAAGCTATCGGTCCGCTTGTTGTTCCTCGTCTTGTAGCCACGCGTCGGCTGGCCCCATGGGGTCACCGGGTGACGGCCGCCGGAGGTCTTGCCTTCTCCGCCGCCGTGCGGATGGTCGACCGGGTTCATGGTCACGCCGCGGTTGGTGGGCCGGATGCCCAACCAACGATTGCGGCCTGCCTTGCCGATCGAAATATTCTCGTGGTCGACGTTGCCTACCTGGCCAATGGTCGCCATGCACTCCACCAGCACCTTGCGGGTTTCGCCGGAAGGCAGCTTGAGAAGCGCGTAGTCGCCTTCCTTGGCCACCAACTGCGCCTGGGTTCCGGCCGAGCGGGCCATCTGCGCACCCTTGCCGGGGCGAAGCTCGATAGCATGCACTGTGGTGCCGGAAGGAATGTTCTTGAGCGGCAGCGCATTGCCGACAAGAATGTCTGCTTCCGGACCCGAGGTCACGGTCTGCCCCACCTTGAGGCCGATCGGCTGCAGAATGTAGCGCTTTTCGCCGTCAGCGTAGTGCACCAGGGCGATGCGGGCCGAGCGGTTCGGATCGTATTCAATGGTGGCCACGCGCCCCGGGACGCCGAACTTCTCTCGCTTGAAATCGATGAGGCGCAGCTTCTGCTTGTGCCCGCCGCCGTGGTGGCGCATGGTCAGGTCGCCCGCGTTGCGGCGGCCGCCGGTGCGCTGCTTCACCACGAGAAGCGGCTTGTGGGGTGCATCGGTGGTCAGATCGTCGTTCACCTGCGTCGTCTTGAACCGCAGGGTCGGCGTTACCGGTCTGTATGTCTTGATTGCCATCGTCTTTGTCCTTGGATCAGCCGCTAGCTTCTAGCTGCCAGCTTCCAGCTCATCCTGCTCAAACCAACTTCTGTCTCTTACCTTCCGGCTACCAACTTTGCTCTCGAACCTACAAGCAAAGAGCTAATGGCTGGCTCTTACAAATTGCTCACGTACTCGGGCAGCTTTTCGCCGGCCTTCAGCCGCACATAGGCCTTCTTCCAGTCGGGGCGAAAACCCGCAAACTTGCCGCGCCGGCGTTCCTTGCCAAGCACGTTTGAGGTGCGGACAGTAGCAACCTTCACCTTGAAAAGCGTCTCGACCGCCTGCTTGACTTCAGTCTTGGTGGCCTGAGGGGCTACAGCGAACACCAGTGTCCCTTCGGTCTCTTTCACGCTCAACCCCTTTTCGGTGATGAGCGGCTTTTGAATCACGGTGTACAGGGTCGGCATTATGCGGCCTCCGTGTGTGCGGCGAGCTTGCGCTTGGACGCGTTCTTCTGGAGCATCTCGACCAATTGCTCGAGGGCTGCCTTGGAGAAGATGGCCCGCTCGTAGCGCAGCAGATCGTAGGGATGCACTTCGTTGTTGAGCACCAGTTCGACACCCTTCAGGTTGCGCGCGCCCAGCAGCAACGACTGCGAGAGCGTCTTGCCGTTCTCGACCAGCAGTGCCGTGCGCGTCACATCCAGCTTGTTGAGCGCCGCGCGGTAAAACTTGGTCTTGGCTTCCTTCAGCTCAAGCGAGTCGACCACCGTCAGCTTGCCGTCGGCCAGCTTCGAGGCCAAAGCCGAGCGAAGTGCGCCGAGGAGCTTCTTGCGCGGAAACACGTAGTCGTAGCTGCGCGGCTGCGGTCCGTGCACCGTATAACCGTGGCGCCACAGGGGCGAACGCACCGAACCGATGCGGGCGCGGCCTGTACCCTTCTGCTTCCACAGCTTTTTGCCGGAACCGGCAACCTCGGTGCGGCTCTTGGTCTTGTGCGTGCCCTGGCGCAGGCCGGCGCGGTAGTGCTTGACCGCCTCCCACAGCAGAGCCTCGTTCACCTGGTCGGGCGCAAACAGCGCGTCGGCCAGCTCCATCGAGCCCACCTTTTCTCCGTTCAGATTTACTACATCCACTTTTGGCATCGTCTTCTTCTTCTGCCGGATTCGATCTCCAGCTCTCAATCTCAATTCGTGCAATTCGGGCCAACTTACTTTTCAATCACCCGATCGCAGTTCTGAAACCCTCGTGCGCCGCAAGGCGCGCCTTGCAAAAAACTACTTGCGCTTGCCGCCCGCCTTCTTCGAAGCCTTTAGTGGATCGACCGTGCCGGATCCGGCAAAGCCACGGCGCTCGCGCGGCGGAGCCTTGGCCTTGGAAATCAAAACATACCCTTCACGCGGACCGGGCACTGCGCCTTCCACCATCAGCAGATTCTCGTCGATGTCGATGCCGCGAATGCGCAGATTGCGCACCGTCACGTTGTCAGTTCCCATGTGGCCGGGCATGCGCTGCCCGGGAAAGACGCGTGACGGAAAGCTTGACGCGCCAATCGAACCCTGCACCTGAAACATGTGGCCGTGCGACTTGGGTCCGCCGGCGAAACCGTGACGGCGAACAACGCCGGCAAAGCCACGCCCCTTGGAACTGCCAATCACATCGACAAACTTGGAGTCGGCAAAGATGTCGACCAGAACGCGATCTCCGGCCTTGGTCTCGGCCGCGCCTTCTTCGGCCGCGAGGACCGGAACTTCCCTGATCACCTTCACCGGCGGAGCATCAGTCTTGGCGAAGTGACCGGCCTGCGGTTTGGTCACGTTCTTCGACTTGATCTTTGGTTCCACAAAGCCGATCTGCGCAGCGTCGTAGCCGTCCCGAGCCAGCGTCTTCAGCTGCGTAATCACGCAAGGGCCGGCCTGCAGCACCGTGATGGGGTGCACGTCGCCCTTCTCGTCGAAGACCTGCGTCATGC
>CAYWSR010000359.1:0-2978 GCA_964460385.1 uncultured Occallatibacter sp. | reverse complement strand
ACAGCTGACTCTGGATCAGCATATCGGGGTTCGAATCCCTGGGGGGCAGCCAAGAACCCTATTTCATTCTGTACGTTTGTCGACCTCACTCGATGTGCCCCTACTCATCTCGTCGTTTATTGACGAATAGAATCAATAGTTTATAGCAATTCTCGACCGCAATTCCCGTCTAAGCCCCTTAAAAGCCCCAGGCTGAACCACCTCTCAACCGGCCAATTGCCGTATTCACATGTTGGTGTAAGGCAGGGATAGTGCATACGGATACTGCACGCACACTGTATGCACTTTCAAATGCGAAGGTGTGCCTTAACAAACAGACGAGGGTACTGACATGCCGACCGCGGGGCCGATCAGGGACTCTCATAAGTTTGCGGTGCGTTGTGGGAATAGATGAAGAGAAGCCGACGCCTCTGGACCCAACCCGAGTTGCATACATCGGCCAAAGGCTTCACACCTATTAATTCAATCTGGCGACGTCATCCGAGTCGTGGCCCTCACGGCAAAACAATGAATACTGTTTCACAGCGCGGAATGCAGGAACGGTCTTTGCAACGACATTCCCGTTTGGATTTGCCCGGCAGATGCGAATGACAAATCGCCTTGGGGCATGCGATGGCGCTGCTCACCGATTGCCGAACCGAAACACCACCCCTGCGGCAATGCGGACATTGTTCTGGTGGTTGTTGCTTCCGTTATCAAAGGTGGTGAGCAGGTAGTCGGCCTCGACGAGGCGTATTGAGAAGCCCGGGCTGGCGCGCAGGTCGAGACCCCCGCCGATGTTGGCAGCAAATGATGCATTTGCGTTGGCAGAGCCCGGATTTGAACCGGCAACCAGCGCTCCGTTGGCGTGAGCAAATCCGAGCAGCGCCTGTCCAAAGGGCTGCCATGCCGAGTGGCCTAGATGTGGCAGATAGCGCCCTCCGGCGGTGAAGGTGCTCAGCGTGAGGCCGTCTCCGGTGCTGGAAGCGGAGCCCGCATGGGCGATGGTGATGTCTCCGGCCAGGGCAAACCTGCCCGATCGGAGCGGCCAGGCAAATGTTGCATTGCCGCCGTTGAGGTTGAAGCAGCCGCAGCCGCCAGGAGGCACATTGCTGTGAATGTAGCTATAGCCCAGGGCCAGTTCAGCACGCGGCGCCTCTTGCAGCGCGGATGGGGTCTGCGCCGCAGAGACGGTTGGCAGGGCGGAGACCGCGGCCATGGTCAGGAGTAGAGAGAGCAGTGTCGGGATTCGGTTTCTCATGATGTCTCTTACTCCTGGACCGTGAGCAGCACGGTGGTAGTTTGGGTTTGGCCACCGCCTGCAGCGGTGATTGTGACAGTGTAAGACTGCGCCGGCTTGAGCACCGCAAACCCGCCGCCGCATCCGCTGAGCGTTGCGATTCCGCCGAGCGACGCGACGGTGAGCAAGCAAAGAGCGAGAAGCCGCCTGCGCCGCTTGCCCGGAAGGAAGCAGAAGCCGAGGAACGCCAGAATAGGCGCGGCCAGTGGCAATGTTTGCGAGGCCGTCATGGAGCTGTTCTGGATGGTTAGCGTCGTGTTGGACGGGCTGCTGCCAGGCGTAACGGTCGCGGGGTTGAAGGTTGCCAAGTAGCCCGCAGGCAGGCCACTGGTTGAGAACGTAATCGGGCTGGTGAACGAGCCGTTCTGCGGCGTTACGGTGATGGTGAAGGTGACCGGATTTGTTGGCGAGCCGGTGCCTGAAGGCGAGCCGGAGACGAGCGTGAACGAGGGCAGCGGGGTACCGGCGCCGCTGAGCGTGACACTCTGCGGCGAGCCGGCAGCGTTGTCAGCGACCGAGAGCGTTGCGCTAAAGCTCGCGGCTGACGCAGGAGTAAAGGTGACCGAGACTGTGCAGTTGGCGCCCGCCGCGAGCGAGCTGCCGCAGGTGTTGGTCTGGGCAAAGTCGGCCGCGCCGGCGCCGGTGATCGCAATGCTCGTTATCGCCAGAGCCGCGTTGCCGGTGTTGGTCAGCGTTGCCGTCTGCGCCGCGCTGGCGGTGCCCGCCGTCGATGTAAATGTGAGGGATGGCGGCGTGAGTGAAGCTACGGGCGCTATTTCGACTGCTGTGGTCACCGTGACGGTGTTCGTGCCAGTTGCCGACGTGAAGGTCGAAGAGCTGTTCGCGTCGGGGGTGTAGGTAGCCGTCAGCGTGTCAGGGCCCGTGACGAGTGCTCCGGCGGGAATGACGATGGTGGCGCTGCCGTTGGCGAGCGTAACGGCCGCGGAAGTGTAGCCGCCGCCGGAGAGGACTACCGATCCCGTTGGAGTGATGGTGCTGCAGGTCTGAGGACGGGCGATTAAGCCTTTAAGTTTTCTGGTATCAGCCGCGCACTGGCTACTGCCCAACGAGATTGTTACGGAGAGCGGTTGCGCGGTTGTGATGGTTGATGAAGCCGGCGTAACCGTTACCGTTGGAGCAACGGCTACGATCGCTGCCGTCACGGTAACGGTGTTCGATCCCGTGGCGGAGTTATAGGTTGAGGAGCTTGAGGCGTCCGGTGTGTAGGTAGCCGTCAGAGTGTCCATAGCCACAGCAAGCGAGCCAGCAGGCACGTTGATGGTGACGGAACCGCCGCCGAGAGTTACCGCGGCAGACGTATAGCCACCGCCGGAAAGCGTGACCGTGCCGGTGGGGGTCGGGGTGCCACTGACGGTGACCGTCACCGATAGTCCCTGGGCGGTTGTGATGCTGGATGGGGAGGGCGTGACCGTTAATGTTGGCGTGATCTTTGCCGGGTTAGTTACGGCAACTGTGTTCGTCCCCGTTGCCGAGGTATAGGTTGAGGAACTGGCCGAGTCCGGCGTGTAAGTGGCAGTTAGTGTGTCTGTACCGGTCGCCAGCGATCCGGCCGGGATGTTGATCGTTGCGCTGCCGCCGGTTAGTGTCGTTGCGGCGGAGGCATAGCTGCCGCTGGTGAGTGTAACTGATCCTGTGGGCGTTGGAGTGCCGCTGACGGTAACCGTCACCGACAGGGCCT
>CAYWSR010000358.1:0-2982 GCA_964460385.1 uncultured Occallatibacter sp. | reverse complement strand
TGCCCCATTCATCGCGGCCTTATCGCGATGAGTGGGCGGCGGATGAGTGGGCGGCCAGAGCTGTGCCCCATTCATCGCAGCAGCTGTGCCCCATTCATCGCGGCCTTATCGCGATGAGTGGGAGGAGGATGAGTGGGCGGCGGATGAGTGGGCGGCGGATGAGTGGACGGCCAGAGCTGTGCCCCATCCATTCGCAGCTTCACCGCGAATGGGTGGGATACCACGAACCCCAGCCCGGCACTTGCCTTGTATCAGGGCATGGCTTCGTCGGGGCCCCCGGCGACAGGTCTTCGTCGCTGCGGTGAAAGGACAGGTCTTCGCCCGTGGGGTGGAGCGTGAAACCCTGGGAACCCCGCCCAAAAAAGAGACCCCCAGCCCCGTCGCTGCGGCACGAATCCCCAAACCCCACCTGCGGCCAAGTGCCAACCAGCAAGCATTCCCGGCGACATCGGCGTTTACGGAGAGTAATCCCTACAATCGCGCGTAACCATATGTCAACGAGTGGTTTACCCTGTTATCGTCAGCTAGTCATTCATCCACCAAAGGTAGCTGTGGCAGGCCGCTTTCGAGGGGTATCTCTTCTCCGTTCCGATAGGGAGGTGCTTATAGCGTTTGGGAGGGATGGCGTACTCACAGAAGCTCCAGATGAGGGAAGCCGGCCACTCCGCTTATGACAACGTCATCGCCTAACCCGCCTGCCAACCTGCGTGATTTCAGTCGTCAGATCTAGCTCTTTGCTGCTAACTTTCGTGAAGAGGTTTCCCCGCCGGTGATCAGCACGCTACTCGTCGCCCTGCTAGTCGGGCTGCTCGCGCCCCGCTGCGCGTTTGCGGAGGGAACTCCCTCTGACTTGCCGTCGGCTGGCGCGTTCAACTTTGGCCAGCCCATTACTCTCGGACCCGACACCCAGTCCGCGGAAAGGGTCGTGCCGCTTACGATCTCGTTCGCTCCGGTCGAGGTTTTGCATGCATAAATTCGCGAATGCATGCCTCGGACTCCTGCTCGCATTTTTCACCTGCGGATCCGCCCTACATGCGCAGAGCTCGACTTGGGCGTGGTCCGACGGCTCGTCCGATCTCAATGACGGCTGGCGGACGCACGCTGGCGACGATCCGGCCTGGGCCCAGCCCGGCTTTGACGATAGCTCCTGGCCGACGATTTCTCTCACCGCTCCCAACGATTTTGCAGGCTGGCGCTGGTATCGGTTGCGCGTTCAGCTCCCTCAGCCGCACCGTCCGCTTGCTCTGCTCATCATCGGCGGCGGAGGAACCTACGAGGTCTACATCGACGGTGAGCGCCTGCCCAGCCCCCAACTGCTACCTCCGTTGCGCGTCACTCTCGCCAGGGCGCAGTTCGTGCCCCTGCCCGACAGCGCGGGCGACATGGAAATCGCGCTCAGGACCTGTATCCCCCCGACCTCAATGTTTGTCGCCGACCGCGGTGCGTGGCGGGTCCGAATCGGCACTGTACCAGCGATGGACGAGGCGCAGCGCGCCATGCTGAGCGAAAGGTTGAACGCGACCCTGCCCAACGTCGGCATCGATCTCGTAGTCCTGCTCGCAGGAATCCCGCTTCTCCTTCTTTTCTGGTGGCAGCCGGATCACCGGGAATACCTCTGGCTGGGGCTCTATCTCATCAGTGTTGCCACTGGTGATATTTGCTACTACCTTGCCATGCGTGGCTTCGTTCCTTTTTCCGTCAATTGGTTTGGCGGCGATCCCAACGGGTACCTGGCCACAATCGCGCAGATCGAATTCACTTTCAGCTTCGTCGGCAAGCGGGTAATGCGTCCGTGGCGCATTTACGAAGCCCTCTTGCTGACAGTCATCATCACTCTGCAGATACCGGCATGGCTGGGCTTCGTCAGCCGCGGTCTCATGAATCTGGCAGAAGTGGTTCTGATGGTTCCCGCCTCCTTATCCATGCTCGTCCTTCTGCTCATCTGGTACCGCCGCGGTAACCGCGAGACCGGCTGGTTGATTTTGCCCAGCATTCTGCCCGTGATCGGTATTTTAGTTACCGATCTCGCAATTGCCGCCTCGTACCTCGGCTGGGAGGGCATCGCGCAGGTTGGCGCTCCGCTGCACCTCGGAGTTCTCACGGTGGAGTTGTTCCAGATCGCGAATCTGCTGTTCCTACTGGCAATCGGCTTCGTCATGTTTTTCCGCTTTACGCGCGTGAGCCGCGATCAGGCTCGCGGAGCCGCGGAGTTGGAAGCCGCCCAGCGCGTTCAGGCGCTGCTTCTGCGCTCATCCCAGGAACGCGTTCCCGGCCTGACCATCGAAACAGTCTATCGTCCCGCCCAGGAAGTCGGCGGTGACTTCTTTCACACCGCCCAAGAGGGCGGGGTGATGCGCGTGGTGATCGGTGACGTAAGCGGCAAAGGTCTGGGCGCGGCCATGCTCGTCTCCGCCGTCGTGGGTGCGCTCGACACCCTCCACGACAGCCGTCCCTCCAGGGTGCTTCGGGCCCTGAACGCGCTGCTACTCGCCCGGCAGCAAGGCGGGTTCGCCACCTGCGTCTGTGCCTGCATTTCACAGGATGGCGCCATCACACTCGCCAACGCCGGTCACCTCGCCCCATACAGCAACGGCGAAGAAGTCCCACTCGAATCCGGGCTGCCCCTCGGCATCGCCGCAGTCGCGGAATATTCCGAATCCGTCCTCCAACTCAAGCCCGGCGAGCGACTCACCTTCCTTTCCGACGGCGTAGTAGAAGCCCAATCCGCCACCGGCGAGCTCTTCGGATTCGACCGCACGGCCGCCGTCAGCACGCAATCCGCTGAAGCCATCGCCGCCGCCGCGCAACGATTCGGCCAGGAAGACGACATCACCGTCCTAACCGTGAGATTTGCACCGCGCGTTATGGTTTCGGAAGATGGCGCGAAATCGCATAGTCAGTCAACGAGTCCGAATCGGGAATGACTAGTCGGCAAGTATTCCGAAATGCGCCTGAGCATCATCCCCGACCGAGACCCCCACC
>CAYWSR010000357.1:0-2984 GCA_964460385.1 uncultured Occallatibacter sp. | reverse complement strand
TGAAGCCTTGGCCCCCACACAGGAGAAGGTCGAGCTGGCCGTGAAAACGTCTGTAAATATCGCGCAGCCCTCGCGCGTCATTCTTTTTGGCTCGTGGCCCCGCGGCGAAGCCAAGTGGGATAGCGATCTTGATTTGGCGGTGCTGCTGCCCGACTCAGCGGAGCCCGAACTGGGGAACATTCACCGAGCATTGCGCCGCAAGCTAAATGAAATTCCCATGACCATCGATCTGGTGGTAACTACCGAAGGCTGCGCGGACCAATTTTGCAACTCGATTAACTCGATTTATCACCGCATTCTTACCCAAGGCCAGGTTGCCTATGAACGACAGCTCGCATACGCAAGCGGGAATACTTCTCATCAAGGCCGCTGAGGATGAAGCAATCCTCGATGCGAACGGCATTCCGGAATCTATCCTCGGCTTTCATGCGCAGCAGGCCATCGAAAAGCTCATCAAGGCGCTGCTTTCGGCGCTATTGATTCCGTTTGAACTAACACACAATTTGGACAGACTCCGGATCGCTCTTGAAGCCACAGGGGAGACTTTGCCCTCGACGCCCTTGTCGCTGAGCGAATTGAACGTATCCGTCTGACTAACGCACCTGTTGTGCGGTTTCAGTTTGTGATTGACTTGCGTCATGAGCGAAGCAGCAGAAGGCCATATGGTGCGCCGGCGGCGAAGCCGAGTCGAGGTGGAAAAGATCGTTGCGGAGTTTGAAGCGAGCGGTCTGACGCGGCAGGCATTTTGCAACCAGCGAGGATTGTCGGTGACGGCTTTGGATAAATACCGGCGTCGTCGGCATGAAGGGCCGGCTTCCGGTCCGGTGGCTATGATTCCAGTTCAATTGAGTTCGCGTATTCGCGAAGGGTCGAGCGCGGAGGCTGGCAGTTCGTTGCTGGTTGAGTTACGAAGTGGCCTGCGGATCGAAGTGCGGCGTGGATTCGATGCCGTGACACTGGAACGGCTATTGACGGTGTTGGACAAGGCATAGCGCAATGTTTGGCTTTGGACCAGCGACGCGAATTTACGTTGCAGCCGGCGCGACCGACATGCGGAAAAATTTCAATGGCCTGTACGGCCTTGTTCGGGATCAATTGGGCTGCGATCCTGAAAGCGGGCACGTTTTCCTGTTCGCCAATGCGCGCCGCAACCGCCTCAAGCTTTTGGTATATGACGGAAGCGGCCTCTGGGTTTGTTCGAAGAAGTTAGATGGAGGGAAATTTCGCTGGCCTGGAACCGACATTACGGTAACGAAGATCGTACTGAGTCACGAGGAACTGGCGTTGCTTCTGGGGGGCATCGATCTGGCGCAGACCCGGTCCCGGAAGTGGTATCGCAGGCCACGGATAGAAGAATCAACAGAGTCACTGAAACCCGCATAAACACTGGACATTTGACTCGTTTTCCTCAGCTTTTTCTGGTATTCAGAAAGCATCGTGAGTACGCCGTCCGAGCCAACTCTTCCTCCCCATTCGGGGGCCTTCATGGCCGAAGTCATCGCACAACTGGAGAAGCAGCTTGAGTTCAAGTCCAGGGAACTCGAGTATGCACAGTTGAAGATCCAGGTGCTCGAAGAGCGCCTTCGCTTGCAGCGGATCGCCCGATACGGACCAGGCAGCGAGAAGTTAAGCAACCTGCAATTGGAGTTGCTGGAACAAGAGCCCGGGGTCAGCAGCCAGGAAGTGGCCGCCGAGAGCGAGCGTGAAGCACCGTCTCCGGTTGGGGAAGCAAAGAAAAAGCGCAATCACCCCGGCCGCCAGACGCTCCCTGCCGAGCTGCCGCGTGTTGAGCGGGTGATTGCCTGCACGCCGGAACAGTGTGTATGCGGCAACTGCGGCGCCGAAACCAGGGTGATCGGCTACGAAGTCAGCGAAGTACTGGACGTGGAGCCGACCCGATATTTTGTGCAGGTGACCAAACGCGAAAAGCGGGCATGCAAATCGTGCCCGGAACAAGGCGTGGCTGCCGCGCCTCTTCCCGTGCGGATCATCGACAAGAGCCTGGTTTCCGATGGGGTAATCATCGACACGGTGGTGAACAAATACTGCGATCACAGTCCTCTATACCGCCAGAGTGTTGCTTTACTTCGCGACGCAGGCATCGACATCAGCCGGGCCACAATGTGTGGCTGGGTGATGACCATCGGAGAACTGTTGATGCCTGTAGCCGATGCGATACGACGCCAGTTGCTTGCGGGCACCTACATCCAGGCCGATGAAACCCCGGTCGATGTGCAGACACACGACGGCAGCGGCACAAATCATCAAGGCTACCTGTGGCAGTACGGAACGCCGGGCGGGATGGCGGTCTTCGATTTCCGTATGAGCCGCAAGCGCGAAGGCCCGTTGAACTTCCTTCAGAACTTCGACGGACTTCTCCAAACCGATGCCTACGCTGCGTACGATCGCGTGGGCGGCCCGAAGATGGTGCATGCAGGATGCTGGTCGCATGCGCGAAGATACTTCATCGATGCGATCAAACTCAACAAACAGGATGCCGCATCGATTCGTGCAGTGGAACTTATGGACAAGTTGTTCTCGATCGATGCCCAGGCTCGCGAGGAGAACATGGATCATGCTGCCCGCGATGTTCTGCGCCGGCAGAAAGCTCCACCTCTGCTCGATCAAATCCGCGATCATATCCTGGCGATGAGCAAGACGGTGTTGCCCAAGAGTGCCGCGGGACAGGCCTGCAGCTACACACTTGCGATCTGGAAACGACTCACACGCTTCCTCGATTATCCGGAACTGGAGCTGAGCACCAATCTTGCTGAGAACTCAATGCGCCCGATCGCAGTTGGCCGCTCTAACTGGATCCATATAGGCAGCGAACAGGCCGGTCCACGCGTAGCCGCAATCCTCTCGGTAGTGGAAAGCTGTCGACGGCTAAAGATCCCAGTGCGCAAATACCTCGCCGACATCCTGCCCGGACTCGCAAACGCACCCCTTCACCGCATCGCTGAAATTACCCCCGCCGCTTGGGC
>CAYWSR010000356.1:0-2994 GCA_964460385.1 uncultured Occallatibacter sp. | reverse complement strand
TTCAGATTGTCGAAGGACGTGGTGTGGATGAGGATCCCTACCTGCTGGGTCTTTCCATCGAAGTTCCCTGACGATACCCCAATGATCTCTACTGCCGAATCCAGCAGCCCGTCCAGCTTCGAAGCGTCGCTGTTGTCCATCGAAATGCCGACGTACCCGCCATCCATCAGCAGTTGAAGGCGTGTGATCTGGCGGCCGGAGGTCAGACCCATCACTGCCGATCGAATCACACCACGAACTTGCACATACATGCAGTCTCGCCTGGTCTGGATCATATCCTCGAAGGTTGCCTCAACTGGCGGGGGCGGGGAACCGTGATGAAGAAGCGTAATGTCCGCGCTCACGACAATCGGGCGGAAGCTGTCCTGCGCCTTGCCACGAATGAGGATGCGATCGCCAGGGACCAATTTCAAGTTTGTCGTGGCATTGACGTAGATCGCAGCGTTCTGGTCCTGGACGAACAGCGTCCTTTCGTAACTGCGAAAATAGGTGACCGTCGCCTCAAAGGCAGCGGGCGGCCCTTTTGATGCCTCTGCGTTTGTCAACGCGTGAACTGCCCGGAGCGATGTGAGCGGAGCGGGCGCAGCCGCCCAACACGAGGGCGGGTAGCCGAGAAGCAATACGAACGCAGGGATAAGCGTCTTCATCGTTGGACTCTATGAGCTCGAATCAGGTGCAGCGTGGCCCACTTGCTCGAATATCGGCAGAATTCCTCAACAAAATCAGTCACTCATCCCTGCAGAAAGTTTCCGTAATGGGAGCTTACACCTCTCTGCGACTGCATGATAGGTTTAGGTCCCTTGCAGAATTTGGCCAACGGCGTAAAAGAGCTGCCAACACGCAACATGCAGGATGGTCTCAAGGGATCACCCGAGCGGCTTAACGGTAGGTGCCGCTTGCGATCGAAGTGACTTTGCGCCGGTTGTGCTTGTGCGAGTACATGGCGGTATCCGCAGTGTGCAGAAGTCCGTCCCGGGTCTTTCCATCCTCGGGATAGAGCGCGATGCCTACGCTGGCAAACCCCTGAAGCTTCATATCCTCCACCTCGAAGGACTTTTCAAAGCAACGCTCCAGCCGTTGCGCAATCTCCTCCACATCCCCGCGATTCCGTACCAGCGGGACCAGCACGGCAAACTCGTCCCCGCCGATGCGCGCCAATGTATCCACTGAGCGCAACTGGAACTTCATCCGCATCGCCACTTCCTGGAGGTAGCGGTCCCCAATCTTGTGCCCATAGAGATCGTTAATCTGCTTGAACTGGTCCAGGTCGATGTAAATCAGACCGAAGATCCCGGCCTTCTGCCGCGCTTCCTCAATCTGCGCATCCAGCCGCTTCTCCATGGAGAACCGGTTGTGCACGCTGGTCAGCTGGTCATACTCCGACCGATGCAGCAGGTCCGTATAAAGCCGGCGCGTCTCGATGGCCAGGGTTGCCAGGCTGGCGGCCATCGACAGGGCCTCGCTTTCGGTCGCCTCCGGCGTTGAGCGCAGGTGAAACCCGGCGGAGAGCGTGCCCAGCGGCGCACCGCTCCGCGCGGGGATCTCCTTCTCGACAACGCGCAAACGGCCGAGCTTCGATGGGAGGTTGCCCAGTTGCGCTCCATCGGCAACCTGGCACCAGCATGGAGATCCTTGCAGGCGGAAAGACACCAGCTCGGTAATCTGCTCAAGGATCTCGGCCAGCGGGCGCGAGCCACTGATGTCTTCGAGAATCCGGCCGCGCCGCCGCTCGATATAAGCCGCGGATGCATTGTGCCGGCGCATCCTGAAGTCGGAGGCCCAGCCCCAAAGTGCCAGAATGACCACAAACACCAGCAGCAAACCGACCAGAATGATCAGGTTGCGGATGCTGAGCAGAGGAGGTCCCTCCACAACAGCAATATCGTCGTAGCTCCGCATCAGGATCGTGAACGGCACCTGCGCGTTGAATGGGTTCGAGTCGTCCAGAGTGCAGATGCCCGTCACCCGGATCTTCGTGCCCTGTTCAATCTCCCTTAACGGGGGCAGGGGCGTCGGCGACAGCGCTGACGGTGCGGGATGCCGATAGATCGCCGAGAACATTTGCCCGTCCGCCCTCAAGACGAATTCATCCTGGGCCGCTTCGCGCACGGTTGCCACAACCTCGCCTTCGATCGAAACCAGGTCAAAGACATTGCCGCTCAATACAAGCTGTCGCCAGTTGGCGGGTTGCGGAGTGACCGGAGCATGAATGTGGCTGTCTGTAATCGACCCGTTCGTCAGGGTGAGAAAACCATCGTGAAGACCAGGAAACCCGGTCACATCCGCTTCGTCCCCAATCGTTACCGCGGACGCGTTGTGTGTCTGGATCCAAAGGCTCTTGGGCCCGTTCTGGAGCACGATGGCCGTCCCCGGTTGATAATACGTAATTGTTCCGTGGACCCTGAGCCGCTGCGAGTGAACGGTCACGTGATAGCCGGTGAGGATCTGGTCCATCGGCGTAATCGGCAATTGCTTGTCGACCTCATTCCCCGGCGTCACCACCTTCACATCCGCAAAGCTGGTGGCGTGAATTACGATGCCCGTCTGCTGCATCTTGCC
Source organism: uncultured Occallatibacter sp. (assembly GCA_964460385.1). Classification (GTDB taxonomy): domain Bacteria; phylum Acidobacteriota; class Terriglobia; order Terriglobales; family Acidobacteriaceae; genus Telmatobacter. The sequence goes on along the minus strand of CAYWSR010000356.1, from coordinate 435 downwards.
GTCGAAGTTTCCCGATGCGGCACCGGTGATCTCCACCTCGGAATCCAGCAGGCTGGGGAACAGGCTTGCATCCTTGCTATCCACCACTGCCTCAAGGGTTCCGCCGTCCATCAGCATCTGCAGGCTGGTGCCGATCACACCGGAGGTTTCAATCAGGTTGGCGGCCCGCACGCGCGCGCGGATTGTTACCAGCTGGCAATCGCGCTCGGCGCGAATCAGCTGATCGTATGTTGCAGGCAAAGGTTTCGGCAGGGCGCCATGGCGGACCAGGTTGAGGTCGCTGCTCACGACGAAAGGACGGAAGCTCTCGTGCGTGGTCCCGTTGATGCGAATCACGTCGCCTGGTATGAAGTTCTGTTTTGTTGTGGCCTGGACATAGATCGCCTGGTCGCCGTCCTGGACGAACATGGTTCGCTCATAGCTGCGAAAATAGGT
>CAYWSR010000355.1:0-3008 GCA_964460385.1 uncultured Occallatibacter sp. | reverse complement strand
AAGGCGATGCCGACCTTTTGGCCGACGGGCAGGGATTCGAGAATTACGGACATGCGTGGGAACCTTTCAGAGCTTCTAGCCGCTAGCTCCTAGCTGAATGCGAATGACTACGGAATGATGATGGAGGTGTCAAGGCATCCGTGATGCTTCAGTGCAACCTTCTTGTTAGCGATTGCTCTTACGCTTGTAGGCAGCAGACCCTTCCATTGCCTGCTCCCAAGCTGACAGCCTTGGGCTGGTTGGTTCAGTGCGGGCAACGATTGTCTCAGTCGAATCGGCTTTGATCTCTGCCTCAACCTCCTGCCGAATGACGGGTGGTTTCCATTGAATGAACTTTTCTAATCCGTTTTCCCCGAAATGCCCCCAAACACCGTCCCAATCGATGTGAAACCTCCCACCAGAAATATGAGATCCTCCGCTCTCTCGCAATTCCCGAAATTCTGAGTAACGGCCCGCGACTTCATCGAGGAGCTTTGATTCTCCGTGAACGAAGTGCCGGTCAGGTTGTTTGGTCTTGCTTCTCGTGATGAACGGCCAAATCTCTCTTTCGCTGTTCGTGCTGAATGTTGCGGGCCAGTCCAAGCGTTCTTTTCTTTGGAGCTTCACGAATTCAACGAATTGGCTCTTTGTCACATCCAACGTTTTCATTTCTTTCCCTCCATGTATTGCGAGAGTAGTAGCTACTGAAAACTGGCTGTGTTTGCGAGGCCGCCCAGCAACAGCAGGAGCAGAGCTTTCTGCGCGTGCATGCGGTTTTCGGCCTGGTCGAAGACGATGGATTGCGGCCCGTCGAGCACCGCGTCGGTGACTTCAGCGTTGCGGCGCGCGGGCAGGCAGTGCATGAAAACCGCGTGCGGCTGCGCCTTCTGCATGAGGGCTTCGTTGACCTGGAAGGGGCGGAAGATGGGCGCGCGCTTGGTGGACTCGTGCTCCATGCCCATGGAGACGCAGACGTCAGTGTAGACAGCGTCGGCACCTTCGACGGAGGCTTGCGGGTCCTGGGTCAACCGAACTTCGCAGCCGTTGGACGCGGCGATTTCGCGGGCGCGGGTGACGATTTCGATATCGGGCGAGTAGCCGCGGGGCGTAGCGATTGTGACATTTGCGCCGAGCTGCGCGCCGGTAAGCATGAGCGAGTGGCAGACGTTGTTGCCGTCGCCGAGGTAGGTGAAGTTGAGGCCCTTGGCGGTGCCGAAGTGCTCCTGGAGCGTCATGAAGTCGGCGAGGGCCTGACAGGGATGTTCAAAGTCGGAGAGAGCATTGACCACAGGGACGCGCGAGTTCGCGGCCATCTCGGTGATGGTGTCGTGCGCATAGGTGCGCAGGACGATGATGTCGACCCAGCGCTCGACGTTCTTTGCCACGTCGGAGACGGACTCGCGCTCGCCGAGAGGCGAACTGGTGTGGTCGACGAATATGGCGTTGCCGCCAAGGGTGTTGATGCCGGTCTCAAAGCTGAGGCGGGTGCGGAGGCTGACTTTCTCAAACATCAGCACCATCTGCTTGGCGTCGAGGGCGTGGCGATACTCTGCGGGCGAGCGCTTGACGTCGTGGCCGAGCTTCATGATGGCGCGCACTTCGCCGCTGGATAGGTCGGCAATGGAGCACATGTCTTCACCGGCGAGGCGAACTGCGGCGGCGAGGACGTCGGGATCTTTCTGAACAGGGATAACGGCCTCCTGCGGTTCGAGGGTTGCTTTGCTAGCCATGGTTCAAACCTCCTGCGGTTTGGGCGGCGGAGGGCGATGCGCTGACTGCGCCGGCGTATTCGGTAAGAATTTCGTCCAGCGCCGCGATGGCGGTGTCCACGTGTGCGCGCTCGAGGATGTAGGCGGGGAGGAAGCGCAGCACGGTGTCGCTGGTGCAGTTGATGATGATGTGCCGCTTGAGCATCTGGTTGACGACTTCTTTGGCGAGGTCGGCGGAGTCGAGCTCGGCGGCGATCATCAGGCCCTTGCCGCGCACGTCGACGATGGCGCTGTGGCGCGCGGCGAGCGAGCGGAGTTGGGCCTGGAAGTAGGCGCCGACTTCGGTGGCGTGGGCAAGCAGATTCGCCTTCTCCATGTGGTCGATGACCGCGATGGCGACGGCGCAGGCAAGCGGGCCTCCGCCGAAGGTGGTGCCATGCATGCCGGCGTGGATGGCGCGGGCGGCCTCTTCCGTGCAGAGAACCGCGCCGAGGGGCAGTCCGCCAGCGATGGGCTTGGCGACCGTAATGACGTCGGGGCGAATGCCGTAGTGCTGATAGGCGAACCACTTGCCGGTGCGGCCAAGGCCGGATTGGATCTCGTCGACGATGAGAAGAGCGCCGGTGGAGTTGGCCAGAGTGCGGGCTTCGGCAAAGAACTCTTGCGTGAGCGGGCGGATGCCACCTTCCCCCTGGACAGCTTCGACGAGGATGGCGCAGACGTCGGTGGAGAATTTACCACGCAGGTCGGCAACGTCGTTGAAGCGAACGAACTCGACGCCGGGAACGACGGGCGCAAACGGCTCACGGTACTTGGCCTTGTGCGTAGTGGAGACGGAGCCAAAGGTACGGCCGTGGAAGCTCTGCTCGAGGGCAAGGAACCTGGTGCCGATGGTCTTGCCTTCGGACCGAAGCAGGCCGGCGTGAGCGCGGGCGAGCTTGAGCGCGCCTTCCCAGGCTTCGGTGCCGGTGTTGGCGAAGAAGACGCGATCGAGACCGCTGCGCTCGGTGAGGCGCAGGGCGAGTTCGGCCTGACCTTCGTGGTAGAAGAGGTTCGACGTGTGGATGAGCTTGCGGCTTTGCTGGGCGATGGCGTTCTCTATCACGGGGCTGGAATAGCCGAGCGCGTTGACACCGATGCCGCTGAGCAGATCGAGGTAGCGTTCGCCGTTTTCATCGATGATGTGGACGCCTTCGCCGTGGGTGAACAAGACGGGGAAGCGCTCATAGGTGGTGAGCAGGAGCTTGGACTCCGCGGCGCGAATCTGGTCGAGTTTGGTCAATTCAATTTCTCCTTGTCTGCTCGTCTTGCAGACCGCTG
>CAYWSR010000354.1:0-3042 GCA_964460385.1 uncultured Occallatibacter sp. | reverse complement strand
CCGGGTGTTTACCGATTGAGCATGGGAGAGTCCGATCAGATGTCCGGCGGGCAAGGCTTCATATTTGCGGTTGATCCTGTTCACGCGGGGGAAGCGTCTAAATGCGTTGATGCGCAGGTCACATACATGATGGGTATGTCAAAAAACCTGTTTGTCCCCTGTAGCGCCGCTTCAGCAGTGGCAGAAGGTGGGGGTGGGGCATCCGCCGTATCAGCCGCTCCCGATCTCAGTGCACGGAAGCTCGTTGCAACCTGCAATGATTACGCGGAATGCTTCCATGCTGGTATGGCGTCATACCAGTCCGGCGATTGGGAGGGCGCGGTCGAGGGCCTTAAAGCTGCGACGGGCCATGATTCCTCCAAGGGAGAGGGCTGGGTACAGCTTGGTCGTGCGCTTCTCGGGGCCGGCCGCACTGAAGAGTTCTCCGCGGCTTGGGACAAGGCTCTTGCGTTGGGGACCTCTATTTCGGTGGATCTGTGTCGCCAGAGAGGCATTGCGTGGTGCGAGCGCGGATCGTTGCTATTGGATGCAAAAACAGTTTCTTTTGCGGGGAAGTCCCAACTCTTCACCGCGGCACCTTCGGAGGTAACGGCCCATGGATTCGAGGGAGACGCCGCAACGATGCCAGTGTCTTTCTTTAAGCTGAAAGTGGGAAACAAAGACTACACATTTGACCCTGTGCCTGTTGGGGTCTCATGCGAGTTGGGTGCGGCACAACTTACTTGTCCTCCCCCCGGCGTTGCCCAGCAGATGGCGATCGGCATCTATGTCATGAATGCCATTCCAAAGCTGGCGGCTGGCGCCTTTGGAAAGCCGAAGTCGAACTAAGGATTTCGGTCGGGAGCAATTGACGCTGTTGCGGAAACTCTTTCCAAAACCGGAGTGGCGTCAATCGGTCGTCGATTACATTCGTGCCGAGGCTCGTCCGGTTGACAAGTTCGGCCACCAGCCAAGGCTTTACGCTCTCGCATCCCAGATCGGAAAGGGTATGGAATTCGACGACGACGTTCTCTTTGCCTCCGCTTGGATGCATGACCTTGGTGTCTTTGTGGGTCATCGCCCAGCCGATCCGGCTGAGCTGGCGCGCTGGGATCATGTCCCCTATACGATTGCCCGCACCCGCGAACTCCTCCTCGCCTGGGGCTTCCCGCCTGCAAAGCTCGATGCCGTCGCATCCGCCATCGCCAGCCATCAGGTCCACAACGATCCGATCGAGACAGAAGCCATCCTCCTTCGCGACGCCGATATTCTCGAGCAGCTTGGTGCTGTCGGCGCTCTGCGTGCGATTGCCAAGGTCGGCCGCGATTCGCGCTACCCCACGTTTTCTTCCGTCGTTCCCGTTCTGCAAAATGCGGTTGATTACTTGCCGCCAAAGTTGCGTCTAAGAAGTGCGCGACTTTTGGCGGCAGAACGTGTCCAACAGTTAGTGTCATTTATTGCCGCCATCCACGCGGAGGCAGGCCAATTGCTTCACTGACTGGGCGGGTTATCGTATTTCATTATGCATCCCGCCAACTGTGAGCCGGCATCTATCACAGAGTGCACCGACGAAACTGTGCTTTAGCGAACACGAAAAAGTTCTGTTTGCGGAATCTTTGCCTCCGATTTCGGCATTGCCGATGTACACTTGGCCCCAATGGGTTTTTTGTCCGCGAACTGATTCAGTAGTTTGCCCAGTCGTTTACATGGAGAAGCAGCATGAGATTTCGGAAGACGCCCTTACTTTTTTTGGCGGCATTCTTAGTTTTTGTGCTCCCTGCGTCATCTCAGGTCATCCCGGCCGGGCTGGAATCCAGATCCCCCCTCAGCGTCGGGCTCGGCGCGTCTGACTTTTCCCTCGACATGGGCCTGGACGCGAATGGCCATCGGCGTCCAATCTACGGCGCCAACCTCTGGATTGACTGGCACTTTGCCGGCCTTCCTCACTACCTGAACGGCTTCGGCGTTGAGGCGATAGCACGCGACTTGAGCAAGTGGGGGCCCATTGAGCTCAGCAAGGGCTATGGCGATTTCAATTGCACCGGCGGTGAAGTTCCACCCAACTGCCAGCCCAATCCCTCCGGTCTTCGCGAGGACACCGCAGAGGCGGGCCCCATCTACACCTGGAGGCGCTACGCGAAGCTGCATCCCTACGCCAAACTCATGGTCGGATACGGAAACATGGATTTCCCGGGAGTGGAGTCTGTGCGATACCCATCGGGACGGCTCTACACCCACGACACCCGCACGTTCTTCGCCCCGGGCGGGGGCCTGGAATACCGGGTAACACCCACCATCGACATCCGCGCCGACTATGAGTACCAGTTTTGGCCCACCTTTCTTGGCCGCAGTTTTGTGTGCCCCAGCGGGGTTTCCGTCGGAGCCACGTACTCTTTCAAGCCTTACCATCGGCACAAGCATCCGCAATAGAAGGTAAGGCTCGCTTTATCGATCAGGCGAGTCTGGGTCCGCGTCGACTATGAGTATCAGTTCTGGTACAAGCGCTTCGCCGGCCAGAAAACCTCGGATCCGCAGGGCTTCAGCCTGGGCGCCGAATACAACTTCAGAGACCTCTACAGGCACCATCGTTGAAGTTTTCACGTTCCTCATTACAGCGAGGTTACAACGGCGCCGCCGCGTCCTTTTGCCCCTTCTTCAAGCCCGGTTCCCGAGTTTCTCCATCGTTGCAATATGCCATACTAGCTGGGAGCGCTGCGGGGATAAAAGATTCCCAATTAATCTCGATAGATCGGCCAGCCCCCATGTCATTCAACTCAGCTCAATGTTTTCCTGTTCAACTCTAACTCGCAGCATCGGAATTCAAGCCAAGAGGTAACTGCAACTGATGCAAATCCGTGGTGCACGCGTTCTCATTTGCGGGGCCGGTGGGTTTATTGGTGGGCATTTGGTGAACACACTGTTCGCCGAAGGCGCTGCCAGTGTGCGTGCGGTCGATATCAAGCCCTTCAGCGAGTGGTACCAGAAGAACCCTGTTGCCGAAAACGCGACCGTGGATTTGCAATTGCGCGAGAACTGCCTGGCGGCGGCAGAAGGTGTAGAGGG
>CAYWSR010000353.1:0-3045 GCA_964460385.1 uncultured Occallatibacter sp. | reverse complement strand
ACGGGCTCATGATGTACAGGCTGCCGAACACGTCGGAATGCTTCATGCCGATGCGGGCCGCGCCATATCCTCCCATCGAATGCCCAACCAAGCCGCGGCTCAGGCGATCGGGAATGGTTCTGTAATGCGCGTCCACATACGCAACCACATCGTGAGAGACGAACTTCTCGAAATCGCCGGTGGTGACGGAACTGGAGTACATCGACCCGTTGTGCAGCGTCTTCGAGTCCGGCAGAACGACGATCATCTCCCTGGCGCCTTGCGCGAAGGCGCCTTCGATAGTCTGCGGGACGTGGATTTCGTGGGTCCACTGCTCCGCACCGATCGAGTAACCATGGAGCGCGTAGACGACAGGGTAACGGCGATGTGCTTGTTTGCTGTAACTGGGGGGAAGAAAGACGATTACATCGCGATCCACCGCATCGCCTTCGAGATTTCCTTCGAGCGAAGTTCCGTGAACCTTGATGTGCTCGACGGTAACAGACTTTGCGCCAGCGATCACTGGAGGGACGATCGTCTCCACCTGCGCTGAAAGGTGCTGTCCGCCCGAAAAGACAAGTGCGATGACGGCCGCATACATAAGTCGAAGATCTCTCATGAAGGTCCCTCAGAAGGCGTGTTTGAGTAAACGTTCTCTGCGACTGGAATATACAGCCTTGAATCAGAGTCCAGCAAGCGGAATAAATCGCTTTATTTCATGAGCGGATTGTCCCGAACCCGGGCGAAAACTGCAGACTTTCGCCGGAAGCGGGGGAGTTGTGGCAGAGTTGTGTGTTGGGATCTGAGGCGAATTGGATGAAGAAGTCACGGGTTTTGATTGTTATTTTCTGCGCGCTGGGGACGGTGGGAGTTGGACAGGGACAGCCGGCCATGAGTGGGCAACACGCTCAAGCGCGGGGCGGGGAAGTACGCTGGAGCTTTGACGCGGGGTCGGACCGTGCATTGCAACAATCGCTTGCAAAATCGGGCGACGAGCTGAAGGGATATTGGCGGATAGTGCCCGGAGTGAGCGGGCAGGCGCTCGAGTTTGATGGCTACACGACAGGAATCACGCGGGAAGGGAAGGATGTTCCTTCACTTGGCGACGCATTCACAGTTTCTGCGTGGGTGGCTCTGAACAACTATCCGTGGAACTGGGTCCCGATCATCGATCAGAGCGCGTTTCAGCAGGTGGGTTTCTCGCTGGGGATCGATGCCTTCGGGCACCTGGGGTTGGGCGCGTCGTTCGATGGGGTCTGGACTCATGTGGTGAGCGCCGAGACGCTTCCGCTGAAGAAGTGGGTGCATGTTACGGGGACATTCCATCGCGGAGCGGGAATGACAATCTTGATCGATGGAAAGCCTGTGGGGCATATGGAGACGGCGGGGAGCTTCTGGCAGGCGAGAAATGCATCGCTTGTAATCGGAAGAGTGCGCGAACCGATTCATTCCTTTCCGGCATGGATCAGCCATCCGCAGGATCTGATTGAGTACTCGCTTGACGGGGATCTTGACGAGGTGACGTTGCTGGATCATGCGATCTCAGAAGACGAGGATCGAGCGCAGATTGCGATCGTCGCGAAGCCAACCGGCGAGGTAATTCCATGGGCAGTGCTTCCGACAGGCCCGCCGGGAGCGGGGCCCTTTGGAGCGATATATGCGAGCTTGCGCTTCGCTCCGTCGTGGGACCGGATGAGGCGGCTGGGGCCGGAGACGGACGTCGTTGTGCGCTTTGACAAGTCGCCGATGCGGTTGGTCTTCTGGCAAGGGAACAACTATATCCCGGCATGGGTGACGGAGAACGGCAAGTGGTACACGGACGAGTTTCTTGAGACGTGGGGTAATGGTTGCGGTGGTGCGGGCGACTGCGAACCAATGTCGGACAAGCAGAGCCGCTACTCGCATGTGAGCGTGCTGGCCTCGACGGAGGCGCGGGCCGTGATTCATTGGCGCTACGCACTGGCGGAGGCGCGCAACTACGAGGGTGCGCATGCTGACACGCGCACAGGTTGGTTCGATTGGGCTGACGAGTACTGGACGGTTTATCCGGATGGAACGGCGGTGCGCAAGCAGGTGCTGTGGAGTTCAGCGCTTGATAAGCCGCATGAATGGCAGGAGACGATTGCGATCAACGGGCCAGGACAGCGGCCGGAAGACAACATTGTGGTGGATGCTCTGACGCTGGAGAATATGGCTGGAGAGACTGCGACTTACCACTGGGAGCCGAAGACAGAAGGCGTCTTTTCGCTGCCGAAAGGGCCGGCGAAGCTTGACCGCCCGAGCAACGCAAACATCCAGATTGTGCACCTGAAGTCTGCGCAGAATCCATTCGAGATCGTCTGGCCTAGGGGCGTTTCTTTTGATACCTACAACGGCGAGCCGAGCTATTCGATGTTTGAGTGGTGGAATCATTGGCCGGTGGCGCAGGTGGGATCGAGCGGGCGGCCTGCGATTGCGGCAGATCGGGCGTCGCACTCCTCTCTTTCACACATTTATTGGGATCCGTATTCGCGAACAGATGAGAGCATGACCAAGCTGCTGCTTTGCGGGCTGACGGCGAAGGCTGGTGCGGAGGAACGGCTGCTGCCGCTGGCGAGGTCGTGGATTTCGCCGCCGGAAGCAAAGCTGAGCGAGCCCGACAAGGGGACGGTGGAGTACGACCCGGCGCAGCGGGCGTTTGTCGTGCATCGCAGAGCCGATGCTGTGCGCGGGCCGTTAACAGTGTTGATCGAAAGCTCCGCGGATAGGCCGCTAGTGAACCCGGCAGTTGTGATTGATGGTGTGGATGCGCCCAGAAAGGTGCGCGTCTGGATGGACGGCAGGGAGGTGGAGATTCCTGTCCGCATGGGGATGGAGCATCATCTTGAAGGAGACCAGGCGGTGATCTACCTGGAAATGACGGCAACCGAGCCCGCGGAGATCCAGATTGAGGAAACAGCCCGGCCGTGAATTGCACCGGTCGAGCATTTGCGGAATGCAATGCTGGCGGAGAGAGTGGGATTCGAACCCACGTTAGAGTTTCCCCTAAACACGCTTTCCAAGCGTGCGCCTTCAGCCACTCGGCCA
>CAYWSR010000352.1:0-3046 GCA_964460385.1 uncultured Occallatibacter sp. | reverse complement strand
TTTCGCCGCTGGCGGAGAGCGCGATGACGAGGTCGCCGGGCATGAGCGCGCCGAGGTCGCCGTGGACGGCTTCAGCAGGGTGACGGAAGAGCGCGGGCGAGCCGGTGGAACTGAGCGTGGCGGCGATTTTCTGGGCGATGATGCCGCTCTTGCCCATGCCGGTGACGACGACGCGGCCGCGGTCGTGGCCGCAGCGCAGGACGAGCTCGACGGCGCGGGCAAAGTCGGCGGCCATGGGACCTTCGAGGCGCGCGGCGAGGGCCTCGAGCGCGGCAGCCTCGGTGCGCACGAGCGTGGCGGGGTGGAGACTGGCTGGATTGGGCGTGCTGTCCATCGGCTTTTGATGGTATCAGCTTGGGCACTGTGAGGCCTGCGTTCATGGTCTACCACCCTTTCCGCAAAGAACGCGGAAAGGATGGGGCACCCGCGGTAGTTGATGGCCTCCCACCCATTCCACGATGAGACTGTGGAATGGATGGGGCACCCAGAGTGTGAGGGTTGTTTGCTCGTACAATAGACCAGAGAGGTCTCGTCGGCGGTGAAGCGTAACACGATCGTGTTGGGTGTGGTTCTGTTCATCCTGGCTACATTTGCGTGGGCGGGATGGGCCAACTTCGAGTTCCGGCAACAGGCGGCGCAGTTGCGGCTTGCATCGGCGGAGCGGGGGATGTTGGTGGCCGATCCGCAAGGCGGGCCGCCGGAATATGTATCACCCCTGGTGGGCAAGCCGGCACCGGCGTTTGCGCTCGAAGACCTGAGCGGGGCGAAGGTGTCGCTGGCAAGCTACAAAGGGAAGGCCGTGCTGATCAACTTTTGGGCGACGTGGTGCGCGCCGTGCAAGATTGAGACGCCGTGGATTGTCGAATTGCGCAATCAGTATGGGGCGCAGGGTTTTGAGGTGCTGGGGATCTCGGCGGACGACCTGGATCGCGGGGATGCGAAGAAGTTCGGCGAAGAAAAGGACGAGATTGCGCAGTCGGCGACGAAGATGCACATTCCGTACCCGGTGCTGATTGACGGGGCGACGCTGAGCGATGCGTATGGCGGACTGGATGAGCTGCCGATGTCGTTCTATGTGGACCGCAACGGCGTGGTGGTGGCAGCACAGATGGGGTTGACGTCGAAGAGCGAGATTGAGGGGAATATCAAGAAGGCGATGGGGATGTAGAGGCAGGGATTAGTGATTAGTGATTAGGGGTTAGGGACCAGGGACGGGGATTGATGGCAGCTTGGGGATTGCGAATTGCGGTCGTTGCGGCTGGGTTGGCGTTGGGGGCGGTGTGTGCGCAGGAGCAGGCCGTGCGAGGACAAGGGTCGAGCGCAAAGGCTGGGGCGGTGGAGTTTCTGTATCCCGAGCAGGTGACGGTGGAAGCGGGGAAGCCGGCGGTGGTGAAGCTGCACTTTCGCGTGGCGGAAGGGATGCACATCAACTCGCATGCGCCGAAGGATGAGTTTCTGATTCCGACGACGCTGGAGTTTCCGGATGGGACGGGCGTGAAGCTGGAGCGGGCGGAGTATCCGGTGGGTGGGGAGTTTGCATTTGCCAACGATCCGGGGAGCAAGCTGAGCGTCTATATGCACGAGTTCGAAATTGAGGCGCACATACGGGCGGAGAAGGGGAATCACCTGGTGGAGGCGAAGCTGCACTACCAGGCGTGCAACAACACGCAGTGCCTGCCGCCGCGGACGGCGACGGTGGCCGTAGATGTGATCGGGAAGTGAAAAAGCAGGGACTGAGGGACTAGGGACTAGGCAAGGCCCCGGGGCCTGCTGACAGTTGCTTTCCTTGACATGAAGATAGAATCTTGCGCTTGCAAGTAGTGCCTGCAATGCCTACAATGTTTGCATGCAGTATACAATTCGCAATGTGCCGGACCATGTGGATGCCGCTCTGCGCGATAAAGCGCGGGAGCAGGGCAAGAGCTTGAATGAAGTGGCGGTTGAGGCCCTGGCTCGGGGATTTGGGCTGGGGCAGGCCCAAATTCGCCAGCGCGATTTGAGCGATATTGCGGGAAGCTGGAAGAAAGATCCTGCTTTTGATCGCGCCATTGCAGCGCAAGACACCGTTGACGAGGAGATGTGGCAGTGAGCCCAAAGGGGAGTTGGAGTTGTGCGTTTAGCGGGGCCGCCGCATGAGGCTTGCCCTCGACACCAATCGCTACACAGACCTTTGCCGGGGCGAGCCTTCTGTGATCGAAGCGGTGGAGTTGGCGGACGAAGTTTGGCTGCCGTTCATCGTGGTGGGAGAACTGCGCGCCGGATTCGCGGTGGGTACCCAGGGGACGCGCAACGAAGCAGTGCTCCACAGGTTTCTTCTCAAGCCGGGCGTATCCATTCTCTATGCGGACAACCAGACCACGCAGCAGTATGCGAACGTGTACCGGCAACTGCGCAAGCAAGGAACCCCGATACCGACGAACGACATGTGGATCGCGGCGCTGGTTTTGCAGCATTCACTCGTGTTGTCTGTGCGGGATGCGCACTTCGATGCACTGCCGCAACTGACGCGGGTTTAGCTGAGTGGGGTCTGTGCTTTCCCGGGTCTCAAGAGCGAGGCTCGGAGGACCCGGCCGAGGTTGTTCTTTCAGAATTGTTCATTGGAGGAAGGTCATGACGCAGAAGGCGCTGATTCTCTTCGCCGCTCTCTGGATTTTGCTAGTCTTCCCATCGGTAACCCCCGCCCAACAAGCGACGGGAATTCAGAATTCCTCGGGCAGGGTCGCTGATAAAGCCGAAAACGTCGCGATCCCCAAGGCCATCATCTGGATTCATGAGCAATCGGGCGGACCAAGCTATACCGTTCGACCTGATCGCGCGGGTAGCTTTGTCATTCAGCTTCCGGACGGTTACTACGATGTGATGATTGGCTCTTCAGGCTTCGCGCCATTTTGTAAGTCCATTTGGGTGCATGCCGGAAGGCCGATTCATCTTGATGTTCGTCTTGGACCGGACTACGAGAACCTGCAGGATTGATCGGGAGGTTCTCTTCTTCGCCACTCGGGCTTTACGCTCCTGATTTCTTCTCGATCTTGGCCCAGGAGTCTTT
>CAYWSR010000351.1:0-3055 GCA_964460385.1 uncultured Occallatibacter sp. | reverse complement strand
CTAGGAGCTTGTCCAAGAATTGCCTCTTGACGCGCATGGAAATACAATGCGCTCGTCCACGAGTTGAGGAGCGCGAGCATGAGCAACGGGTATAAGCCGTACAGCCGGGATCAGGCGTTCCTGCTGCCGCCGTGCATGAAGGACTGGCTGCCGAAGGGAGACCTGGCCTACTTCATCGCGGACCTGTCCGAGACGCTGGACCTGAGCGAGTTCGACCGGTTCTACCGGGCGGGGAAAGCCCCCAGCGGGCAGCCGCCGTTCCATCCGAGAGTGATGGTCGCTCTGCTGCTGTACGCTTATTGTCTGGGCACGGCCAGTTCGAGGAAAATAGCCCGGCTGTGCGAGCGGGACTTGGGCTACCGGATCGTCAGCGCCGACCAGCAGCCGAATTTCCGCACGATCAGCGAATTCCGGCGGATTCACCTGAAGGCGTTGAACGGCCTGTTCGTGCAGGTGTTGCATCTGGCGCGGGAGGCGGGCCTGGTGAAGCTCGGACACGTGGCCTTGGACGGGACGAAGGTGAAGGCGAACGCCTCGAAGCACAAGGCGATGAGCTATGGGCGGATGTGCGAGAGGGAGGCGCAGTACGTCCAGGAAGTGGCTCAGCTTCTGAAACGCGCGCAGGAGACCGACGAGGCGGAGGACCGCGAGCACGGTCGGGACGTTCGCGGGGACGCGTTGCCCGAGGAGCTTCAATTTCGGGAGAAACGGCTCGCGAAGATTCGCGCGGCGAAGAAAGCCCTGGAGGAGGCCGCGAAGGCAAAAGCGCGCTCGGAAGGCAAACTCGATGAAAAGGGCGAGCCCCTTCCGCCGAAACGGGGCAAGCCTCCGAAAACTCCGCCCGGGACGCCGGAGCCGAAAGCGCAACGCAACTTCACCGACCCGGAAAGCCCGATCATGAAAATGGGCGATGGCTCGTTCGATCAGGCCTACAATTGCCAGGCGGCCGTGGACTCGGCCCATCAGATCATTGTCGCGCAAGAGGCCGCCGACGCGCCCAACGACAAGCAACAGGTCGTGCCGATGCTCGAGCAGATCCGACGGAACCTGAGGCGCAGGCCCAAGCTCGTCAGCGCCGACTCGGGGTATTACAGCGAAAGCAACGTGCGGTATCTGAGGAAGCGCCGGATCGACGATCACCTGTGCCCGGACCGGCTCAAGCATGGCGAGACGCCCCCGCCGGTGCGCGGGCCGATCCCGAAGGGGCTTTCGTTGATCGACCGGGTGCGGCGCAAGCTGATGATGAAGAGTGGACGACTGACGTATGCGCTGCGCAAGCAGATCGTCGAACCAGTCTTCGGGCAGATCAAATCGGTCCGAGGACTGCGGCAGTTTCTCCTGCGCGGACGGGAGAAAGTCCGGGGCGAGTGGTCGCTGTGGTGCACCACGCATAATCTGCGGAAGATGTGGGCAGCAACGGCCTGAGAGCACGGAGAAACCCTCTCTGGACTGTTTCGGCAGGACGAACCGAGCGCTGTGCGGATCCTCCCGGCGATCAAATTGATTCTTCACGAAGTTCATAACGATGAATTGCCATGACCTTGCCGGCGCGAACAATGCCGGCAAGGTGAATTCATGGACAGGCTCCTAGGGCGCTTTCACCGGATCGGCGAGCACGGACTCGTAGTCGGTGCGCATTTCATCTTCATAAATCACCTCGCCGGCGACGATGCGTCTGCGGTGCTTTTGGAAGACTGCGCGGAGGGGCTTCTCTTTTGCGCCGGGCTGGCCGAGGGCTGCGATCAGTTCGGCGTCCATTGTCGCTTGAAGCGTTTTCTGCGCCGCGAGGGCCTGGTCTATCTTCTGGCGGGTCTGGTCGAGGTCGTCATAAAAGGTGAATCCCTGGCTCGGCGTCCATTGCCATATGATGTTGTTATTGGCGTCGCGGGCAGTGACGGGAACACGCGGCGGATTGACGGAATACCGCGCGGAGACGGCATTGCGGGTCGCCTGCTTTTGGGTGACATCCGCCTGCAGTTGCTTGATCTGCGCGGCCAGCGAATCCGTATCGGCCTTATGCGCATCGGCGATCGCTGCGGCTTTGGCTTTCCGCATCGGTTCCATTCGGTCGAGCGCGGCTTTGCAAAGGGTCTCGCTGTTGGCGATGGCCGCGTCCTGCGCGGAGATCGTGGCGGCATCGTACGCGCTGACGCGCTCGGCGATGCCTGAGAGACAGATGTCGGCCGGGAGGAGCAAATCGGCTTTGAGCTTCCACGGCGCGGTCGTGCGGAGGAAGTACTCTTTCGCGCCATATTCGTTCGCGTTGAGCGGCTGCGCAGTGAACGGGCGGAAAACTCTGGCCGAATACGTCTGTCCGTCCACCGTCGCGAGCAGGGGCGTATCCTTGTCGAGCCGGAAGAGCGCGACGCTTCCTTCCTGGGTGGGCGGCAGGAACGCCTTGAACTGCGCCATTACAATCGCCCGGACCTGCTCGGCCACACGCGGCGGCAGCGGTCCTGTCGGGAACGCCGGCTCTTTGGCCGAGGCGAGGGGGGCGGTGTCCGCCGGGACGACGACCCGGAAGCCGAGGTCATGGACCCGGGTCGTCGGAGAGTTACCTATGCGTTTCGCGGACCGCGCGTTGAACGGTGAATGACACCATGAGCCGCCGCGGATGACGCGCGAACCGGGCGCCGTCTCATCTTCGCGGCCGTCGTGCGGATCATATGGATAGGGCTTGTAAAGACTGCTGCACCACTGCCAAACGTTGCCATGCATGTCGTAAAGGCCCCACGCGTTCGGCGGGAAGCTGCCGACCGGCGTCGTCTTCCGGCGGTCTTCGCCGAGTTTCCCGGTTCCATAAGCGCCGGTGCCATTGTAGTTCGCCTGATCGGTGGATATCGTCGCTCCGGTGTTGAACGCCGTGGTCGTGCCGGCGCGGCAGGCATATTCCCACTCCGCTTCGTTCGGCAGGCGCACGGTCTTTCCAGTGCTCCTGGAGAGCCTCGCGCAGAATTGCACCGCTTCATACCACGAGACCTGCTCGACGGGCCACCTCGGTCCGGGGAAGCTTGAGATGTGCTCGCCCATTACGGGACTGTACTGCGCCTGCGTA
>CAYWSR010000350.1:0-3085 GCA_964460385.1 uncultured Occallatibacter sp. | reverse complement strand
TTGCCTGCGGCGGCAAGCGCGAAACCCTCGCCGGTCTCTCCGGCGTCGGCGACCTCGTCCTCACCTGCACCGGCTCGCTCAGCCGCAACCGGACCGTCGGCCACGCCCTCGGCCAGGGCCGCAAGCTCCCTGAAGTCCTCGAAAGTCTCGGCGGCAAGGTCGCAGAAGGTGTCCGCACCACCCGGGCCGCGCTCGGCCTCGCCCGCCGCCACAACATCGAAATGCCCATCACCGAGCAGGTTGAACTCGTCCTCGCAGAAGGCAAAGACCCCCGCGAAGCCATTCGCGACCTCATGCTCCGCCCCGGCAAGCACGAGCAATAGCCTTTTCCCCCCGTTTTGAGCAATCTTGACCAGACAGCCCGCGTCGCCGCCTTCACAATCCATCTACGTCTGTCCCGGCTTCTTCGCCGAGGGCGGTCGTAGACTCCGCTTTCAAAGGAGAACGCAATGCTGAATGCCACGTTCAGCCTGCTCTTTATTGGCGCGCCTGTGTTCTTCCTGGGCATCGCCCTGGCCTTGCGCAGGGCAGTGCAAAATCGGCAAAAAAATGCGGCTTCCTTCCGTGGCTATTTCGCCTCAGGTGGCCACTGTGACCTCCTCCAGCACAGCGATCTGAGCGAATCCGAAGACTGGCGCGCCGACTTTCAAGCCCGCTTCGCTCCTTTTCGTCTCCGCAATCCCGAACCCAATCCCCATATCGGTGAACTCAGGCGAAGAGGCAGTCGCCTGATCGACCAGGATCCCAAGTCGTATTGACAAGCATCCGCTTTCCATAACCCGTTCAGGATTTGCTTGCGGCCTCGCCTAAGAGCCGCAATCTGGAGCGAACAAGGCCGCCTCCCGGCAATGCCCGTTCCTCCAATGGAATCCCAGTCTTCACCCCACTTTTGAGGCCTGGGATTCCCTTTTTGACTGCCGTACGCCGATCCTCGCTGCGCTCTTGTGAGCAACAGTGGGATACTTCAATCTTGAGTTCTTTCGGACACCCCGGAGGCCCTATGAACAGAACCAGCCGCCGCCAGGCACTCGCCGGCATCGCAACCCTCGCCGCCGCAGCCCTCTCTCGCATCTCTGCGGCGCAAGCCGCGTCTGCCGCACCGCAGGCGGCGTCCGTCAAGGACAACCGCACCAGCATTCACTACGAGATCGATTTCGCCGCGCCGCCCGCTCGCCTCTATCAGGCCATCCTCGACCAGAAGCAGTTTGCCGCCTTCTCGGGACTTCCCGCCACCATCGACCCCGCGCCCGGCGGGACCTTCTCCATGTTCGGCGGCAAGATCGAAGGCCGCAACATTGAGCTTGTCCCCAGCCTGCGTATCGTTCAGGCCTGGCGTCCCGCCTACTGGCCCGCAGGCGTCTACTCCCTGGTCCACTTCGAGTTCAAGCCGCGCGCATCCGAAACCACGCTCCTCTTCGACCACACTGGCTTTCCCGAAGGAGACCACGACTCCCTCGACGGGGGCTGGCACACCCATTACTGGGAGCCGCTCAAGAAGTACTTCGCCACCTAGGGACCAGCCGTCCACCCATCCTCACGCACAAAGAGCGCAGCCTAAGCCACGCTCTTTGTGTTTTCAGGATCTTGTTGCGATCGCTGACAGCCAATACCAGCCCCGCCGAACGGTCGGCGCCAGTTACTTCTTTTCGCCGCCCGTATGCCCGCGTCCATCGCGCGATTCATTGCCTTTGAACTGCCCCGGGTCTCTGCGCTGGGCCGAGGCCTTCTCGCCAACCTTGGGAGCCGGCCCGTTGTAGCCGTGGTGCGGGTCAAAGGAGTTATCTACATTGCCCCTGAAGTTGTCGGGGCCACGAAACCACGGACCCACGCCCACGAACACGCCGCCATTGAACCATTCCGGTCCATAGTAGCCGTCGGGAACGCAGCTATAGGGAGCATAGTCGTAGTAGCCGTACGGACAATCCGGTGCGATTCCGACTTCCACCGAAACCTGGGCCGACGCCTTGAGCGGGGTTGCCACTAACATGGCGCCAGCAACCGCTGCTAACGCAAAAACTCTTAATCCATTCATCGATTCTCCTCGCTAGGGCCCGGGCCGAAACCTGTCTGCCCTACCATCATTCACACTAGTGAGCCGAATCTTCCGCGTCTGAGCTATAAAGGCCACCTACTTTATCGGCGCCGCGCCGGGTGCCCCAGGTGCCTCGCATTTGGGGAGCTGGGAGACAAGCGGCGAAGCCACGTCCGCTGCGCTGCAAGTGCCGGAACTTCCCCGCCTCCCATTGCGTTTAACCTCCCAGCCTTCCACTTGCTGTACGATTGCCCCAACGCACCAAACTTGAGGAGTCCGCCCATCGCAGCCTCAGCCAATCCCGTCCCCCCGCCCCATCCCGCGCCGCTCCTCGTCTCCGGCCTCGTCAAGCGGTTCGGCTCGGTCACGGCCGTCGACAACATCTCCTTCGAGCTTCGCTCCGGCGAGTGTCTCGGCCTCCTCGGCCCCAACGGCGCAGGCAAAAGCACCCTCATCCGCTCCATCGTCGGCCGCGTCGCCCCTGACGCCGGCACCGTCACCGTCTTCGGCGCGCCCGCCGCATCACCCGCCGCCTGCGCCGCCATCGGTTGGGTCCCGCAGGAGCTCGCCCTTTATCCTCGCCTCACCGCAGCCGAGAACCTGCAGGCATTCGGCCGCTACTCCGGCCTCTCCGGCCAGCCCCTCAGCGAAGCCGTCTCCTGGTGCCTCAACTGGTCCGGCCTCGAAGACCGCGCCGATGCTCCTGCCCGTACCCTCTCCGGCGGCATGAAGCGCCGCCTCAACATGGCTGCCGGCCTCATCCACCAGCCCCGCCTCGTCCTTATGGACGAGCCCACCGTCGGCGTCGATCCGCAGTCGCGCAATCGCATCTTCGAAATGATTGAAGCCCTTCGCACGCAAGGCATGACCATCATTTACACCACCCACTACATGGAAGAAGCGGAGCGGTTGTGCGACCGCATCGCCATCGTCGACCACGGCCGCATCATCGCTCTCGACACCAAGGAAGCCCTGGTCACGAGTGCCTTCGCCTCGCGAAGCCAGGTGCTGGCCCGCGTCGAGGGTTCGTCCGCTGCCGTCGAATCCTGGGTT
>CAYWSR010000349.1:0-3092 GCA_964460385.1 uncultured Occallatibacter sp. | reverse complement strand
GCTCGATGTGGAGGCTGCCACTCAGCACGCGCTGGAGAGCCCCGATGCCGCAGTTGTATCCGAAGCTGACAAGTGCTGCAGCCTCTACCAGGGGGCGGTCCTGGACGAGGGCTATGAGCAGCGCCGAGTCCTGCTCGAACAGTGCAACGGCCTGGTCGAACGTGATCGTGTCGCCGTTCGTGACCTTCTTCGTGTGGCCGAATCCGATTGTCCAGACCTTGCCTGTCTTGTCCCAGTACGCCGTCAGCTTGCAGCCCTCGAATGACTGTATGAGCTTTGCCGCCAAAAGTGCGATCGTCACACCCTATCCTTCCTTCCTAACGTGGCGCTGCACGTGTTCTGCCCACGGCGTGGTGCCAATGGTTCTAAAGTCGTTGGTTACCGGAAAGCCACACTCGAGCATTATGTCGCGGGCGTCCTGCAGCGCTTTTTCCTGTGCAACTGGGCGGTCGAACGACATTGCTGTTTGTAGGAACGTCACGAGCGTCGCCAGTTCCACGGTCCTTACTGAGGCGTCAACCTTGGTCATGCGCGGGTTAGCCTCCTGTGCGTGGGCTCCTTCTTCCGGTGCCGCTTTATGGCGGCTATCAGCCCCTTCGGCGTGGTCGCGTGCGTCGTGAACTCGCACTCTGGGCACTTGTACGTCGTCGCGATGAATGGTTCTGGAGGAGTTCTACGGCACCTTTTCGGTGTAGATGCGCTCAAGGATTTCCTCCTGCTTTTCGTTGAGGCTGCCGCTGTTGTCGAACTGTTCGGTGATGGACTCCATGAATTGGACTTCCCAGTCGGTCAGCTTGCGTCCCTCGTCATTTACTGCCACTATCCACTGCTTCAGTCAAACTTCGCCTCCACGATCTTCCTTAAGGCCTCGCTCTCCCTGATGCCCTTGATTCCTAGCGTTTCCCAGCCGCTCAACTCGTCCTCGATCAATTGGCCTCTGAGGCTCGATCCAGCGGCGAGGGCGAGCCTTAAGACTTGCGTAGCCTTGTTCATGGCAATGGACCTGCAATATCTTCGACGCACCATCTCCAGGTCGTCTTGATCCAGTTCAATCGATCCATTCGCCCACGCGACGTCCGTAAACGCTACTGGATCGATGATCTTTGCAGCTTCTTCAACTATGCTCACGCCTCCGCTCCTTCCCTAAATCCGTGCTCCTGAAGCCAACGCATGGCCGATTCATTGAGGTCGACCTTTGGCCTCGCTCCCCTCGATCTGCGAGTCACCTTCAGCGCATCCTTGGCCAGCCGCCTCCTCTTCGCGACCTCCTCCCGGTGCGCGGCATAGTGCGCCCGTTGCCTGGCTCGCTCCTGCTCGACGTGCTCTGCGTAGAACTTTGCCCTTGAGACGCGATTCTTGCACAGCTTGCACGCACCGCAGTCGCAGAGGCGATCGACGTGGGCTCTAGTGTACCTTACGCCTGTGGCCAAGGAACCTCCTCCTGAAGTCTTCGCAGGACCGCCAACATCACGGTCGTCCAATCTCTCGGCTCCGACTGCCTGAACAGCTGCGCCGTCGAGTACCACGGCGAAGTGGTCCCGACCAACCCCCACCGCCACTCCGCGGGGCTCGACAGAACAGACCAGCAGGGTATTCCCGCGCACCCAGCGAGGTGGCCGATCGAGGTGTCGACCGCTATGAGCAGGTCCATCTGCCGCAGCGCCGACAGCGTGTCGTCGAAGTGCCTGAAGTCGGTCCCCAGGTCCATAGCCCCAAAGCAATCGCCCGCTGGATCTGCCGCAAGCGCCTGAACTGCCCTGCCTACCTGAAAACTGTACCATTCGACGTTCTTCGGCGGCAGGACGACCTCTCCACCGTCAGACCTCAAACCCTTCAGCAGCGAGACCAGCGCCGACGGCGGCATGCTGCGCGACTGATCGTTTCCATGGGCCCTGTCCCCCTGCCAGGTGACGCCGACCCGAAATTTTCCAGGCCTCCTTTCCCCCAACCTAGCGGCCCACACGGCGTCAAGCTGCGGATCGCTCACCAGGTGCGGCGGTCTCCAGCAATTCTCCGGAGAGACTTGAAGCACGCGCATGACGCCGAGCAGCGAGGAGAAGGAGTCCCTCGATATGGACTGCGCCTCAGCAAATCCCACAACTTCGTCCGCGACCCCCGACCGCTTCATCAGGGAGACTAACTCTGGCTGAACGAGGTACGTCAACTTGGCGAACTTGCCCAGGGCCTTGGCCTCAAGGAGGTATCGACTCATCTGAATGCTGTCGCCGTAGCCCTGATCCGCGATGACTAGCAGCGCCTTCCCCTCGCACTCCTCGCCGGCCCAAGCATCCCCCATTCGCAAGTTCTTCATCCGAGGATTCTGCCGATAGCTTAGGTTGTACTCGTAGTCCTTCCAATACTCCGGCCACTTTCCGTACAGCATCCCCAGCAGCGCCTTGTTCAGCAGCATGTGCGCGTCGCTCGGCACCTTCTTCAGCGCCGCGTCGTTGTACCTCTGCGCCTCGGCCAATCGACCCCTGTCATACATCAGCACAGCCATGGCCGACAATACTTGGAAATGGTCGGGCGCCCTCTTCGCCTGCTCCTCAAGTATGTCGGACGCCTCTCGCCACTCGCCGAGCTTTCGAAGAGTCTCGGCCAAGGCGACGTTGGCGCTGACCTGCTCCGGATCCATCCTGACGGACTCACGAAACATTCGAAGCGCCGACTGCAGCTCCCCCTTGGAGAAGTACAGGGCGCCGAGGTTATGAACCGCAGGATGGTTGAATGGGTTCAAGTCCAACGAATACTTGAAGCAGTCGAACGCCCCCGCGGCATTCTGCACCCCCACGAACTGATTTCCTAGCGCGAACAGGAAATTCGACACCTCGAGCGCGGCGGCCCGCTCAATGCGCATGAACTTGGACTTCTCATCATCCTTTTTCTTCGACATTTAATTCAATTGTACTTCAGAAAATTTACCGGCCTTCCGCAAAGGCCGCCAAAATTTTGCCTAGACTGGGGGCTGAATTAGCTTGGATCAATTTGGGTTAGTTTGGATCAATTTGGATTAGTTTACCTTGGTCGGCAACAAAGGCTGTGGCGATGGGAAAACGTAGGCGGACAAGGTATGCGAGGACACTCATTGGGGC
>CAYWSR010000348.1:0-3093 GCA_964460385.1 uncultured Occallatibacter sp. | reverse complement strand
CCAGCCTGAGCGATGCACCATCATGGCCAGAACTCCCTCTCCGGAATCCGCACAGCACGGCCCGGACCGACAGCCAACGCCTCAACAACTTTGCCGCTCAACGCGAGCCGCACGCGCAGTTGCGCGCCCGGCGCTGCCGGTGATAGCGCAATCCCCTCCAGTCGCAGGTAGGCCTTTGCACTCGACTCCTCGACAGTCAGCCGGTCTCCGGCGCGGATCACCGGGTGCAGCCGAGCAATCCCTCCCGCGAGCCAGCCGCTGTTGGGAACCGACTCTTCGGCCATCAGAACGCCGGGCCCGCCCAGGTGAGCCGGATCGCGCATCAGTATCCAGTGCTGGCCGCTGTGCGGGTCGTCGATCTCGCGGACGATTGTGCACGAGGTGCAGGCTGTCGTTTGTCCGCGTTGGACAATCGCGCCCGAAGACGGAAGCTGAGCATTCGCGGCATTGAGCACGGCGAGCACTGCCGCCAGTGCCAATCCAGCAAGCGCTCCAAAGTCGATTGTCTCCTGCGTTTTCATCGTCCGTTCTATCTGCTCCCTGTGCTAGGACTAGGAGCCGCGCCCCTAGTGCGTCATGTTGTTGACCTGGGAGTACATGTCATCGGCTGCCTTGATCACCTTCGAGTTCGACTCGTAAGCTCTCTGCGCCAGTACCATTTGCACAAACATCGTGACCACGTCCACATTCGAGTTCTCGAGGTAGCCCTGCTGCAGCGTGCCCAAACCCGCGGTTCCGCCCGGATTGCCCAGGACCGGGTCGCCCGAGTTGAGCGTCGCCGTCAGAAGGTTTGAGCCCATGCTTTCCAGGCCCCCAGGGTTCGGAAAGGTCGCCAGCTGCAGTTGCCCCAGTTGCGACGGGTTCTGCTGCCCGGCCAGTGTGGCATTCACCACACCGTACTGGGTAATGGTCACGGCGGTTGCATTGGAGGGAATGGTGATGGTCGGAATCACCGGGTCGCCGTCCGTGGTCACCAGCGTTCCCTGATTGTTGAGCTGGAACTGCCCGGCCCGCGTATAAGCAATCGTTCCGTCCGGTCGCTGCACCTGGAAGAATCCCGCGCCCTCGATGGCGACATCCAGCGGATTCGAGGTCTGGTTCAGCGAGCCCTGCGTCATGATCACCTCGGTCGCCGCCGACTTCGTGCCTAGACCGATCTGCAGCCCTGCTGAAACAGTCGACTGCGACTGCGCCGCGCCCGGCGTCACCAGGTTCTGGTAGACCATGTCCTGAAACTCAAGGCGCAGCTGGCGAAAGCCTGTCGTGGACGAGTTCGCCAGGTTATTGGCAATTGTGTCCAGGTTTAGCTGCTGTGCGCTCA
Source organism: uncultured Occallatibacter sp. (assembly GCA_964460385.1). GTDB lineage: Bacteria > Acidobacteriota > Terriglobia > Terriglobales > Acidobacteriaceae > Telmatobacter. The sequence goes on along the minus strand of CAYWSR010000348.1, from coordinate 1,772 downwards.
TGCCGCTGGCCGCCGTGTACAAGGCTCGAATCATGGGACTCCTATGTAGCCGCACAGCGGCTAGACTTTGGGCAGATCCTCGGTCGCAATCTTGTTGAACTCGGTGTGAAAGACGGTCAGCGCCCGCTGCATCATCTCGGCCTGGCGCTGCATCATCATCAGGTCGAGCGAGCCTTGGATCACGTCCTGGTTTGCCTGTTCGAGCGCGCCCTGATGGATCGTTGCCCCGGTAGTCGCCCTGGGATCGATGCCGCTCGGCGCAACGTAACGGTTGGCTCCCTCCGGCGTCAGGTCGGTTCCCGCCGGAAAGCTGAATACCCCGATCGTAGCCACTACGCCTCCAGCCACCGAGAGCACGCCATCGGCCCCCACGGAGGGCTCGCCGGGAGGTACCGGGATGGTCTTTCCTGCAGCCGAGAGCACAGGCCTGCCATCGGCGGTGACCAGCAGCCCTCCGGATGCGCGATGGAAGCTGCCATCGCGGGTGTAGCGCAGGCCATTTGGCGTCTGAACTTGAAAAAAGCCTTCTCCCTCGATCGCCAGATCGAGGGGGTTGCCGGTCTGCGCCAGGGCCCCCTGCGCCATGCTCAGCCGGTCGCCGCCAAGCAGGCCAAAGTTGTTCACCGTGCGGCCCAACTGCGAGTCGAGGGCGTCCGGGCCCAGCAAAGCCGAGCGGAAGTACTCACGCTCAGCCCGGTAGCCGGCCGTTTGCGCGTTGGCCAGGTTGGCCGCCGCGGTGTCCAGTGCCTGCGTTCGGGCCACCAGGCCCGTCATCGCCGCGTAGTAGCCGCTGTCCATAGGAAGAGCCTCCTGTCAGAGGGACTAGAAGGCAGATGGAGGACCGGAATGGGGGGAGGGAGAATTAGAGAGGGATCATGATGCGAGGAGCCGGGTGCTCAGCCATGAAACATCGCACTCGGTGCCGAGTTGGGTTTCAGCCCGCGCAAACCAGGCAAGCCCAGTTCATTGCAGCCCGTCACAGACGATTGTTACTTCAAAGCACGCATCGTCAAAGCGATACATGTGGTGCAACTGGAACTCGGGGGCCTGCACATGAAGGTTGTAATCCCTTCCGGTAATCACTGCCGGAACCGACAGCCCGCAGTTGGCCGCCAGATTCGGCACCTTGCCTTTCCAGGCCCCGGCCAGCATGTTGCCGATCTCGCCAATGGCGTCCTTCACTGTGTCGTCGATCGAGGCGAACTCCATGCCTGTCATCCGGGCCGCGATGCGCAACGCAGCACCCGCGCCCGAGCGGAAAACGCATGCCCCGCTCAGAACACCGCCAAAGCCCACCACCGCGGTCACCGACTCGTCCTCATGAATCGGCGGGCAGCTGTCTCGCGTGCAGTTCACTCCCAGCATGAGCTGAAAGACCTCTTCCACACTCGCATCCAGGTTCCGAGGATCGGAGACCAGTTGCACGGATTCCCGCAGAGAGACCGTCATCGCACACTCCGTTTCGTTCTTGCCGTCTCTTTGGCTGCGCGCAAGAGCGGCCGTCCGCACTCCGTTGAGCAACATAGCGCTCCCTCCAGGCGCCGCCGGATTAGCCTGCTCCGTCGCGCCGTTCCGCGGCCCTCAAGCGGCGCTCAGCAGGGGCAGCACGCGCTCCTTCACCTGTTCGGCAGTGAACGGTTTGCGGATGTAACCCTGCGCTCCGGAGAGGATCGCTTGCTTCACATGCTCCTCGCTGGATTCGGTCGTGATCATCACCACCGGAACGCCGGGAGCCAGGTTCTGTGCCCGGATCTGGCGCAGAAACTCCAGTC
>CAYWSR010000347.1:0-3101 GCA_964460385.1 uncultured Occallatibacter sp. | reverse complement strand
TTACCGCGACGGCCGACCGGCTGGGGATGGACCCGGAGCGGGTGATTATCAATATAGAAAAGTATGGGAACACGTCGGCGGGGACGATTCCGCTGGCGATGGAGACGGCGATTGAGGACGGGAAGCTGAAGAAGGGCGGCCTGGTGCTGCTGGCGGCTGTGGGCGCGGGATTCACGGTGGGGGCGGCGCTGCTGCGGTGGGAGATATAAAGGCAGTCGTTAGTGATTAGTGGTGAGTGATTAGTGGTTAGTGATTAGGGCCGGTTCGCAATGCGAACCGGCCCTAGGACGTTTTCGGTGGATTAGTTGGTGAGCAGTTTGAAGGCGTGATTCCACTCGTTGCGGGCGAGACCGGGAATGCACCACAGCATGCACAGGGGCTCGATGGCGCGGGCCGCCTCGGCCGAGCCCATATCGGCGGTGTCCCAGCCAAACTGATCGAGGATTCCGGCGACGGCGTTCTTGGCTGCGTCGATGTTGCCGCAGATGAACATGGTAGGTTTGACTCCGGCAAATTGCGGATTGACCATCAGGGCTGCGCCTACCGAATTGAAGGCTTTGACGAAGTGCGCGGCTGGAAACGCGCGCTGGAGCTTTTCCATGAGCGACTCTTTGAAATCGGTAAAGAAGGGGAGTACGCCGTTGACGGGCGGGCCATCGTCGATGGGGTTGCAGGCGTCGATGATGGGCTTTCCGGCGAGGTTGGCCGCGCTGGCCAGGCTCAGGGCTTCGGCTGCTACTTTCCCGCTGACGGCAAGCACGAGCAGTTCGCCGAAAGCCGCGGCGTCGGCAAAGCTGCCGAGGGACGCGGAGGGGTTTTGTGCGGCCCAGTCGGCCAGTTTGCCTGGGGATCTGGAGCCCACCTTCACTTGATGACCATGCTTGAGGAAGCCGCTTGCTAACGTCTTGGCCACGTCGCCCGATCCGATCACTCCGATTTTCATGGAAACCTCCGATTACGGATTGAGATGTGCGCGGAGAAGCGCTGGTTTCAGATTTTGAACGGGATGGAGTGGGGAGTGTGAGTGTGAAGAGTGAGTGTGGAGTGTCGGGCCGGTTGGGGGGATCGGAGTGACGATCAGGCGGGGATGGGCAGGGTGTATTCAGGGAGGATGCCGAGCGAGGCGGCCTCGCGGAAGAAGGCCTTCACGCCGGCGATGCAGTCGTCGTCGAGGATGTAGTGGATGTTGGTGGTGAGATAGGTGCGGATGGTGGCTTCGGGGATGGGGAGGCGGTTGGACCACTCGGCTGCGAGGGCGTCGATGTTGGCGAGGCCGTGATCGCGGGAGAGAAGGAAGTCTTCCGTCACGCTTTCTTCCAGAGGGCCGCCGTGCGCAGCACCCCAGACGGCGGAGACGAAGGGGAGGCCGGTGAGGGTGGTCCATTCCTGGGCGAGGTCGTGATAGACGAGTTCTTCGCGTGTGCGCTCGAGGCGGTTTTCTCGTTCCTCGAGGGCGAGGAGGGCTGGGTCGCCGATGAGGATTGCTGCGTCGGTGTGGTCGAGCATGCGGTCGAGGTCGGCGGCGAGGGGAAGAAAGCGGACGGAGGGATTCGACCAGCGGTGGAAGAGAATGCGGGCGTAGGCGAGGGTGGTGCGGGAGGCGATGTCGGCGGCGACGGAGCGCAGGGCGGCGAGCGGCTGGTCGGCGCGGCGGACGAGGAGCAGGGAGCGGACACGGCCCTTGGAGGCGATGGTACAGCCGGGGAGGATGCGGAGGGTGGGGTTGGTGGCGAGGGCGGCGATGGGGACGAGGCCGATGTCGGCCTGTCCGGAGGCAAGACGGGCAGCGCAATCCGAGGGGCTGATGCGGTCGATCTGGTAGCGGAGGGCGAGGGCGGAGTCGAGGGGCGGGTGCTCGAAGTCCCACATGAGAGGCGCTGGATTGAGGAAGTTGATGGCGGCGATGCGCAGACGAGGTGGAGGGGGGGTGGTCACTCAATTTCAGGATAGCAAGTGAGGCCGTGAACAGTGGACATGTTCAAAGGTTTACAGGTTCACAGGTTTACAGGTTGACCGGATTACAGATTGACATGTTGATCGGGGGTTCCCGGTACTTTTGCGATATTGACAGGGTAGTGGGTGGGGGGTAATGTGAGCGCGTTTACCAAAGTACCCTGGAGTCGAGGTGCAATTTTCCGAAGGCAAGGCGCCGGAGGGGCGCGGGGAGCTGTGAGTACCCAGGGGGGAATGGAAGGCGGGGATGGCGAACGGACCGCAAATCAGCGTTTTGGCGGAGCAGCAGCAGCTTGGGGAAGACCGGCTGGCATGGTTGGCGCTGGCAATGACGCCGGCGCTGGGACCGAAGCGGATTGTGGACGCGATGCTGCAGATTGGGATGCCAAGCCTGGTGTTTACGCTGGGGCTGACGGAACTGGAGGGGTTGCGATTTTCTGCGCAATCGGCGCAATTCATTTTTGACGGGAAGGCGCGGCGAGCGGCCGAGGAGGAGTGGGGGAAGGTCGCGGCACAGGGGGCAACGATTGTGACCTATGGCTGCCCGGAGTATCCGGAACGGCTGAAGGAGATCTACGATCCTCCTCCGGTGTTGTGGGTGAAGGGCGACGCAAAGCTGCTGAGCCGGCCAGCGATTGCCGTGGTGGGGACAAGGAAACCGACGCCGTATGGGACAGGGATGGCGGAGATGTTATCGCGGGACCTGGCGGCGCGGCGGTTGCTGATTGTGAGCGGCATGGCGCGGGGGATCGACAGCTGCGCGCACAGAGGGGCGCTGCTGGCACGGACGCCCACGGTGGCGATTTGGGGCACCGGCGTGGACGTGATCTACCCGAAGGAGAACAAGAAGCTGGCGGAGGAGATTCTGGAGACGGGCGGGGCGATTGTGAGCGAGTTGTCGCTGGGGACGTTTCCCGCGCCGCAGAATTTTCCGCGGCGGAACCGGATTCTGAGCGGGATGAGCGTGGCGGTACTGGTGGTGGAGGCGGGGGAGAACTCGGGGACGCGGGTGACGGCGCGGTGCGCGGCAGAGCAGAACCGGGACCTGTACGCGGTGCCAGGCAACGTGACGAGCAAGGGATCGTGGACGCCCAACACGTTGATAAAACAGGGGGCCAAGCTGGTGGCGACCTGGGAGGATGTGTGGG
>CAYWSR010000346.1:0-3138 GCA_964460385.1 uncultured Occallatibacter sp. | reverse complement strand
AAAACTTCGGCAAGACCGGCGAGGGCCGCGACCTCAAAATCGTCATCGTCTCCAAGGATGGCGTATTTGATCCCACCGCCATCCACGCCTCCGGCCGCGCCATCCTCCTCGTCCAAAACTCCATCCACGCCGGCGAGATGGACGGCAAAGACGCCTGTCTCGCCTTGCTCAGGGACCTTGTCCAAAATCAGAGCCGTACGAAGTACGACCACGCCGTCTTTGTCTTCATCCCCGTCTACAACATCGACGGCCACGAGCGCCGCTCCCCTTACAACCGCATCAACCAGAACGGCCCCGAAGAAGCCGGCTGGCGCGGGAACGGCACCAACATCAACCTCAATCGCGACTACATGAAGGCCGACGCCCCTGAAACCCGCGCCTTCCTCGCCATGTTTCACCGCTGGCTCCCCGACTTCTTCGTCGACGACCACGTCACCGACGGCATGGACTACCAGTACGACGTCACCTTCTACGCCGACGACACCCCCAATGTCGCCCCCGCAACCGCCCACTGGCTCCACGACGTCGTCTCGCCCCAGATCGCCCATTACCTCAACGCATCCGGACATCTCGCCTTTCCCACCCTCATCGACCTCAACGACGACTCCGACCCTGCACAGGGCCTCAGCTTCGGCCCCAATCCGCCCCGCTTCTCCACCGGCTACTCCATCCTTGAGAACCGCCCCGGCCTGCTCGTCGAGCTTCACATGCTCAAGGACTACAAGACCCGCGTCACGGCCAACACCGAGCTACTCCGTGCCCTGCTCGATGTCATCAACCGCGACGCCGTCAAACTCATCGCCCTCAACCGCGATGCCGACTCCGACGCCGCCCAGCTCGGCGCACACCCGCTCGCCAACACAAAATTCCCTCTAGCCCTCGCCGCTTCCGGCGACACCACACCCGTCCTCTTCCACGGCTATCAGTTCACCCGCGAGCTCAGCCCCATCTCCGGCGCTATGGGTGTCCGCTACACGCACGAGCCATGGAACGTCACGCTCCCCCTCCAAACCGGCCCAAAAATCACCCTCGCCACCACCCCGCCCGCCGCCTACATCATCCCCCGCCAGTGGATTCACGTCATCGACGTCCTCGAAGCCCACGGCCTCACCCTCCGCCGCACCACGGCCTCCTGGACCGGCAACGTCGAGCGCTACCGTTGCTCCGGCATGGAGTGGCAAGGCCCGCCCTTTGAAGGCCGCCATCCCATCTTCCATGGCGAAGGCGCCGGCGCTCAGCCCGGCCGCTTCGGCGTCTGCACCCTCACTCAGGAGTCCGTCGCCTTCCCCGCCGGCTCGGTCGTCGTCCCCCTCAATCAGCGCCTCTCCAAGGTCGCCCTGCACTGGCTCGAGCCCGAGGCCCCCGACTCCGCCCTGCGCTGGGGATTCTTTGATTCCATCTTCGAGCAGCGCGAGTACGGCGAGGCCTACGTCCTCGAGCGCCTCGCCCGCGAAAACCTCTTGAAAGACCCCGCCCTCAAAGCCGAATTCGAGCACCGCATCCAGTCCGATCCGCGCTTCGCCGCCAGCCCCCGCGCGCGCCTCGAATTCTTCTACGAGCATTCCCCCTGGTACCTCGCCAACCGCGTCGGCGAATACCCCGTCGGCCGCCTCCTCTCGCTCGACGGCCTCCCCCTCGACTAGGGCCCCGTTTTCAAGAAGATTTCTCGCCCCCAGCCCACTTTCTCATTGCAGCGCACAGCGAAAACCGCTACCTTGGCTCACAGCTTGAAATTCCAGTCCAAGGGAGCGTCCAAAAATGCACATGCTCGCGCTGTTTCTCGATGACACCCCTGTCAATCCGGTCAATCCGCAGAATTTGCCCGCCATCCTCGCAGCGGTAGCCGGATTCTATTTGGTCCTCTTCCTCATCATCGCGGTGGTCCTCATCATCCCCGCCTGGTTCATCTCCAAGAAGGCCGGTTTCTCGCCCTGGCTCTCCCTCATCAATATCATTCCAACCTTCGGTCTCCTCGTCTGGCTCTACATCATCGCCTTCAGCGAGTGGAAGACCGCGCCGGCCACGACCGCGGTGGCATGGCAGCCCCCACCGCCCCCCGCACCCCCAACCGTCTAAGATGTTCCGACATTCCACCTGGAGTTGAAAGCCGGGTGCCCCATCCTTCCGCGTTCTGTGCGGAAGGGTGGGAGACAATTGCGCTGTTTGTGATCCTGATCTGCAATCCCTCAGGCGAAAGTTCTCTGGTCAGCAGGTACCTGGCGAAGCCCGCCTATCGTTTCCCAACCATCAGGGCCGGTTTTGTGCCCCGTGATAGATGTGCAGGATTTCAATATCGATATCCTTCACCCGATAGACCACGATATAGGGCAGACGCGGCAGGATTAGCTCGCGAGTTCCTTCCTCCCGCCCCGCGCGGCTGCGGTAGGGAGAGGAACGCAATGCGAGAATTGCCTGATAGATTTTAAGAACGGTCGAGTGTGCAAACGTCGGAAGGTGCTGTGCTAGATAATCCCGATGGCTTCCAGATCGTCCGCCGCCGCCGGGGTCCAGCGCAGTTTCATTGACTGCTTAGTAGCCGGGAGATGCGGGCATCCATCTCAGCCTCTTCGACAAATATCCCCTGGTCTGCCTGCTCGATCCCTTTGAGCGCACTGGCGCGGAAGCGCTCATCGTCCTTAATCAGCAGGAGTGCGGCGTTCTGCACCAGGCGTGCCGGCGCAACACCCTCCACGCTGGCGATCTGCCCCAGTTTTGCTTCCTGCTCGGGAGTGAATTGAACTTCCATAGACAAAGTGTGGCATCGGCTCCGTAGCCTGTCAATCCGCTCTCATTGAGTGCAGCTCTCCGGTGGGATAATGAATCCAGGCTATGACAGACTCAAATCCGGTAAGCACCGCCGCTGAAACCCAGGATGCCCGTCTCTCCAACTTCCTCCGCGACCAGATCGCCGAAGACGTCCGCAGCTGCCGCTTCGGCGACGCCGTCGTCCAGACCCGTTTCCCTCCCGAGCCCAACGGCTACCTCCACATCGGCCACGCCAAGGCCATCTGCCTCGACTTCGGCCTCGCCCAGGAGTTCGGCGGCAAAACCAACCTCCGCTTCGACGACACCAACCCCCAAAAGGAAGAGCAGGAATACGTCGACTCCATCATGGCCGACGTCCGCTGGCTCGGCTTC
>CAYWSR010000345.1:0-3177 GCA_964460385.1 uncultured Occallatibacter sp. | reverse complement strand
CCGGCTCTCGCTCGCCTTCCCCGCCTGCGTGATTGAACAGATTCCCGCTACTCGGGCGCTCAAGCGCAGCTCCACACTCAGCAAGGGGACCAAGGGCCGCATCTTTCTGCTCTATCTTCTGGTCGGCGTGTTGAATTGGATTCTCTCCATGGGCGTGACCATTCCGCTGACCATCGCCATGGCCCTCATTCCCGGCGCCAGCGACCCCAAAAACGCATCAGCCTTCGGATTGGTGATGCTCTTTGTCATCTACGGCGCGGGATTTGTCGTTCAGGCGCTCACCTATCCCATCAACGGCATCGCCCTCACCCTCTTCTATTACGACCAGCGCATCCGCCACGAAGGTTTCGACATCGAGTGGATGATGCAGCGCGCCGGAATGCTGGCGCTCACCCCTGCCCAGCCTCCGCCCCCGCAAACCGCACTCCCCCAAGTTCCTCCATCCATAGAAACCCCACCGCCTCAAGAAGGAGAAACCACAGGAGCGACTTCACGTCTCCCATCCCCGCACCCCTGACCTTCGGCCAGATTCTCGACAGAACTTACAAACTAGGCCGCGCCAACTGGAAGCTGTTTTTCGGCATTGCCTCGGTCCCCTCCATTGCAATCTTCCTCTTCTACGCAGCCGTAATCGGTTGCATGATCCCCATCGTCGGTCAGCAATTCGCCGCCGCGCAGGCCTCTGCTGGGCACCTCTCGTTCGCGTCACCGGCCTCTTCCCCCTTTCTCATCCTGGGGCTGATGCTCGTGTTCTATCCCATCCTTATTCTCGTCTTCGCCCTCTACATGCCTGCCGCGAGCTATGCCGCAACGCAAGCCGATCGCGGAGTCAATGTCACCATTGGAAGCTCTTACGGGCTGGCCCTTAACCGCTTCTGGCGCTACCTCTGGCTCATGATTCTCCCCGTGTTCTACGTGATTGTGCCGATTGCCGTCGTCGCAGCAGTCGTTGTCGTGGCAGCCCTGTTGAAGCAACACTCGTCAGGCGGCATCGGCGCAATGAGCGGTGGTGCTACCCCGGCCGCCATGTTCTTCCTCGTCCCTCTCATCCTGCTGCTCTATCTCGGCCTGATGGTCTACACTGTCTGGCTTATGCTGCGCTTCGCCGTCGCCTTCCCAGCCTCCGTAGTCGAAGGCCTAACTGCGTGGTCTTCGCTCCAGCGCAGCGTCAAGCTCACCAAGGGCGCCAAGGGCAGAATCTTTCTGGTTCTGCTGGTGGTCTACGCCGTCACCTACGCCGTCAACATTGTATTGATGCTGATCTTTTTCATGGTGGGCGCAATCGGCGCAGGAGTGGCCCTTCTGGCCCATGTTGCCGTTGGTTCCGCGGCCTTCTACATTCTCATCGGCCTGGCCGCGCTGGGCTATCTGTTGGTACTGGTCGCATGCTCAATGTTTGCCTATTCCGCCCTCACCACCACGCTAGCCGTGATCTACAACGACCAGCGCCTGCGCAAAGACGGTCCATTGCTCTCGACGCTCGCCACGCCCCAACCCGGAGAAGCTGTGTAATGGAACCCCTGCGCCCCATGAACCTCGGCGAGATCCTCGACCGGACCTTCCAGATTTACCGTTCGAGGTTCTTGGTGTTTGTCGGGATTGCGGCGATCCCGGCGCTGGCGATGCGTGGGCTCCATTTCATCGACCAGCAATGGATCCATGTGCATTTGCTCATGAAAACTGATTGGCCGCCCGGCAGAATCATGTGGAATTCTCTCGTGGCCCTTGGTTTCTATCACTTTTCCAGCTTTATCGGTATGCTGCTGATGCCCGCTCAGATCAAGGTGGCCTCCGATACCATCCTCGATGGCACCACTACGTTGCGGGCTTCGCTCCGCTTCGCGACCGAACGCTGGCGAAGCTATCTTTGGCTCGCGGTCCTCAAGCTGTTTGCCAATCTGCTCGTCCCCGAGATCATTGTTCTGGCCATGATCATCGCCTTGTCGATCATCGACGATGCGACAGGCTTTCTTCAAACAACAGGCCCCTTCGATTCCGACTGGATCATCGGCGTACTTGTTCTCATCGGCTTACTAATCTTCCTTTGGCTTCTCCCCCGCCTCTCGCTCGCCATCCCCTGCTCCGCCCTCGAAGACCTAACTGGGTTCAGGTCCCTCCGTCGAACGTGGCAGCTCACAAAAGGCGCACGCCACACCATAGTCACCACTTGGCTCGCGCTCTCTGCTGCCTCGTGGATGCTCATTTACTCTCTCGATTTCCTCTTGCGCGTCGCTGCCGTTCTGGCCTGGAGATTGCCCTCCGCCAGACCCGTCGAGGGCGCTCTCTACGTTCCCGCTTTCCAGTTCGCGAATAGCGCAGCGGCCACACTTATCGGCCCCGTCTACCCCATCGCCCTAACCCTCTTCTACTATGATCAGCGCATACGCCGCGAAGGCTACGATATCGAGAGAATGATGGACTCCGCTGGACTAACCGCACCTGTACACCCGTCCGCCGAAGTCAGCCCCATCGCGTCAATTCACGAGGAGGGCCAACTTTGAAGTTTCGCGCTCTAAGCGCCGGCATCGCCCTGGCCGCCTTTCTGGCCGCAACGCCAAGCCGCGCCGATACTCCCGCCGCCCAAACCACCAACCACCAGCGCGACTCCTCGCTGCCGGAGTACCGCACCCATCTGCTCGCCCTAACCACGCTGGTCGAGGCCTGCGCCAAGGCCCGAGACACCAAGACCTGCGACCCAACGCAAGTAGGACCCGACGACCGCGTTGCAATGACTGAGGCCGCCAATCCCGACCGCCGCCTCGTTCGCTACGGTTGGCTGCGCGTTCTGCTCTCTGAAGCTCAAGACAAGGACAAGCCCGCCACCGACACCGCGGCCAAGCCCGAGAAGAGCGCGAAGGAGGCAATCGGCATTCCGCCCAGCGGCCTTCCCCAGCCCACCACATCGCAACTGCTACAGGACGCCCAGACCCGCCTGGCCCAGGATCTCGCCCAAACCGATTCCGCAATCGTACCCGCTCCCGCGCACGCCGAGGAGCGCGATGCAATGAGGCGAGTGCTAGCCCAGCGCGAATTCCGCAACCTTCAAGACACATCGCTGCGCGACAAGCTTTGGGAAAAGCTGGGCGCATGGCTCAACCGCATTCTTGAAAGCATCTCCAGGGCCGTGCCCCGCTCGCCGTGGGTGGGCCGCGTCATTTTCTGGGGATTCATCCTCGC
>CAYWSR010000344.1:0-3205 GCA_964460385.1 uncultured Occallatibacter sp. | reverse complement strand
ATCGCCGACAACTTCCGCAAATCGGGCTCATTCATCCCCGGAATCCGTCCCGGCAAACGCACTTCCGACTTCATCAACGACATTCTCACCCGCATGACGCTGGTGGGAGCGCTGTATCTGATCGTCATTTCGCTGGTGCCTACCTTCCTCATCTCCGGCATCCGATTCGACAAGCTTTTCCTCGTTGGGCGCTTCTTTGAGAGCCTGCCCACGTGGGTAACGCATGGTATGGGGGTCACGTTCTACTTTGGCGGCACTTCACTGTTGATTGTGGTGGGTGTGGCCATGGACACCGTCAACCAGATCGAATCGCAGCTGATCATGCGGCATTATGACGGCTTTTCCCCTCGTTCCGGTCGCATACGCGGAAGGAAAACCTGGTAATGTCTTCATCCGTTGTTGCAGTCGAGCAGGGCCGGGAAACGGGCAATACAGCCCATCCCGGCCCGATTCTTTTGTTGGGCGCGCCGGGCGTGGGAAAAGGTACTCAGGCCAAGGAACTGGTGAAGATCTGGGGCATCCCGCAGATCTCCACCGGCGATCTTTTGCGCGCCAATGTGTCTCAGGGAACGCAGCTGGGACGGGTAGCCAAGGAGATCATGGGCCGTGGAGAGCTGGTACCCGACTCCTTGGTGGACGAGATGGTTGCCGCCCGTCTCAAGTCCCCCGACACTGTGAATGGTTACATTCTCGACGGATTTCCCCGCACCCTGGGACAGGCTGGTTGGCTCGACGGCCGGCTGGCCGCCAACGTCAAGTCGCTGCCGGTCGTTGCCGTCAGCATCCAAGTGGACTATAATCAGTTATTGCGCCGGATTACGGGGCGCAGGAACTGTCCTGTCTGCCAGACCATCTACAACGTATTCATGAATCCACCCAAAAGGGATGGGTTCTGCGATGTAGAGGGTGCGGCGCTGGTGCAGAGAGCCGATGACACAGAAGAGGTCTTCAAGGAGCGCATGCGCGCCTATGCGGCCTTGACTGCGCCGGTCGTCGAGCACTACCGGGCACTGGGACGTTTCGCTGAAGTGGATGGAGACCGGCCGATCGGCACGATCGCGGCCGGAATTGTTGCCGCCGTTGAGCGACTGCGCAAAGCTGCGTAGCCGGCACGGCGACTCCGTGCGTTAATCGCCGGTTGTCAGAAGCAGTCCTCGGTTGTCAGCCCTTCGGCAGCAACGAGTAACTCAAGGCTGATAACTGGAAACTGAGTTTTTAAGGGCTGGTCTGCAACTGTGGCTGTGGTTCTGAAGTCGTCGCAGGAGATTGAAAAGATGCGCCGCGCGGGGAAGGTGGTCCGCGAGGTTCTTGAGTTGGTGCGCTCTGCGGTCAAGCCCGGCGCCACCACCCTCGACCTCGAGAATGCCGCCGAGACCCGGCTGACAGAACTCGGCGTGAAGGCCGCGTTCAAGGGCTATCACGGCTTCCCCTGCGTCCTTTGCACCTCGGTGAATAGCGAGGTGGTTCATGGGATTCCGTCGGCCCAGCGAGTCCTCAAGAGTGGGGACATCGTTTCGGTCGACTTCGGCGCTGTGGTCGATGGCTACTTTGGAGACGCCGCTATTACCGTGCCGGTGGGCAAGATCGATGAGAAGGCTGCCCGCCTGCTCAAAGCGACCGAGGCGTCACTCCATGCCGGAATTGCCGCGGTCAAGCCGGGTGCGACTCTGGGCGACGTGGGCGCTGCGGTGCAGGATGTGGTCGAGGCAGAAGGTTTTTCCGTGGTCCGGGATTTTGTCGGCCACGGCATTGGGGTTCACATGCACGAGGATCCACAGGTGCCGAACTTTGGCATGCGGGGCCAGGGCATGAAGTTGAAGGCAGGCATGGTTATTGCCATTGAGCCGATGGTCAACGCCGGCAAGCCTGAGGTCCGGGTGCTGGGCGACGGCTGGACGGCAGTGGCAAGCGACGGAAGCATGAGCGCCCATTTTGAGCACACGGTCGCGGTTACCCAGACGGGTGCGAGAGTTTTAACTGACTAAGCAAACAGGCCGGCGCGCACAAAGCTCCGGCGGAAGCAGGATACGGATTGTCGAAGGAAGACGCGATTGAGGTAATGGCGGTGGTGACTGAGACGCTGCCAAATGCCATGTTTAAGGTCAAGCTCGAGAACAACCATGAAGTCTTGACCCACGTTTCGGGAAGAATGCGCAAGAATTTCATTCGCATTTTGCCCGGTGACCGCGTGGCCGTGGAGCTGAGTCCCTACGACCTGAATCGCGGACGGATTGTGTACCGGTACAAATAGCCGCTAGCTCCTAGCCAGTGCGAGGCCGATGAAGTCCGCGGCAGAAATATGGGCTAGAAGCTAGAGGCTAGAAGCTTCAAGGAAGGGCATCAACAATGAAAGTCCGTGCATCGGTAAAAAAGATTTGCGTGAAGTGCAAGGTCATCACCCGCCGTGGGGTGGTCAGGGTGATCTGCGAAAACGCAAAGCACAAGCAGCGTCAGGGCTAAGACCAGCCTGACAATGGCGGAAGTTCCAAGAAAGTTTGCAGTTCTTAGTTCACAGTTCTCAGTTGCGGCATTGCTTCGACTGAGGGGATTAACCAAAACCTGGAAACTGTGAACTACGAACTCTGAACTGCGAACTGAAAAAGAGGCTAGTTAGCTGGAGTCAAGGCTTGCGATGAACCTCTGGAAACATTCCGCCCCACCGTGCGAACCGGTTAAGGCCGGGGGCACATAACCAGCAGCAGCAAAGGATAACCTATGGCACGTATTGCTGGCGTCGATCTGCCCCGCAACAAGCAGGCACGCATCGCGCTCACATACATCTTTGGCATCGGCGATCCACGTGCGCTCAAGATCCTGCAGAAGGCGAATGTAGATGCCTTCAAGAAGGTTCAGGATTTGGGCGAGGACGAGGTCAACCGCATCCGCCAGGTAATTGAGGACGAGGGAAACGTTGAAGGCGACCTCCGCAAGGACGTCCAGATGCACATCAAGCGCCTCATCGACATCCAGAGCTACCGCGGCACGCGCCACCGGCGCTCTCTGCCGGTGCGCGGTCAGCGGACCCATACCAATGCCCGCACTCGCAAGGGCCCGCGCAAGGGGACGATTGCCGGCAAGAAGAAAGCGACGGGCAAAACCTAAATGGCGAAACCAGAGAAAGCAGCAGGCGGCAAGGTCGCCAAGAACAAAAAGTTCAAGAAGCGCGAGCGCAAGAATGTGCCGTTCGGCATTGCGCACATTCAGG
>CAYWSR010000343.1:0-3212 GCA_964460385.1 uncultured Occallatibacter sp. | reverse complement strand
TAGCCGTGGACAAACGCAGTCCCGGCACGGCCGCAAGCGCCCCTTCTCCCACAAATTGACCTGGAGAGACCAGCGCGATGGTAGCTTCCTTCCCGGCTGAGGAAACGACTGTGACTTTTGCATGGCCCGTCTGCAGATAAAAGACCGAGTCCGCTGGATCCCCCTGCGAAAAGAAGGCCTCCTTAGGCGCCAATTGGACGATTCTTCGCCCCAGGCCGGCGCTTGCCAGGAAGGCGGCGACATCGAATTCGGGCCTTTCAAGTTCAACCATTGAAGGGCCTCCTTCCGATTGCGGCCCAAGCGGGATGGCCACTGGAGGGGTGCGCTACCACAGTGCCACGTGAGGACCAAAGCAGGTGCGCGATATGCAACGGATCATCGGCTGCATGCTAGAACTCGGGCTCTGGCACCCGACTATACGCCATTTGGAGGAGTGATGTTCTATTTTGCTCACCATTCTGTGGAATATTTCAATTATTTTTAATCACGTAAGCCAAAACAAAGTCTGACGAAGCGCGCCAGAGATCTCGCCACCAATGCAACAGGTAAGCAAGTATCATTGCGACAGATGCCCCATCTCAAGGCGAAGCGTTGCGTTTTGAGAAAGAACGGATTCGATGCCTCCTCCGCGAAAGACACGTGATTTGGCCCGCAGCCTCATTGCTTGCGAGGTCGATGCGGTTACCACCTCCTTGCACACCGAACCTGCAACTGTGCGCGTCTATGAGAGGCTCCGCCGGCAACTCGGAGCACCCGTGGGAGTTGATGGTTTTCAGGCGCTCGCCTCCCGCGCCCTGTCTCTGGCCAAGTCGGAATCTCCCCGGCTCAAGGCCGTGCAGATGACGGCGAATGGAGGGTTGCGCTGGCTCGGCGAAGTTGAACCCAACACAGAAGCGGACGAGGATGGCGAGGCCGGAATCATTCTGATCGCGCAGTTGCTCGGGCTGTTTCTCTCCTTGCTCGGCGAGGCAACAACGCTGCGTTTGATCGAAGATTTGCGCCTTCAGGTCGACGTCAGTCCGGTGTCGGCCAGGACCGCAGGAAACACGATAACCTCAGCGGCCGATGGACCGGTAATGGCTGCGGCTTTCGAAGACCTTCTCCTGGAAATCGATCGGCTGAGAAGTGTTGGCCAACGTATTGAATTGCTGGCAGACAGGCATCCCGGCATGGAAGATGGGCTCGTGAGTGTTGCGGGAAACATTCGCAGCATCGCCACGATTTTAGACGTTTTCACACTGATCCGAAGCAAGGCTGGCGGTCCACAGGACGAGGAACCTGACCTGCAAACCAATCGCTACATGAATTGAGTTCCGCCAGCGCGACATCCAGAGCGGCTTTGGATGTCTCACAGCCAAACCGCGAGAGCGCTGGCGATAGGCAAAATCGTACTGCTGTTTCTCCCAGGAAGCGTAGAACGGCAATTGAAGATTGCGACCTTGATCGATGCAAGGTTCAACATGGCGGCTGTCCCAGGAATGCGAGATTTAGCCCATCGTCTTATTACCTATGAAGCCGGTGCGGGCAAGCCCTCTGAGTCAATGGAGTCCTCGACCCTTCGCGTCTATGAAAAGCTGCGCCAGAGTCTTGGTGAATTTGTGGGAGTCGCCGGGTTTCAATCGCTCGCCTCTCGCGCGTTGACGCTGGCCAGACCGGAAGTTCCCAGTCTTAGCGCGGCTCGGGTTGGCGCGGATGGATCTTTACTGGGAATGGGCGAGATTGAGACTCAAGTCGACATGGACAAAGATCGCCCCAGCGATGGAGAGATCATTCTCATCGCCCGCTTACTCGGGCTGCTTCGCATCTTCCTTGGTGAAGCCTTAACACTCAGCCTGCTGCGCAATGCGTGGCCTGGTGAAGTCTTTGAAGATCGCAATTCGGTACATGGGAGAGAAGCGTGAGCACCCAAGACAAAGTCAAGATCAACAAACTGACCACCGGAGTTCCGGGCCTCGACGAAATTGTGGGCGGCGGTCTCCCGGAATTCTCGTTCAACATCATCGCGGGCGCCCCTGGAAGCGGCAAGACAACGCTGGCACACCAGTTTGTGTTTGCCAATGCTACCGCGGAGCGGCCTGCGCTCTATTTCACGGTCCTGGGCGAGTCAGCCATTAAGATGCTGCGATACCAGCAGCAGTACGCATTCTTCGATCCGGCAATGCTGCCCGGCTCCATTCGCTTCATCAATCTGAGCCAGATTGTCCTGGACAAGGATCTGGGCGCGGTTTTGGACCAGATTACCAAAGAAGTTGAAAAAGCCAACCCCGCCGTTGTCGTTGTTGACTCCTTCCGCACCATGGTTCGGAAGCCGGAAAGCGACATGGACCTTCAGTCCTTCATTCAGCGGTTGTCTCTGTTTCTGGCTAGCTGGCAGGCCACAACTTTCTTGATCGGCGAATACGCCGAGGACGAACTGCGCGACAATCCCATCTTTACCGTCGCCGATGGACTGTTCTGGTTGCGCCAAACGCCCGAGCGAAATTCAATCGTGCGCAAGTTGCAGATCATTAAACTGCGCGGTCAGGATTCTGTGCCGGGGCTGCACACATTCCGCATCACCGATGCAGGAGTGCAAGCCTTTTCGCGAACTTTTGGGTTGACCGGACACCTGAAAGACCCGCCCAGCCATAGGCGCCTTTGCTTCGGTATTCCAGAGTTGGACAAGATGCTGGGTGGTGGCGTTCGCCAAGGCGATAGCGTCCTTGTAGCGGGGTCTTCGGGAACCGGAAAATCGGTCCTGGCAACCCAATTCATTGCGGAGGGCATCCGCCAGGGAGAGCCGGGAATTGTGGCCGTGTTTGAGGAGCGCCCGCAAGCCTATGCGGAGCGAGCCGCCAGTCTGGGCTTGGATCTGGAAACGCCGCAGAAAGACGGGAAACTCACAATCCTCTATCTCCGTCCACTCGATCTCTCCGTGGACGAGACCATGCACTCGATTCTCGACGCTGTGCAGAAGATTGGCGCCAAGCGTCTGGTAATCGATTCACTGGCCGGCTTTGAAATGGCCCTGTCGCCAGGCTTCCGCGCCGACTTTCGCGAATCCCTCTACCGCATGATCTTCGCTTTGACGGGAATCGGAGTAACGATTCTTAGCACGGTTGAGGTGGATGAATCTTTCACGGAGTTCCCGTTCAGCACCTACTCGATCTCTTTTCTTACCGATGACATCATCCGGCTGCGGTACGTATCCATCGATGGCCAGCTTCGCAAGA
>CAYWSR010000342.1:0-3230 GCA_964460385.1 uncultured Occallatibacter sp. | reverse complement strand
TACAACTCTCTGCAGACCAGCCTGAGAATCCAGAGCTGGCACAACCTGACTTCGCAGATCGCATACACATGGGCTCATTCTCTGGATTATGAAACGGGCCTGCTGCCATATGTCCCGCAGGATCCAACCAACGAGAAGGCCGAATATGGAAACTCGGACTTCGACGTTCGCAATACCTTTACCGGCTATCTCGACTATCATGTTCCAGTCCTGAAGGGACCTGAGCGGCTGATGAAGGGGTGGGAAGTGAATTCGGGCTTCTCGTTCCACGGTGGAACCGCCTATACGGTGGTCTCATCGAGCAACCCAAGCGGCAACGGCGAGGGCGCAGATCGTGCGGTGCAGGTGATGCGGAATCCCAACGAGGGCTTATCTCATGCAATTGAGAATGGCCAGGTGCAATGGTTTAACCAGGGTGCGTTCGTCGATTGCAACTCATCTGCTGCGGTTCAATGCGTTTACTCGCCCACCCGCCGCGGCCAGAACTACAACCCCGGCTACAACGCTGTGGACGTAGCTGTATTCAAGACAACGCAGATCACCGAGCGGTTGAGCGCGCAGTTCAGCGCCAACATCTTCAACATCTTCAACCATACGAACTACGCGCCCGTTGGAGTGCCTGATAGCGGTGAAGGCGGCGCGATCGGATCGACGCTTGGACCGTACCTGGGCAATCCGGGCATCGGCCCCGGTGAGCCGTTGAACGCCGAATTTGCAATCAAGCTGATTTTCTAAGAACAGTTCACAGTTCTTAGTTCACAGTTCACAGTAGTCAGATCCGGCCGCTCCTCACAGAGCGGCCGAGTCTTTTTGTGGTTGATGGATAGCCCTCGATTTGCCGTGCGAGAAATGAAAAGCCCCGCGATGACCGGCGGGGCTCTTCGTAGGTGCGGGTTGGGAAATGTGGGTCCAAGAATACGAACCCCAAACCACGAACGTTGAAGAACGAACTGCGAACAGCGAGCTTTGAACCACGAAGTGTGAACTACGAACTGCTTCTACGACATGTGGGGGAACGCATGCTCGGCGAGGCGGCCTGGAAGCCTGGGTGCTTCAAGTCCGGCGGTCGAACTGGCCATGACTTCCTTGAATGCCTTGCGGAAGGCGAGCATCTCATCGCGGGTGCCCACCGTGATGCGCACCTGTGTGGGCCATGCCGGCCAGATGCGGCCGATGTAGATATCTTTGGCTGCCATCGCGGCCAACACTTCCGAGCCGGGGCGGCCGGTTTCGAGCATGAAGCAGTTGCTCTCAGAGGGTGTGGTCGCATGCCCTTCGCTCTTGAGCCAGGCGAGTGTGTCGACGCGGGTATCGCCGATGATCTTCTTGCGCTCGGCCACCAGGTTGGGTTGAAGCAGGCTGGTTTTGGCCGCGGCCAGCGCGGTGATGGGCAGCGCGTTGAAGCCACCATGGGCGGCGATCTGCTTGAGCAGGTCGGGGCGTCCAATGGCGAAGCCCATGCGGATTCCAGCCATGCCGTACAACTTGGAGAAGGTGCGCAACACGATTACGTTCTTGCCTGCCTTCACAAAGTCGAGCGAGCGCGGGGCATCGCAGAGGTGAATGTAGGCTTCGTCGATGAGCAGGATGGTGTCTTTGGGCGCGTTGGCTACGGCGTACTCAATGTCGGAGCGCGGCGTGCACGTGCCGGTGGGGTTGTTGGGGTTGCAGATGTAGATCACGCCGGGGCTGGACGAAGCGGCGAGCATGGCCTTGATGTCGTGCATGGCCATGCCCTTGGGGTCGGCCAGCGGCACTTTGATGACATCGGCACCGGCAATTTTGGCCGCCCACATCGGCGCTTCATAACCGGGGTCGGCCGTGACGAGCGGCTTGCTTTTGCCGGTAAACGTCAGCACGGTGTAGTGGAGGGGCTCGCTGGAGCCGGTAAAGGCCATCACCGACTCCGGATCGAGGCCCTCCATTTTGGCGAAGGTCGAGGTAAGATCTTCTTCCATGCCCATCAGGTAGCGGCCGCCGCGCGGAACGATATCGATCATGGCCTGACGCGCCGCCTCGCACGGGCCGAGCGGATTCTCATTGGCGTCGATGTGGATTCCCTTGTTGGGATCGGCGAAGTGAGGCCGTTGGGCGAGGGCCAGATGGGCTTCGGTGAGGATGGGCACGGTTGCCAGCGCGGAGGCGCCGGCTGCATAGCGGAAGAATGTGCGGCGAGAGAAGCCGCTACAACCGGTGTGGTCAATCGAGGTGCTCATGGGCGACACTCCTTGAATCGAAGATGGGTAGGGCGAGGCCTCACTTGGCAGGCGCGAGAGGGAAAAAGAGCTGTGAATAGCGAGCTCTTGTGAGAGGAAGAGGGTTCCATATCCCAAGGTATC
Organism: uncultured Occallatibacter sp.; assembly: GCA_964460385.1. GTDB lineage: Bacteria > Acidobacteriota > Terriglobia > Terriglobales > Acidobacteriaceae > Telmatobacter. The sequence goes on along the minus strand of CAYWSR010000342.1, from coordinate 891 downwards.
GCTCAAATGAAGGAATGACAAGGGGAAACGCGTGAGGGATTGCAGCTGACCAGCAGGGTCAACTGGACGAAGCAAAAGGGGTAGCAACCTGGTGGCCAGCGTCACGCAACAAGGGCGGCGTGCAACGGTCGATCTTCTGCTGTCGATTCTCTATGGCGCCGGCGACGGATTCACGGGCGGATTATGCGAGGAATGACCGATTGAATTGAGGAGGTCCGGCAGAGTGCGCGGACGGAGTCTGGAATCTGAGGACTGTGGTAGACTTCGTGCGGAAAACGTTTCCCATTTTCGATTGCCACGGTACGGACCAAGTTGAGCGACAGATGGTGCCTGGTTCAGGTTGCGGCACGTTTTGCAGCTTGACAAGTGCAAGAGTAAACCCATTTACTTAGGGGCGAACCGCTGACGGAACTGCCAGGCGAATTCACCCTTGTTCAGGTGACTCAATGTTCGGATTGAATTCAACAATTGCGAGCGGATTGATCCCCGCTCACGCTATGGGTGCCCTCGCGCTGAACGCGCCCTCGCTCGCCCATCTGAGCCTTCTCGACCTCGCAGTCATCGCCATCTACTTCGTCATCGTGATCTGGATCGGCTTCTATCTGAAGTCAAAGGCCAACACGAGCGAAGAGTTTTTCATGGCCGGGCGCGAGATGACCGCATGGATCGCCGGCCTGAGCTTCGTCTCCGCCAACCTCGGCTCGCTCGAGCTGATGGGGTGGGCGGGCTCGGCGTATCAGTATGGCATTCTGGCCGCGCACTGGTACTGGGTGGGCGCCATCCCCGCCATGCTTTTCCTTGGCATGGTGATGATGCCCTTCTACTACGTGTGCAAAACGCACTCGGTGCCGGGATACCTGAAGCTTCGCTACGGCCAGGGTTCGAGCACGG
>CAYWSR010000341.1:0-3237 GCA_964460385.1 uncultured Occallatibacter sp. | reverse complement strand
GTGTGGGCAGAAAGTCAGTTCGCAAAAGCCAAGTTGTACGTGCCAGGTGGACTTCCAGTCCTTTCCGCGGACCGGATGCGCCCTTGTGCGCTACGGAAAGGCTAGCACGGGTCGGCAGTCGCGGCACTCGGGTAGTTTGCGAATGGGGTTGGAAAGGGATACCGCTGGTCTCAACGCTTGAGCAGAGACTTGAAAGCTTCATTTGCAGTGGCGATCTATAACAGTGAGCCCTGAATATCTGCCAAACCTGCCTTTTTCCCGTAACCAATCGTTGGGTCCACCGAGGGCAAATACGGCTTCTTGCCACTTAGGATTTCTTCCACCGTGAGGATTTGGACCAATGGATAGCGGTTTCCATGAATCTCAACCGTCCCAGCGGATGCTGCGTCGCTTCGCATTCCGGACGTCGGCTCGTTCAATGTAATGAGGACGCCGAACGCAATTGAGGTCGCCTCTTCCCTCTTGGCGACGCTTATAAGTGCGCGGACGTCGTCAGGCTTGAGCTTGCCGCTCTTGACTGAAACTACCGCGAATCTGGTGATCTTCCCGTCCGGCCTAAACGGGATACGCCCATCGATGCCCCTGTCCGCACCCTTCTTGTCATTTGGAATCCCGTCAACCTTGGATACCGCCCAAATCTCGAAGGCTTTCCGGGCCTTATCTTGCTCCGCCATCATCCTCGCGCCGTCCAGGGTAGTTGGGAGACCCTTGATCTCATAATCGATACCCACTCTGAGATGGGGGAACGCCCCTTCGAGCCTCTGCCTCCGGATCAATTCAATCGCGAATGGGGAGATGTCGATTCCAATCCACTTTCGTGCCAATATCTGCGATGCGGCGATTGTGGTCCCGCACCCGCAAAACGGGTCGAGTACCAGGTCGCCCGGGTTGCTTGATGCATTCAGGATATGTTTCAGGATTCCCAAAGGCTTTTGAGTGGGGTAACCCAGCCTCTCGGCGTCTTGTGGGCTCAGCCAGCGAACGTCAGCGTCAATGCCCTCGGTTGTTCCGAAGACGGTTCCCTCGGTGTATGGCTGGTAAGCCCATATGTCGGGAGCCGCTGGACCATCGTTCGATGTGATGGTCCGCTCGTACATGGGCCAGGCTTCTCCCTCAGTAATAGTGATGAAGCCCTTCTCAAAAAGGAGGTCGAGCTTCTGATGCTGGGTGAGTCCGACTGGATCGACGCCAACTTCATCCCAGATTTTGCCGGGTACCGCCCAATGCCTCCCCTTGGCCGTGGGGTCGAAACCATGCCACGGCTTTCCTGACTCGCCACCTCGCGTCCCCGAACCCGTCAATACGTTGCCGTAGTAGTTTGTCTTGTAGATTCCGGTCGATGCCTCAACGAAATTATCCTTCACGTGGCCAAGCATGTAAGGCCTACGTGGATGATTCCATGTGTAGACCTCGCTCTTCGTATAGAAGAGAACTACGTCGTGAATCGGAGCCCAGCGTCTGGCCTTGTTGTGCGATCCCGTTCTCCGCCAAACGATTTCACTCCGGAAGTTCGTCGGCCAGAAAACTGCATCCATCAGCATCTTGAGATAGTGACTAGCTGTTGGGTCACAATGCAAATATGCGGAACCAGTAGGCTTCAGGACTCGGTGAATCTCGACCATCCGCAGAGCCATGTTGACGAGGTAGGCGAGCATTGGGCTCCGTGCCAACCCTGCATGAAGCGCGTTCACAAGATTTATTAAGGTGGGGATACGCGAGTTCTGTAACTCGTCAAACGCCGCCTGCGCCGCGGCATCCCAAATCCAGGTGTCCTTAAACGCGGTGAGCTGAGCTTCGTCCGAGCGCAACCCGTCAGCCTTGAATAGCACGTTGTAATTCAGGTCTGAATTGAATGGCGGATCCAGATAGACGAGGTCTACCGATTCGTCAGCGATCATGTCGCGCATGATCGGAAGATTGTCCCCGTAGAGAAGGCTGTTGCGCATCCCGTGCCTCTGGCCTTGTGAGCCGAAAATGCCCTTGAATCCGGAAACTTGAGATTACCAGACCCGAGGGTTCCCGACACACACCGAAAGAGACGTCATGCCAGGCAGTGTTGCCCACCTCAAAGCTTGCCCCCCTTTCCTGATTGCGTTGGGTGCGCGGACGCTACTCCCGTCCCATCACCCCCACGCGCCCAGCAGCCGCCGCACCAGCACCAACTGGCCCACGTGGTAGGCGTTGTGATCGGCGATGAGCAGCCCCTCGCGCAGGGTCGTCTGGCCCTTGCCGTGCGGAATTTGCTCGAAGAGGTCGGTTTCCGAGTCGGCAATCAGCGCGCACATCTTCTTGAGGTCGCGGCGAAAGGCGCGCACGCTCTTGTCCCAGGCCTTTTCATCTGGAGGCGCCGGGGTGGCTGGCCAGTAGGCATCGGGCCACGCGAGATGCTGGTAGTTGGGATTAATACAGAAGTCGAGAATGTCCCACTGGGCGGTCCGCAGATGTTCGAGCAGCTCCCACGCCGTGTGGTCTGCGCCGCGCGGCTTCTTGCCGCGCAACTCGGGGGCGAGGCCCTTTATTGCCTTTTCAAAGGTGACGTGGGCGTTGGGCTGGGTCAGAAGGCTGATCAGGTGTTCACGCAGGGCAGCATCGGTGCTCATCGGCAGGTCTCGCTTTCGTTGGGCTTTCTTCATGGGAGGCCCTCTTCCAACGCTGCGGCGCGAAGAATCAGGCCACCCCATGGTTGGGATTCGCGCGGGCAGCAAAACGATGCCAGGAAATCATCCCGGATGCGAAACTTCAGTGGTCCTGAGCAGGCAGGGGCATCTCCGGTAATCTGTCCCTGAAATGCCAAGCGCGGTCGATGACCGCGATGCAGGGTCGCGAAGGAGGGGAGCTACATGACGCGAGACGAAGCCTGGAGTCTGGCCAACCACTGGGTTGCGGCCTGGAATGCTCATGATCTGGACCAGATTATGAGCCACTACGAGGAAAACGTGCAGCTGACCTCGCCCGTGGCCGCCCGGCTCCTGGGGATCGCCGATGGCCGTGTGACCGGGAAAGCGAATCTCCGCGCGTACTTCGAGCGGGGACTTGCCGCCTTCCCCGATCTCGCCTTCCATCTCGAGGATGTCTTGTGGGGCCTCGACAGCGTGGTTCTCTACTACACCAACCAGCGAGGGGCCCGCACGGCGGAGTTCATGGAGCTGGACGCAGACGGGATGGTCGCGCGGGTGATCGCCCACTACAGCGCCTGACGCTACCGCCCCAGCACTTCCCGCTGCGCGGCAAAGATCT
>CAYWSR010000340.1:0-3293 GCA_964460385.1 uncultured Occallatibacter sp. | reverse complement strand
CGGTGCGCGTGTGGTCCAGGAGATGGCAAAATCCACGCCGCTCACCTGCTTGCGCAATTCACTCACCAGCGTGCTTTTGCCGGAGCCCGATGGTGCCGAAATGATAAAGAGAATACCTGCCACGTTGCTTCTGTCCCTCTAGCCTTCCATCAGAGATCGCTTCCGGCGCAGCTGCTATCCCCGGTTTGTGTTAGCCAACCAATTTGATGATTCTATTCGACATTCTGGATCTGTTCGCGCGCCTTTTCGATCTCGGCCTTCATGGCCAGGCCCAATTCAGTCATCTTCGTCCCGCGCCCGGCTGTGCCTCCGGTCTTCGAAAGCAACGTGTTTGCCTCGCGGTTCATCTCCTGCAGCAGAAAATCGAGCTTTTTGCCGGCTTCGCCGCCCGCCTTGAGTAACTCGCGAAAGTGGCCGATGTGCGTGGTCATCCGCGTTAACTCTTCGGCAATGTCGCTGCGCTCCACCAGCACCGCAACTTCCTCCAGCAGGCGCTGCTTGTCAAATGTCGGCCCCACTGCAGCCTGCAGCCGCTCAGCCAATCGCGTTTGATAGCGCAGCTCCACCTCGGGCCGCAACTCGGCCACGCCGGCCGTGGCCTCTGCAAGTCTGTCCATCGTATCCTGCAGGATCGCGGCGAGCGACTCGCCTTCGCGCGCGCGCATGCTCTTCAATTCATCCAGCAGCGGCCCGATCTGCGCCAGCACGCTCTCTTGAAGCGCGGCCAAATCGTCCTCTGTCCGGCTGTCGCCCTGCAATGCCCCGGGAATGCGCAGCACCGCGTTGAGGTCGGGTTCCCCGTGCAGGCCAAAGTCCGCACGCGCAGCGACAAAGGCCGCAACATAGCTTGAAACCAGATCGCGATTGTACCCGGCGCGCGACTGTGCATTGCGGTCCACGTTGAGCGTTAGATCCACGTGCCCGCGCACCAGCGAATCCTTCAGCGCCTTGCGCAGATCGTTCTCCAGTGCATCCATCCCGTTGGGCAAACGCATCTGAATGTCGAGAAAACGATGATTCACGGTCTTCACGCTCAGTGTGTAGGTGAGTGCATCGTGCAGGCTCGCCTGAACGCGGGCAAATCCGGTCATGGAATAGATGGGCATTTCTCTCTCATCGGTGTGTTGAACTGCAGATCGAAGGCAAGTTGAAAATGCGGTTCGCGCGGTCGAGCTTCTTCCATCGCCAAAAAGGCTGCAAGTCTCATGGCTCAACCTCTTCAAGCGACTCTGGCGCCAACGACTCCGCCGGGCCAACCTCGGAAATGTCGGTGAACTGGAGCTGATAAAGACGCGCGTAAGTCGGCGAACTGGCCAGCAATTGTTCATGCGTGCCGACAGCGGTAATGCGCCCGTCTTCAAGGACGGCGATGCGGGTGGCGCGGCGAATCGTGGACAGCCGATGCGCAATCACCAGCACCGTGCGATCCTGCATCAGGTTCGCCAGCGCGGCCTGCACCAGCGATTCGCTCTCCGCGTCCAGTGCCGAGGTGGCCTCGTCGAGAATCAGGAGCGGCGAATCCTTCAGGATGGCGCGGGCAATTGCCAGCCGCTGCCGCTCGCCGCCGCTCAGGCGAAAGCCCTTCTCGCCGATCACCGTGCCGTAGCCGTGCGGCATGCGCAGGATGAAATCGTGCGCCAGCGCGTTCTGCGCGGCTTTCTCAACCACCGCCAGCTTGACGTCGGGTTGACCGTAGGCGATGTTGTTCCGCACCGTGTCATTAAACAGGATCGTCTCCTGCGTCACCTGCGCGACTTGCCTGCGCAACGAGCCGAGCGTCAACGAGCGGATGTCGTGGCCATCGATCAGGATCGCGCCGGAACTGACGTCGTAGAATCGCGGAATGAGGTTAACCAGCGTCGATTTCCCTGCCCCGCTCGGCCCCACCAGCGCCAACACTTCGCCGGCTTTCACTTCAAGATCGACATTGTGCAGGATCTGGTGCTCGCCCTCCGCAGTCGAATAGCAGAAGCCCACGTCGCGAAACTCCAGAGTGCTTGAAAATCCCTTGAGCGCTGCCGCGTGCGGACGCTCTTTCACGTCGTCCTCGGCATCGAAATAGCTGAAGATGGATGCCGATGCGCCCATGGCTTGCTGGAAGCTGTTGTAGAAATATGCAAACTTGCGCACCGGATCGTAGAGCTTGAAAAGCAGGATGATGAATGCGCCGAACATGCCCATTGTCATGTGGCCGTGTTGGATTTCATTGCGCCCGATGAACAGGAACATGGCAATGGCGATGGCGCCGATGGTGTCCATCAGCGGCGAGCTGATGGACTGGATGCGCACACTGCGGAGGTTTGCGCGGAACAGTCGCCGCGCAGCATTCTTGAAGCGCAGAATCTCCCACAGTTCCGTGCTGAAGGCCTTCACAATGCGGTTGCCAGTGACGGTCTCGTGCAGGATGTTCTGGATTTCGGCGAGCTTGTCCTGTCCCGTGCGGGTGCGGGTGCGAACTTCGCTGCCGATTTTGCGCGCGGAGGTGACGACAACGGGAACGAATAGAAGGAGGGCCCAGCTCAGGTAACCGCCCAGATTAATCACTAGAACCAGCCCGGCGATGAAGGTGAAGAGCTGCTGCAGGAATTCGCCGATGACGGAGCTGAGAGCGAACTGCACCTTGTCGACATCGTTAATCAAGGTGGAGAGAATCGAACCCGTCGGATGTTTGTGAAAAAAGCTGGTAGAACGGCGCAGCGTAGCTTCATACAGATGATTGCGCAGATCCGTGATAGTGCCGAAGCCCGCGTAGTTGACCAGGTAAGTACCCAAGTAATCGCACAGACCTTTGAGGATGGTGGAGACCACAATTCCGAGGGCCACTACATTCCAGGCGTTGTGGATGTGCAGGAAATGGGGAATGAGGCTGCGGAGGTCGAAGTGCCACCGGCTATTGGCGAGACCGAGAAGGATGGGGCCTTCGGGCGCGTCCGGCCTGAGAACTTGGTCGAAAATCGGCTGCAGCAGAAGGACTCTAAAAGTGTCCAGAACACCCACCGCGGCCAGCAGCAATACCCCCGGCAGCCACTCCAGAGAGTAGGGCAACCCGTACCGCAGGAGGCGGAGGACGCTCTTCATGCCGGCCGCCCTGCCGAGCGGCAAATGCACCGCTGGGGCTCTTCCCCGTGGGTTGGTAACGCCATCCTGCAATTGTATCTGGCGCGTTGGGTCGAAGACCGCAGTTCAGCTTCGAGCGGCTATGTTCTCCTTGCCTGCCCCCGCGCGATGCGATGCGCAGTGGGAAATCCATTTGCAGCAATTCTGCCCTCCAACCTCTGTACCGTCATCGACCC
>CAYWSR010000339.1:0-3313 GCA_964460385.1 uncultured Occallatibacter sp. | reverse complement strand
CTTGAAAGTCCACAGAGATCATCCGCTCGACCTCTTCACCCAAAGCTCTTTGCCGCCGTCCCGTTGGCATCAGTGAGATGCCGGAGAGGAGTTCGGCGAGGACAACGGAGGCAGTCCAAAGCTCTTCACGCGGTTGTTTATCGAGCCACTCTGCAACTGCCGGTTCGCGCCGCTTGCGCAACAGTTCAGAGATCACATTTGTGTCGAGCAGAATCATTCGTCGAACTTGAGAATCGGGCGGCTGGAGAATTGGCGTGGCGGAATCTGAAGTTCAACTCCGCCAAAGCGGGCAAATCGTTTGCGAATCGCGGTCCCGAGGCCCTGCCTTAGTGCTGTCTGGTTCTTGTTGAGCGATTTGGAGAGAGTCGCACGCGCTTCGGCTTCCATGGAGCGGCCGTTGAGGGCGGCGCGGACCTGGAGTTTGCGCTTGAGGTTCTCGTCGAGATTGCGGATGGTGATGGTTGCCATGGAGGAAGTGTAGCATGATTCTGCTAGCAATGCTGTCATTGCCTGCATTGCTCGCAATGACAGCACAATATTTCTGAGAGGGTAAGGAGACGGACTGAGAGGTCATTTCGAGGTGTTGAGCTCCTCGCCATACGTGGGGTAGGGCGCGGGCTCATTGCTGGTGGGCATAGTGGCGAGGACGAGGAGATCGGCCTGAACCTGTGCCCAGAGTTCCGGCGGCTGGTGGCTTACGACGTCGGCGGGAGGATTGGCGAAGTAGGCCTGGACGTCGGACTTGATTCCGGGTGGAATGGGATGGCTGGGCTGGTGAGTGAGCCGATGGAGAAGCGCGGCGAAGGTGAGGTCGGTGAGGGGATATCCGCCGAGCTTGACGACGCTGCCCGTGTCGAGGTCGCGGTTGGGCAGGGGATGGTGGGGATCGCGGAACTGACTGAAAAAAGTGGTGAGCGCGGCTGAGCCGGAGCCGGGTGGCAGGCCGGACGATTGGGCCTGTTGTGCGGTGCGTGATTCGCTCGCGGGGGCTTGAGCAGTGGGGCGGTTGGAGGCCGGCGGTGTGAAGCGAGCGAGGGCGCGGCGGAGCACCGCCGTGGATTGGACGACGCTGTGGAGGTAGTCCGCCTCGGTGGCGCTGGTGGGGCCTTTGATGGCGGCGAGGGAGAGCGGACCGACCTTGGGGATGACAAACAGGATGCCTGCGAGCATATAAGTGCCGATGCCGGCCTTGCGACGCCAATGATCCCAGTTGTCGCGGGATGCGACCGCGGCGACCTCCTGTTGGATCGTGTCGAGGTCGGGTGACGGGGTCTCCGGCGGCTCGTGGCTGCGATGGAGAAGCGTGAGGGCATAGGCGACGCGGGGAATGAGAGCGTGGACGGCAAAACGGTAGGCGCGCACGTTGATGCGGCGGCCGGTCTTTCCGAAGTCCTCGTTAATGCCGTAGGTCTGGTAATAGGCCAGGGCGAGCTGGCGGACAGGGACTCGCAGGCCGACGTGGCGCAAGTAGTGAAGAGGCGCAAGGCGATGGTGGGCGATCTGGTCGATGTCAAATGCGAATTCGGTCCGGACGTGCTGATGACGCCCTTCGGCGTAGCTGACGACGCGGCCGTACTTGCGGGCGAGGGCGGGGAATTCGATGGGGACGGCGAGATTTGTGGCCTCAGAGTGGCCGATGGAGTCGCCGATGTAGTGAGAGAGCGCGCCGACGGCGAAGGCCAGCTCATCGGCGTTTTCTGCGTTGCGAAATAGACTGACGACGAAGTCTCCGGATCGCACGTAATGGGTGAGGTTGGAGAACGATCCGTTGCCGAAGGGGTAGTAACCGATGTCCTGAATGACGCATCCGCCATAGGCGTAAGCGCGGGCGTGTTCGAGATCCGCGGAGGTGAGATTGGGATAGCGGCTGAGGAGAAGCGGAACAATGGAGTCCTGCCAGGTGAGGTCAATGAGCTGCTCGTGGGTGAGGAGGGAGTAGGCGGCAAGCGGGCGTGCGCAGGCGAGGAGCAGCACAAAGAGAAGGACGGAGAGGACGCGGGCCGGGGGAAAGGTCGTCACGAGACTATGTTAGCCGAGTCCTGGGTGGGGCCGACGCGGCTCGAGGCATTGCATGCAGCAGTCAGCGCTTCGGGCAGAGAGGGGTATCGGCCAACTTGCTTCTAGTCTCTACCAGTAGGTGATGGTGCGGGCGTCCTCCTCGTAGAGGGCACGGTCGCCTTGTCCGGAAGGGTAGACCCAGACCTTGCGATGCGTCCAGTTGCCGGCGGAGTCGATCTCGTACTCACAATATGCAGCGTAAAGAAGTTTGCCGTCTGCGTCGCGCCACTCGGCGCTGGTCGGATTGCGCTTTTTTGCCGGGTCGAGATACTCGTAGTGGACGCGGGTGCGGTCGCACTTGCCTTCGCTGGGGCAATGGAAGACATCCACATTTCCGTCGCCCTTCGGTTCAGTGAACTTCTCGCCAAATTGTTCATGGTCACGCGGCGGGCCGGGCTGCTCCCAGAACGAAATGACCTTTCCATGCGCGAACGTCCTGGTGAGTTTGACCGCTCCCGATTCATCGAACAAGATGAATCGGTCCAGGTCCGTTTCCGGATCGTAAAAATGCTGGTAGCTTAGCTCACCGTTCTTGTCCCAGGTTGACTGCTCGGTGAGGGTGCCGTCTTTGAGCCTATTGGTGACGGTGTGCGAAAGCTGCTTCCCATTGCTGTCGAGAGAGAGCCAGTCGTGCATGTGACCGTACTGGTCGTAGCTGATGATCTGCTGAAAATAGGTGTTGTCCGGAGTTTGTATGTAATCGGTTTCCTGGGTTTTGCCGAATGGCCCATCGACTTCGACCCGAACCACCTGGCCCGTGAAGGTACTGGTAACAGATCTGCCAGTGACATTTCCATCGCCGTCGCTGCGGAGCGAGATCAGGTCACCGGAAAAGTTGCCGTCGACGATCTGTCCAAACTTGATTCGGGTTCCATCGGGGTCGTAGGCGCAATAACGGCACGATGCCAGAAGCACCAAGGCAGGCCCGCCAGGCTGTGCCCACTTCACGGGTGACCTGGTGATGGTGGTTGCAACTGATTTGACTGGCCCGAGAAGGCCGTCCTGTTGCGCCTCGGTATGGCGCTCTTCCTGAGCGGGCGCGGCGTAGGCAGCGAGGAGCAGAGACATCGACAGAACGCAAGGCAGTGTTCTCATGAGAGGGTCTCCAAGGTATGGACGACCGAATTATGCAACAGTATGCGAGGAATGATGGAATTTCAAGCTAGTGTGGTGTCCTCGAATTTCGTTCAAGAACAACCGCAGATCCCACACAGGCCGCCCGCTCGTCCCCCGCCCACTCATCCCCCCCCCCCCC
>CAYWSR010000338.1:0-3329 GCA_964460385.1 uncultured Occallatibacter sp. | reverse complement strand
GCGCGCCGATCAGCCTTGCCACGGCGTGCTTCTCCATGTACTCGCTCATGTCGATCCGCACCAGTGCCTGCTCGTCGTCGAACAGAAACTCAGCCAGCGCCCGTGCCGTCTCTGTCTTGCCCACTCCCGTCGGCCCCAGGAAGATGAAGCTGCCGATCGGCCGCCGCGGATCGCTCAGCCCCGCGCGAGAACGCCGAATCGCATTCGCGACCACGGTCAGTGCCGCATCCTGCCCAATCACCCGCTCCTTCAGCCGCTGCTCCATCTCGACGAGCTTCTTCACTTCGCCTTCGAGCATCCGAGACACAGGAATCCCCGTCCACTTGCTCACGATGGCCGCGATGTCCTCTTCATCGACTTCTTCCTTCAGCATCCGCGCGACGCTTGCATTCCCAGCCTGCTCCGCGTCCAGCCTTTTCAGCTCTGCTTCCAGCTTCGGCAGCTCGCCATACTGGATCTGCGCAGCCCGCTCCAGTTGTCCCTTCCGCGTCTGGTCTTCCGCCTCAAAGCGAAGCGCCTCAATCCGCTTCTTCAGCTCGCTGATTCGGCTGATCGCTTCGCGCTCTTTGGTCCACCGGGCGCGCAACGCCGTAATCTTTTCCGTCAGCGTTGCCAGCTCGCGCTCCACTTCGTCGCGCCGGGCAATGCTGTTCGAGTCGGTCTCGCGCTTCAGTGCCTCGCGTTCGATTTCGAGCGAGGTCTTCTCACGCTCAAGCTGGTCGATCTCTGTGGGTACCGACCCAATCTGAATCGCCAGCGATGCCGCGGCCTCGTCCACCAGGTCAATTGCCTTGTCCGGCAGGAACCGATCGCTGATGTAACGATGCGACAGCGTCGCCGCCGCGACAATTGCCGAGTCTTTGATGCGCACGTTGTGGTGCGCCTCATATCGGTCCTTCAGTCCCCGCAGAATTGCAATCGTATCCTCGACGTTCGGCTCGCCCACATACACAATCTGGAACCGCCGCTCCAGCGCCTTGTCCTTCTCGATGTACTTGCGGTACTCATTGAGCGTGGTCGCGCCGATGGCTCGCAGCTCACCGCGTGCCAGCGCCGGCTTCAGCATGTTGCTCGCGTCAATCGCGCCCTCTGCCGCGCCCGCGCCAACCAGAGTGTGCAGTTCATCGATAAACAGCACGACTTGACCGTTCGACTCTTCGATCTCCTTCAGCACGGCCTTCAGGCGGTCTTCAAACTCCCCGCGATACTTTGCCCCGGCCAGCATCGATCCGAGGTCGAGCGAAATCACCCGCTTGTCGCGCAAACTCTCCGGCACGTCGCCCGAAACAATCCTCCGCGCCAGACCCTCCACAATCGCCGTCTTGCCCACGCCCGGCTCGCCAATCAGCACCGGATTGTTCTTCGTCCGTCGGCTCAGCACCTGGATCACGCGCCGAATCTCCTCGTCGCGCCCAATCACCGGATCGAGCTTGCCGCGCCGCGCGAGTTCCGTCAGGTCCTTTGCATACTTCTCCAGCGCCTGGAACTTTCCTTCGGGATTCTGGTCCGTTACGCGCTGCGACCCGCGCACGGCCGTCAACGCCTTCAGAATCGCTTCGTGCGTCGCGCCTAGCGCCAGCAGCGCATCGTGCGCCGCATCGCCCTTCAAGTGAGCCGCGCCCAATAACAAATGTTCTGTGGACACGTACTCGTCTTTGAAGTTCGTGGCCTCGCGAGAGGCTTGTTCCAGCACCTTGTTGAGCGCCTGGCTCAAGCCGGGTTGGCTGGACGATCCTGCCACACGAGGCAGTTTCTCCTCGATCTGGTGCAGGTCGCTCTCCAGCCGCTCGGTGGGCACACCAATCTTTTCCAGCACAGCAGGGATCACGCCCTCGCGGTCCTCAATAAGCGCCAGCAGCAAATGAACTGGCAGTACCTCGGGGTTGCCGAGCTCGGCAGCGCGCGTCTGCGCCTGCTGCATCGCCTGCTGCGACTTCACCGTGAATTTGTCCCAACGAATCGCCATCTTCCCTGCTCCTGGCTTCCAGCTCTTTCTGCCTGCTTCCCGCGCGGCAGTTCCTATTCACAAAGATTCTCTTCCTATCCCGTTTGTTGCGCAAAACAGAAGCGCCGGAGGGAAAAATCGCATAGCCCTCCGGCGCGTTGCTCGAATCGGCCACAGCCGCAGCCATCACACCAGAGAACTGACAACTGTGAACTGCGAACTGTGAACTGTTCTTACCGCACCCCAGCTAATTCCGGCTCTTCCACTCGGGCTTGGCCGCCCACGTTGATCTTGATCTGCTTGGGCTGCGCCTCGGGCTTCTTCGCCAGCTCCAGCTTCAGAACACCGGCGTTATAACTCGCCTGCACGCTCTCCGTGTTCACCGTGCTGGGCAGCGTGAAAGCTCTGAAGAAGCTCCCGTAACGCCGCTCAATCCGGTGGAAGTTCTCTTCCTTCTCTTCCTTCTCGAACTTGCGCTCACCCTTCACGGTCAGCGTATTGTTCTCCACGCGAATGTCCAGGTCCTTCTCATCGATGCCCGGAACTTCGAGCTTCAACACAACCTTCTGCGCGTCTTCATAGATATCGACCGCCGGCACAAAACTGGCAGTCGTCAGCGGGCTCTCCCCGTCGTTCATGGCGCGGAACAGCGAATTCAGGCGATCCTGCATCGTCACAACTTCACGGAACGGGTCCCAACGAGTAATTGCCATTGCATTCATCCTCCAGATCGATAATTCGGAATCGACAGCGGCCGGACCTCCAGGCCCAGCCAGTCAATCGATCTGATGACAGTATAGCATAAACGATGCATAAAATATGAGCGTATTACACTCACTTTTTCAAGATGCGAGTATCTTGAGCAGAATCTGCTGTTTAACTGGCTCTAGGCGTGGCTTGGGAGACCTAACGTAGCTTCGAGGAAGGGTGGATCCGCACTCCAGCCTTCTGGAAGGTCGCCGCTTCCTGTTGGTCGCGGCGACCTGAAAACATTGGACTTGGGGCACATCGACCCCGGAACCGCTTCATACTTCAAAGTGGCAGACGAAGCTCTTGATCTGGAAGGTGCAACTGGCGTCCGGATCGCCGGCTTTCTTGGGCTTGACAACAAGAAGGCCCGGGTCGCCTCCAGACAAGCGGATGGCCCCGCCGTTCTCCACCACGCTCGTGACGGCGCGCTGAATCGCCTCGACGCGATCCGCTGGTATGCCGCCTCCGGCCTCCAGGTTACGCCTCTGCTCGGGGTCGAGAGCAAAGTGTGTGGTCATGAACACGCGCCAGTCTTTGGCGAGCACCTGTTTGCCTGCCGGGTCTTCCAGGGCAAGGTTCAGCAGTCGGTTGATGTTGTCTACGGTGGGGGTCAACATGGCTTTTCTTTTCTCCA
>CAYWSR010000337.1:0-3339 GCA_964460385.1 uncultured Occallatibacter sp. | reverse complement strand
GAGACAGGCTTGGAGGCCGCGAAAGTGAGCAAACCGTGCAGTGAACTAAACCTTGGCGCGGGAGTCGATCTTTAATGGGTATTGTTCTGTTTTGAGGGTGGTGGTGTGAGGTTGATGGGAGGCGAAGGTGGGGTTGAGGATGCCGCCGAAGGGGCGGGCGGGTAGGAGAAGTCCATTCGGTTGGCGGCGGAGTCGCGATTCCGGCAGGCGATCTGGCATAGCGATGGGCGCGGCAACGGCGCCGGATGAGGTGTGGGCACACGTAGAGTATGCCCTGCCGGGAAGGCAGCGCCGGGACGCATGCGGGTTAGGGCCGGAAGAGATCATGAGCTATCCACACGGAGCGGAACGGGGCCGTAACTGGGCGGGAAGAATGGCAGTCGAATGAGGACTGCTTTCCCGCACTGCGGGCAGAGCCGGAGGTTGGTGCGGGTGAGCGCTGCCTGGAAGTCGCGGCAGTCGGCAGGCCGGGGCAGCAGTTGGGAACAGGCGGTGGCAAGCAGTTGGCGGCAGAGCGTGAGTTTGGTTTTGCGGTGGCAGTTGGCCAGGAAGCCGTAGTAGCGGATGCGTTGCAGGCCAGGCGGGACCACATGCTGGAGGAAGCGGCGGAGGAACTCCTCGGCTGGGACGGTCATCGTTTTGGATTTGGCGGCGTCGCGGTAGTCCTTCCACTCGAAGGATACCTGGCTGTTTTCCAGAGCCAGCAGACGGCGGTTGGAGATGGCGACGCGATGGGTGTAGCGGCCCAGATACTCCAGGACGTGGTGTGGTCCGCCAAAGGGGGCCTTGGCGTAGACCACCCATTTCTTGTATTGGAGGGGCGCTAGGTAGCGGGCAAAAGCTCCGGGACCGCCAAGCGGCGCAAGGTCGCCGAAGAAGTGGAGTTGTCCCTTAGCATGCGCGTGACGGAGGGCTTTCAGGAAGAGACTGCGGAAGCGGGCGCTGAGAACCTTGACGGGCAGCAGGAATTTACGGCGGCCAACGATCCAGCGGTCATGGTCCGGGGAGATGCCGCCGCCGGGAACGACGCAGTGCAGGTGTGGATGGAAGTGAAGGTTCTGTCCCCAGGTATGGAGAATGGCGAAGAAGCCGGATTCCACCCCCAGGCGTTGCGGGTCGGCGGTAATGGAGAGCAGCGTGCCGGCGACGATGCGGAAGAGCATGTCGTAGACGGCCTCCTGGTTGTAGAAGGCGATGGAGGCAATCTCCTCGGGGAGGGTGAAGACCACGTGAAAGTAATCGGTGGGCAGCAACTCGGCGGTGCGCTGCTCTAACCATTTGGCGCGAGCCGCGCCCTGGCACTTGGGGCAATGGCGGTCGCGGCAGGAGCGATAGCGGGTGTGCGAGTATTGGCACTGGTCGCACCATTCGAGGACGCCGCCCAACCGCGGAGTGCGGCAGGCTTCGATGGCCTGCATGACGCGGTGGTGATGCAGGGGCAGCGAATGGGTCCGCCGGTAAGCGGGGCCGAATTGTCGAAAGATGTCGGCCAACTCGGGGGTTGGCGTGGGCATCAGGTTTTGGCCGTGGTGCGCTTGGAGGAATGCAGCAGCAGGTCCAACGGGCTGGCGGTTTTTCCGATGGTGGCCGGCGAGACGGCGGTGTAGCGGGCGGTGGTATCGATGCGGGTATGGCCGAGCAAGGCCTGGATGACGCGGGTATCGACGCCGCTCTCCAACAGGTGGGTGGCAAAGGCGTGGCGGAGCGTGTGGGGAGAAACGTGCTTGCCGAGGCCGCTGCGCTTCCAGGCTTCGTGGCAGGCGGTCTGCACGGCGCCGGCGGAGACGTGCTTATGGGGACGCCAGGAGGGAAACAGCCAGGGAGGGCTGGGGCGGAAGATGCGGAAGTAGGTGCGGAGGATTTCGAGCAGGCAGGGGGAAAGCATGGCGTAACGGTCTTTGCCGCCCTTGCCATGCTCGACGCGCAGAAGCATGCGCCGGCTGTCGATATCGGAGGGTTTGAGGGCGATGGCTTCGGAGATGCGGAGACCGGCGCCGTAGCCGATGAGCAGAATGGCGCGGTGTTTGACGCCGGTGACGTTTTCGAGGAAATACTGGATCTCCAGGGGGGCGGGAACGACGGGAAGCTTATGGTCGACGCGGGCGCGGGTGAAGGCGCGCGGCTCCCAGGGCATCTCCAGGGTGACGAGGTAAAGAAACTGGACGGCGGAGACGAAGGTGTTGACGGATTGAGGAGAGAGCTTGCGCTCCTGGGACAGGTAGATCTGGTACTGGCGGACGGCTTCGAGGTCGAGTTGGGCGGGGTCGCGGTGGAAATACTTGGCGAAGTGGGCGACATAATGGACGTAGCTGCGTTGCGTCGTGGGAGAGAAGTTGCGCAACTGCATGTCCTCGATCATGCGTTGACGTAGTGGTGTCATGCGAAGGCTCCTTAGGGTGCTGGATTGGTCATTTGGGGAAATAACCTAATCCAGTGTTTCAGGGAGCCTCGCGCCACGCTATGGCGGATCTTCGAGGAGGTGCGAATCGACCATTACCGCAAAGCGGTTTAGTTCAATAGATAAACGCCCGGCGCCTGGCTCGGCCTCCCTTTGGCCTGACGGAACCCCGATTCCGGCAGTCCTTGGATTGCAGCATGGGAGAATGCAAGCTGATGGCTGAGATTTCAGCACGGACGTCGAATTGGCGCAAATGGTCCGACTTCGCCCCTAGTTGGGAGCGCATCCACACCATGTGTCCCGCGGCGTCGTTCTTTATTTCCCGGGAGTGGGTAACTTGCTGGCTGGAAACGTATGGCGAACAACTGAACCCCGATCTCCTGGCGTTCACCGCCGGCGGCGAGGTGGTGGGCTGCTGTCTTTTGGTTTGGCGCACGCAGTGGGTACGGGGTATCCCGCTGCGCCGGGTATATCTGAATTGCGCCGGTGAGAACGAAGCCGAATCGACATGCCTTGAGTTCAATTCCTTACTGAGCCTCCCCGAGTATGAACAGCAGGTGGCTGAAGCGTTGGTAACGTTTCTGCGCAGCCGCAAATGGGACGAACTGCTGGTACTCGGAGCCGTGGAGCAAGATGCCATCCGAATTCTGGCTAGTTCTCTGGGGAACAATGAGGTTACGGAGGTGCCGTCGTATTACATCGACTTCAGCAGGTTTCGCGATCCGTCCGTCGAGTTTCTCAGCAGCCTATCGTCGAAAACCCGGCATAACGTCCGCCGTACGCAGCGTGAATACGAGGAAATTAGCGGCGCCTGCACAGTGCGAGTTGCCCAGAGCGCGGAAGAGGCCCTTGCGATGCTGCGACAACTGGCGGAGTTACACCAGGCTAGATGGGAAGGCCGCGGCCAACCCGGGGCGTTCCATTCTCCGAGGTTTACCGAA
>CAYWSR010000336.1:0-3339 GCA_964460385.1 uncultured Occallatibacter sp. | reverse complement strand
CGTACATGATGTCGAAGAACCAATATCTCGGCGATGATGGCGGGCACTGGCATCCACATCTGATGTTTCATCTGCCCCGCATGGGCGCGGCGAGCTGGGGAGCGAACCTGGACGGTTCGCCGGTTGTGCTCGATACGGATCATCACGAGGGACCGGAGCCGGAGACGATTTTTATGGTTCCAGTCGACCATTGGTCTGACGGAAGTTCGGCCATACACGATGATTCCGCGACACATCAGCACTAAGAAGATCAAAGCAATTAAGGAGGATCGACTATGACGAGGGCTGTAATGTCGCGCCGGCACCTGCTGGGAGCAGGGGTCTGCGCACTGACTGGAGCGGTGAGCTTGCCGGGAGCGGCAAGCGAGCATGCGGGGATAGGGCTGGATGCGGCAAAAGAGCAGCTCATCCGGAAGTGGTATGCGGCATGGGAGCAGAAGAAGTGGGGGCCGGTCGATGCTCTGCTTGCCGACAATTTCACCTTTTCGAGCGCGGCCGGTGACGACCACATCAGTAAGAGCGAATTCAAAACGAAATGCTGGCAGAGCCAGATCAATTTTATCGATCGGTTTGAACTGGAGAGGGTGATCGGAAACCGCAACGACGCGTTTGTCAAGTATCTTTGCCGGACCAAGAACGGTAAATCGTTTCGGAACGTGGAGTACCTCCGGGTCACAGACGAAAAGGTGGAGGCCATCGAGTGTTATTTCGGTGAGGAATCCAGCTTTCCGTCTGCAGTGAGCGGCGGGCGCTGATTTTGCGAAGAGATCAAAGCCCGGCATTTTTCAACATCAAAGGAGGGGATGATGAACCTGACCGAGAGTGGCGATATTGTTCAGTGGCCGGAAACGCATTACGTGTTTGTGGAGAAGACGGGGCCGATCCCGAAGGTCGCGCCAGAGGCGTGGCAGGTGGCGATAAGGCTGGCTGCGCAGCTCGCAGAGAAGAGTCAGATCGCCTGGAGGATGAGCCTCTACAAGACGAGCCCAAATACATATCGCGCGGGATTTGTGGTGTTGGAGAAGCCGAAGAAACTGCCCGAGGGGCTGCAATACGAGCGGTTCGGTGGCGGCAAGTACAGCCGGTATGTGCTGACCGGGCCTTATTCCGACCTGCCGGCAGCGACACGAAGGGTGTTTGAGATTGTTGCGCAGAGAGGCATGGAGATGAGAAGCGACTTTTGTATTGAGAGCTACGTGAGCGATCCCCAGACCACGGCAGGGGACAAGCTGGTTACAGAGATACTGATTCCGACGACGTAACAGCGCGGTAAGAGAATTCAAAAAAACCTGAATCCCCGAGGAGGTTTCACCATGACAACAGCAACGTTGAACGTTCCCGTCTCAGTCGATGAGGCGGAGATTCTGGCCCTGATCGATGCGCGCCACCAGGCGCACCACGACAAGGAGGGCGCGGCGATTGCGGCAGTGTTCAGCCTGGCGCCGCCGCTCGCCTATCGCGGCGTCGATGCGCAAGAAAAACAGGCATGGCTCGATAGCTGGGAGGGTCCGGTGGAGATTGAGTCGCGCGATTTCAAGCTGACAGTGAGTGGGGATTTCGCGTTTGGCCACGGTTTTTTGCGGCTGAGCGGGACGAGGAGGGGAGCGGAAGCGAAGGTCGATTTCTGGATGCGGTCGACGCTGGCTTTCGAGCGGCAGAGCGATGGCTGGAGAATTGTGCACGATCACGTCTCGGTGCCGTTTTACATGGACGGGAGCCCGAGGCCGGCATTCGACTTGCGGCCGTGAAAGATATTCGCGAGGAAAATGCGCATGTGCGACCTCCGACGCGGCCCATGCGGGTAGCCATGACACGTGTTGGTCAAACACTGCCACTCGTCTGAATTTCGTCGAAGAACGACCAAAGCAACCGCAGGTCCTTCGACTCACCACCCCCGAGCTCCACCCCAAAGAGCAAAGACCGCTCTTTGGGGGCCCCGGGGCTGAAGAGAACGCCTGGGGCCCCGTTCGCTCAGATGGGATGAAAAGAGGCGTACCTTCCTGATATGTGCTCGAGGCACAGAGACTACAGAGGAGGAAGGTACGCCATGAAGACCCACGTAGGAGTAGATCTTCACCAACGATTTTGTTACTTAACGGCGGTAAGTGCAAGCGGGAAGGTGTTCAAGCAGGGGCAGGTGGTGAACGAGGGCGACGCGTTGCGATCGTGGTTGCGTCAGTTGCCTGTTCCTCGGCAGGTGGTGGTTGAGGCGAGCGGGTTCTGGCCTGCGTTTGCGCGGGCGACGCGTGCGGAGTCCGAACGGCTTGTGATGGTGCATCCGCAGCGGGTGAAGGCCATAGCGTCGGCGAAGTTGAAGAACGATCGTGTGGATTCCGAGACCCTGGCGCATTTGTCGCGGTGCGATTTGCTGCCTGAGGCGTGGATGGCCGATGAGGCAACGCAGCAGCTTCGGCTGCTGGTTCGGCTGCGGATCAGGCTTGGCCGTCAGCGGGCCCGGGCCAAGAACCAGTTGCAGGCGGTGCTGCACCAGGAGGGATTCAAGAAGCCGGTAACGGATGTGTTTGGCAAGCGCGGGCGAGCATGGCTGGCAGGCTTGGAGTTGAGTGTGGCGGGCCGTCTGGTGGTGGATACGTGGCTACGGGAGGTGGACCATCTGGATGTCGAGCTGGACGCGCAGACGGCTGAGCTGGAGCGGATGGCGACGGCCGATGCGCGGGCGCGTTGTTTGCAGACGGTGCCGGGGATCGGGGCATACTCGGCGATGGTGATACTGGCGGAGCTGGGGGATGTGAAGCGATTTGGAAACAAGCGTGCGCTGGCCAGTTATGCGGGTTTAACGCCGGTGGTGCGGGAGTCGGCGGGCAAGCGCAAGCGCGGCGGGATCACGCACCAGGGATCGAACACGCTGCGCTGGATTATGCTGCAGGTGACGCAGGTGGCGGCGCGGTCGTCGCCCGGAGCGCGAAGCTACTATGCGGGACTGCGGGCGAGGAAGCCGGCGCAGGTGGCCAGGATCGCACTGGCGAGGAAGTTGTTGACCGTGGTGTGGGCACTGCTGCACCACGGGGTGTGTTTTGACGAGGAGTTATTCGCACGCGGCTGAAAGCAGGCCATGGAAAAGTGGAAAGCTGAAGAACGCTTCCCACTTTTCCACGGCCACGACTACGGCTACGGGCCAAGGTATTTGCGACGGTTGCAAGGAGAACCCGGCTAGCTCGTTCATCCTATGTCCACCGGGGATATGCGCAAGACCCCGGGAGGGCCTTCTCAGATGGAGCGGCCGGGATTCGGATCACCCTTGTGTGCCAAGAGCACGAATAGAAGTCTGTCGGCAACTATTCGCAAATACCTATGGACAGGTGCGGCCTTTTTCATAGA
>CAYWSR010000335.1:0-3436 GCA_964460385.1 uncultured Occallatibacter sp. | reverse complement strand
GCCGAAGACCCGGTCACCAGGTTTCCATACGCATCCTCGACCTGCACCACGACCGAAATCAGCGCCGTTCCTGCTGTTCCAGCAGGCGCAGGGCCGGCGGTAAAGGCCAACTGAGATGGCGGAGCGCTGAAGATGGAAATCGAGCCACTGGTCGCGGTCACCAACCCGCTCGAGGCCGCCGACAGTGTGTAACTGCCGGATGCAGTGAAGACAAGGTTGCTGAACGTCGCCACGCCGTTCACTGCATTGACGGTTAGCGTGCCGCCAACTTCCGCGGGCGTGGAACTAATCGTCACCTGCGCCGAGGACCCGGTTTCCAAGTTCCCGTTCGCATCCTCAACCTGCACGGTTACGGAACTCAGCGCCGTTCCCGCAGTCCCCGTCGACGGAGCGGACGTAAACGCCAACATATTCGCAGGACCGGCTGCGATGGAGACCGAGGTGCTGGTTACGCTGGGAAGACCGGATGCGGTCGCCGTCAACGTGTAGCTGCCCGAGGTCGTGAAGACAAGATTGTTGAAGGTGGCCACGCCGTTGACGGCAGCCACCGTAAGCGTGCCGCTGACTCCAGCGGGACTGGAGCTGATTGTCACCTGCGCCGTTGACCCGCTCACCGGGTTTCCATTTTGATCCTGTAATTGCACAACGACCGAACTCAGCGCCGTCCCTGCTGTCCCCGTTGCCGGCGGCCCGGTGGTGAACGCCAACTGCGGCACATAGGCAAGGTAGCTCACATTTATGACCGAATTGACGGGGCTCCCGGTAGGCACAACGGACGTATCGAGAAGATCGAAATTGTTTACAGTAATCGCAGACCCGGGGTTGCATCCGACCACGGATGCGCTGGTGGTGCAAGCCGTCAGGTTGGCCCCGCTCAGCGTCGCGCTGAGCGCTGTATTTGCGCCGTTATCGCGCAGGGTTAGCGCATATTGAGCGCCGCTTCCTTGTGCAATCACTGTCCTGGCAAAAATGGAATCGATTTGGGTGTTTCCGCCAATCTGTTGCGCTTGCGCCTCCACGGACTGGAGGCTGTCGGATCCTCTACCGGTGATCGGAAGATAGAAGATCGGATCGGCGTCGGTTGCCACGCTGCGAGCGGTGGGGATCACAAACTCACCGGCAACGCTTGGCACGAAGACTACGCTCGTATATACAGCCGAGGATGCCGTGATGCCGGTCTCATTTACATCGAGCACGTCTCCGGCGGATACGCTTAGATTTCCCGGCTGCTCGACGAAGGTTCCCGACGTCGACAAGGATACTGATAGGGGTGAAGGCGACTCGTTCTGATCCAATGTAGCCGTCACGGAGGAACCGGTCCCTACGAACTCTGAAATGAACTTCGTCACCGTTCCCGCGGTTGGTATGACGGTTGCCACGCCAGATTCTGTTGACAGCGAACTGCTGTTTCCAGCCAGCGACAGATACTGAGCACCGCCAACTCCCTGGGAACCGAATAATATGGTCTCGCCGGGTACGACCGGCGTTTGCACGATGTACCAGCTCGCGAAGGTGGAGGTGGGAGCAGTGCTGGCGCTTGGAGTTACATGCAGGGCGACCAGATCGCCGGGAACAAAACCGGCGGTATCGATCTGGTCGCAGGCCTGCGTCTGCGTGCCGGATATCGTCACAGAGACGTACTCATCGAGGCCGTTCTTGGAAAGTGTCCAGGTCCAACTGGCTCCCGTCCCGGGCGCCGTCGAGAGATTGACGCAGAAGGTACTGAACGTTCCCGTCGTCGGCATCAAAGCGTAGCTGGTTCCCGTAGTCGCGCTGGCGGCCCACACGTTGACGTCGTTTCGGGGCATTAATCCAGTCCAGGATTGGCCCGAAGTGGGCACAGCCTGTCCGGCTTGCGATCCGAAGATGTACTGACTGGTCGGGCTGGCGGCCCAGCCGGGAACACTGAGCGCCACAAGACACGCAATTGCTAATCTCATAAGATAAGTCCCGAAACGATTGGCAGCATCTCGTTGAGTTTAAAGTGGCTTTCCGGACTACGGTCAGGTGTGGAGCGGCGATACAAGGGGGGAGCCGCTGGAATCCGGCATCCATTAAGAGATTAGACGGAAACTCCGTTTTCTGCACCAATTCCTTTGGATGCATCCGGCCCTGAGTAAGGTTACGGAAGGGGAAACGGTGGGGACGGAAAGGCGGGGTCTGGGGTCTGGGGTCTAGGGTCTGGGGTCTGGGGTCTGGGGTCTGGAGAGCAGGGAACAGGGAACAGGGAGCTGGGGCGGATTGCTTGATACAGCCATACAGTTTTACAGGAACTGTATTCGCGGTTCGGATGTAAATGAAACGTATATGGGTTAAGTGCTTTTTACAGTTTTACAGAATCTGTAATCGCGGTGTGGCTGTACTCATAAGTAAATGAAACATATATGGGTTAAGTGCGTTTTGCAGTTTTACAGGCGAAAACTCGAATGCGGCAAGTTTTGAGTCAGGGGCGGAAGAATCGCCGGGCTTGGCGTGTGGAAGTTCTTTGGTGGCAATGGCTTGCGGCGATTGCGGGGCCATTGAAGCCTGCATACTGGAAGGCGAAACAGTTGGCATAGATGCGGACGATTTTCGCTTAGGTTCAGCAGTTGGCATGGATACGGACTTTCGCTTGACTCCACCGACGGGATAGCGTGCTCTTTCCAGGGCGTCGGGCAGCCGCTCGAGGAGAAAGGCGACTACGCCGGAGACGGTGGTGTGGTATTTGGCGGCGAGCTGTTTGGTTTGGCGATAGATTTCGGGGCTGACGCAAACGGTGATGTTGCGAACGGTCCTCATGGTGGCACTCCGGTGTTCGTTTTCAGTTTTCAGTGGTCGGTGGTCTGCGGCGGACAGGGACCAAGGGACCAAGGGACTAAGGGACTAAGGGACTAAGGGACTAAGGGACTTGGGACCAGGGCGTGATGGTGGTTTTGCATTCATGGGCAGATTATGCGCCAGGAGGGCTTAATTATGTGCAAACGCGGATGACAGATTTCAGGCGATGGGTAGCGGTGAAAAGAGGAGGGTTAAGCGACGAGGAAGTCAGGCTTTCGACTTCCTCATTTACTTCGCTCAGGGCCGGCTCAGGAGGACGGGGCACCCTCGGTCCTGTCGAGCGAACATTCGGGGGCTTAGGGTGGGCTGGCCGCCAGCCCCCTTGAGGTTTGTGGGGAACGTCCGTCCCCGGGTTTTGAATCCAACCTTGTCCAAATCGTATTCCAAATTGGACGGATTCTGGGGGTCAGGTCGGGAGGGCGCGTTAGCGATGCAGTTCAGCTCAGCCGTAACGGTTCCGACATCCTTCACTCCCACCCTAGCGAAGCTAGGATGGGGCACCCTCGGAACTGGGGGGAGCGAGCATCCGAAAAGCTTAGGGTGGGCCGCCCGCCGCATAGACCGTCGTCCCGACTGCCAGCACCGCCGACGCCGTACCCAGCGAGAAACCCGCCAGCGA
>CAYWSR010000334.1:0-3450 GCA_964460385.1 uncultured Occallatibacter sp. | reverse complement strand
CGGGGGCGTCGTAGACCGAGGCGCCGAAGAAAGGAATCATCCACTGGTCGATGGAGTTTTCGCCGTAGTAGCTAAGCCAGTCGGAGATGCCTGCTCCCGCGACGGCCGCGCGGAAGCGGTGAGTCTGAGTGACGGCGAACATGGTCATGAAGCCGCCGTAGCTCCAGCCGGTGAGGCCGATGCGCTGCGGGTCGATGGGATAGCGGGCCTCGACGGCATCGACACCGGCGAGGATATCGCGCAGATCGCCGTAACCGAAGTCCTTGACGTTGGCCTGGGTGAAGGCCTCGCCCTGGCCGAAGCTGCCGCGCGGGTTGGGCTGGAGGACGAAGTAGCCGAGCGCAGAGAAGGAACTTGCACCGAGGCTGCCCCACCCGCTCCATTGCGAGCCTTCCGCGGCGCCGGGGCCACCGTGCACGATCACGATGAGCGGGTATTTCTTCGCGGGGTCGTATTCCTTGGGCAGCGTAAGCCAGCCCTGGACGTTGAACGATTGGTTCTTCCAGGTGAGGGACTCGGAGCGGCCCCAGTTGGGACGAACGCCGTCGTTGAGGTGAGAGAGATGGAGGAGGGCGTCGAGAGAGGTGGCGGTGGGAAGGCCGGTCGGCGCGCCATAGAAATCGGGGGCACTGTCAAAGCTGCTGGCGGAGAAGACAAAGAGCGTGTGGCCCGCTGTGGCGGAGAGGCCACGGCTGAAAAGGCCGTCGCCGACTGAGGCGGGAATATTGAAAACCGGCTCGGCGAAGGCGGAGGAGACGCCGTCGGCGGTTTTGTCGCCCACGATCTGCATGCGGACGAGCTGGTTGTTGCCGGCGGCGAGTTCGCTGACGTAGATGTGGTCGTTGCCGTCCCAGTCAATCCATGCGGGCGAGGTGGGGCGCGAGGGAGTCAGGTTGTGGGGTGAGCCGCCAGCGGACGAGATGATCCAGACATCGCCGCCGGTTGAGCCCTGGTCACTCATGAGTCCGCCGATGAAGGCGATGGCTTTGCCGTCGGGTGACCAGCGGGGAACGGCGATCTGGAGGCCGTGGAGCGAGCCGGCGACGGTGGCGGGGGCAAGGATGGCGACGGGAGCCGCGCCGAGAGCCTGGGTGTAGAGCCTAGCGACCCACCAGTTGTTTTCGCCGGGGGGATCTGCGGCCACGTAGGCGAGCGATTTGGAGTCGGGAGCCCAATCGAATTCGTAGACGTGGAGGCTGGGGGGCGAGACCATCTCCGCGGGCGCGGGCTTGGAGACATCCACGCGGGCGGCTGCGATGCGCTGGACTTCAATGCCGTCTTCGCCGATGACGCCCGACGGGGGCTTCATTGCGGCGAGTGCGCCGGATGGGCGAGTGGCGCCGTCGACATAAAGATAGGCGATGCGGGAGCCATCGGGCGAGAAGGCGGGCTCCTCAATATAGCCGTTGAGCGTGGTCAGGCGCTGCGCGGTCTTGCCGTCGAGATGAGAGAGGTAGAGGTCCTGCTGCTCGCCGGGCCGGGCGCAGTCGGAGAAGAAGGCGAGGGTCTTGGAGTCGGGAGCCCAGGCCAACTGGCTGTCGCGGCAGTGCTGGTCGGATTTTGAGGCAGCGGTGACGCGCTCGCTCTTTTTCAGGTCGTCGAGAGAGGCGACGTGGATCTCGCCGTTTAAACGGGGGCCCTCGATCCAGGCGAGACGCTTGCCATCGGGCGAGATGGCCACCTGGCCAACGTTGTGACCGTGGGTGATGCCGTTGAGAATTTCCTCGATATGGGCGCGGTCAGGGCCCTTCGCCGAGGCGGCTGGCTGTGCGAAGACGCCGGCGGCGTGGGCAAAAAGCGCGGCCAGGGCGAACAGAGAGGCAACGAAAACAGAGGCGCGCGGAGATCTGGGACAAGTTGGCGAAAACATAGAGAGATGCTAACAGCAGGATTATTCGGGACAGAACTGGGAACCGAGGTCGGACGGCGGGAGCGGATCGAAGGTTGCGAGAAATGTAAAACACACTTGACATCGATTAGGCGTCGATGTAAAGTTACATTGTCTTTTAGGAGAGGAAACACCCCATGTACTTTTTTGATTGGCTGATCGCAGTGACGTTACACAGGAATCGCAATTTCAGCCCGCTGCAGCGGCGGTCGCTCGCGAAGTTTGGCAGCCTGATGCTGTTGGCGGTCGTGATGCTCGCGGTGGCGCATGAATCCGCCGACCACAGCACGGTCGCGAAGTCCCTGGTGATGGTTCTGTATCTGCTTCCGGCTTTTCCGATCATGCTGATGGTTCGGGTGGTGAGCCAATATCTGACGCGGGAGACGGACGAGTTTATCCGGTTGCTGGTGATGCGGTCGCTGCTGTGGGGGATCGGGACGACGATGGTGGCGGACACTCTGCTGGCTGCGGTGTTCAGCGATCCCCGGGCGCTTCGCCTGGCGGTAGTATTCAACATCGACGTGTTCACGGTGACGGCGATGATTGCGCTGTCGCTGCAGTTGAGGAGAGCGCAGTGAAGAACCGGCTGCGCGTGTTGCGGGCGGAGCGGAACTGGAGCCAGGCCGACCTTGCAGAGCGGCTGCGGGTGTCGCGACAGTCAGTGAACGCGATCGAGACGGGGCGGTTCGATCCGAGCCTGCCGCTGGCATTCAAGCTGGCGAAGCTGTTTGACGAACGGATCGAGGAGATTTTTGAGGCGGAGTCGCCGGAGGGGACGCAGGGGCAGTAGGCCGCATCGGCCAGCAGCGGCCGCTAGTTCCTATTGAGCGAGTCTCGCTGCGTAGATGCAATTCGTTCCAATATCTCGGCCAGGTTCGCGGACTCGATATCTGAAACATCCACGCCATAGACTGCCATGATCCTGGCGTAATAGGCGTCGTTGGTATCTTCGGTATGGAAGTCCCAGAGACTGGAGCCGTCTGAGATCCAAGCCTCTGGGTGATCCAGGACGCGATGTGTGAAGTCGTCTGCTAGTTCCCTGTTTGCATTGATTCGCTCCTGCGAAAGGAAACCGATTGGGACGTGCGTGCCGGGGCGGGGAAGGGGTTCACCGTTTGCCATCTTTTTCGCCTTAGCTTCCGAAAAATTGTTCCGTAGACATTGCAATGCTTCCTCATGCGAGTCTCCGTTCCCCGACAGGTTCCAGTTCACAACGGTTGCAATGTGCCGGTGCAGTTTGAATCGGGGAGAGTGATAAGGAGATGTGGGATCTGGCTCCTGGGTCCGGAAAATGATTGGGTAATCTGACAGGTCCCAGTCGCGCTTGCGAAACGAAAGGCACCACTTCCAGGCTGCCAAGATTTGGTTGGCGATGCGAACGCGTCGATTGTTGAGGGCCATTGATTTATTTCAGCTTTGGTTGGTGTGAGCGGCGGCATGGATGGCCAGAAGAGTTTCGAGCAGGGGTTTGAGGAGCTTGAGGTCGAGGGCGTTGGCGCCGTCGGACTTGGCGTTGGCGGGGTCGTCGTGGACTTCGAGGAAGAGGCCGTCGATGCCCGCGG
>CAYWSR010000333.1:1188-3532 GCA_964460385.1 uncultured Occallatibacter sp. | reverse complement strand
TGAACGCCTGCACGCCTTGGGCAGTCACGGCGTGATTCAGCGCATACGCCGTCGGTACCGTTCCAATCAGGATCAGCATGATCAGTCCCATGCCCTTCTGCCCGTCGTTCGAACCGTGAAAGAAGCTGACACCTGTACATGTCAGAATGAGCAGTCCCCGTATTGGCCACGGTGGAGGGGCATCGGTCTTGGGTGCCTCATAGAGTGCCGGATATTTGATCAACCACTTTGAAAGCAGAAACAGAATGGCAGCCAGCCCGAAACCAACAATCGGCGATACCAGCAGCACCTTGAACACCTTCGCTGCCTGCTCCCAGTCCACGCCAGAAGTCCCCGTCTTCACATTCATTAGCTGGTTCGTCAATCCCACCCCAATGATCGAGCCCACCATGGTGTGGGAACTCGAAGCGGGCAGCCCCAGCCACCAGGTGCTCAGGTTCCAAACGATCGCCGCAATCAGCAGCGCAAACACCATCGCAAACCCCGCCCCGGCGCTTACCTGCAAAATCAACTCCACAGGCAGCAGCGTGATAACCGTGAACGCCACCGTTCCGCTGGAGGTCAGCACTCCGGCCAGGTTGCACATCCCCGACCAGACCACCGCCAGGTTCGGCTCCAGCGAATGCGTGTAGATCACCGTAGCCACCGCGTTGGCTGTGTCATGGAACCCGTTCACAAATTCAAATCCCAGTGCAATCAGCAGCGCCACACCCAGCAACAGGTAGGGCCACAGGCTCCCAATGGTCACTCCATTGAAGTCCTGCGAAATGTGGAAGCCGATGAAGCCTACGCCCACCACCATCGCCCCAATCACCACGGCGCCGCTGATCCTCGCGTGGCTCTTGTTCATCTTCTTTTCAAGCAGCGCGGCAGCAGGTGGACGCACAGGGAGTGCGGTTGCTAGGTCTGACATTGTGGGGCTCCATGAGAGGGGTCAGAGTTGCTCAGGCAGTGCCTCGGAAGGAATGCCTGGACTCAACAATGGATATAACAGCCACATGAATGGCAAATGAAGCCCGATGAACGTCAGATGAAAATCTGCTGCGGGCACGTTTACTGGATGGCGCGAAACAGCCAGTAAAGCAAGCCAGAGAGCAACGCTGCCGCCGGCAGCGTAAACACCCACGCCACCGCAATATTCCGCAGCGTCGAAAGCTGCAGCCCGCTCTGGTTGGCCGCCATGGTGCCCGCCACGCCCGAGCTCAGCACGTAGGTTGTGCTCACTGGCATTCCCCATTGGTTCGCCGCAAAGATCGTGAACATCGCAACCAGTCCAGCGCTCGCGCCCTGCGCGTAGGTCAGGTGCTGCTTGCCAATCTTCTCGCCCACTGTCACCACGATCCGCTTCCACCCCACCATCGTTCCCAGGCCCAGTGCCAGAGCCACAGCCACCTTTACCCAGTTGGGGATGAACTTCGTCGATTTGTCGATCTTCTCTTTGTAGCTCTTGAGCGCCGCGTTCTCCTC
This sequence comes from uncultured Occallatibacter sp., assembly GCA_964460385.1. GTDB lineage: Bacteria > Acidobacteriota > Terriglobia > Terriglobales > Acidobacteriaceae > Telmatobacter. The sequence continues at coordinate 2,065 of CAYWSR010000333.1, read as the reverse complement.
AGCCGTGAACGCCGCGTTGCCATCATTCTGCATCACGCGAATCGCTTCGCTGGCCACATACATGTCGTTGCGGATGTTGGTTTGTTCCTTCGCTGTAAGAGCCTTGGCCTCCCTCGAAAGCAACACCTCGTGGCTGGTGTCGGCCACTAGATCTCTGAGAGCCGCGATCGTATCCGGCTGCAGTTCCCGGGTCCGGAGGTAGTCCTTAACTGCTGCCCGCGGATCAGCTCCCGGAACTCCCGTCGGGTCCACATGCCGGTCCAGGATGTGTCCCGCCTGCTCGGATGCAGCCAGGAATGCCTGCAAGTCATTGGCGGTCAACCCGTGATTCAGCGCATATGCCGTCGGTACCGTTCCAATCAGGATCAGCATGATCAGGCCCATGCCCTTCTGCCCGTCGTTCGATCCGTGGAAGAAGCTGACGCCTGTGCAGGTCAGAATCAGCAGTCCCCGAATCGGCCATGGCGGAGGAGCGCCATTCTTCGGCGGTTCATACAGGGCCGGGTACTTGATCAGCCATTTGCTGAGCAGGAATAGCAATCCGGCCAGCGAGAATCCCACGATCGGCGAAATCACCAGGACTACAAACACCCTGGCCGCCTGGTGCCAATCCGCACTCAGCGTGCCGCTTCGCAGGTGCATCAGCTGGTTCGCCAGGCCCACGCCGATAATTGAGCCCACCATGGTGTGCGAACTTGAGGCCGGCAGGCCCAGCCACCATGTCCCCAGGTTCCAAAGAATCGCGGCAATCAGCAGGGCGAAGACCATGGCAAAGCCGGCGCCCGAGCTCACTTGCAGGATCAGCTCCACCGGCAGAAGCGTGATCACGGTGAACGCCACCGTGCCCGACGAGGCCAGCGCGCCGGCAAGATTGCAC
>CAYWSR010000333.1:0-1178 GCA_964460385.1 uncultured Occallatibacter sp. | reverse complement strand
TCCCCGACCAGACCACTGCAAAGTTCGGCTCCAGAGAATGTGTGTAGATCACGGTGGCTACTGCATTTGCCGCGTCGTGAAATCCATTCACGAACTCAAATCCGAGCGCGATCAGCAACGCCGCCGCCAGCAGCAGATAGGCCCAAGGGGTTGTATCGGTCACCCCGGCCAGGTCTGAAGATAAGTGGAATCCGATAAACCCCAGGCCGATGACCAGTGCGCCCACAACCGCGACCCCGCTGATCACCCCGCGGGTCTTGTTCATCTTCTGGTCGAGCAAACCTGTCGCAGGCGGACGCTCTAAGACAGTTGTCGCCAAATCGGACATTCAAGGGCTTTCGACTCAGGTGGGATTCTATCCGGCAGCCCTCACCCGGAGCAACGTCCTTCATCACAATGCATTTGTGGAAGATAGGACCGAAATACGATCCATTGGAGCTGCCCGATTCGCCGGTGAGCCGCACCTGCGAGGGTTTGTCAGCTGAAGAGGAATCAGGCGCCGCAAAGGCCTACCGCACATCGGTGTTCCGCGCAAACCACAGTGCCAGTTCACCCTCGGAAATCTCACCGGCGGCGAGGCCAAGAATGGTAAGAAATGCGTCTTCCTGCGAGGCAGTCACTTCATGACCGTTCACATCGAGGAATGCAAATGAAACCAGCAGCGCCGTCCGCTTATTGCCGTCGACAAATGGATGATTCGAAGAGATACCGAATGCGTAAGCGGCGGCCAGGACGGCAAGCGACGGTGCGGACTCAGCATAGGCCCAGATGTTCTTCGGCCTTGCCAACGCAGAATCAAGCAATCCGGCATCCCGAACGCCCGCAGACCCTCCGTGCGCTGTGAGTTCAAGATCATGCGCAATCAATGCGTCCGTCACGTCCATCCAGAGCGGCTCTTCCATCACTCCGCCAGCTTTCGAAGGGCGTCACGGTACTTCCGCATAACTCTCTCTGTGGCCTCCAGCTTACGCATGAATTGCTCATCGTAAGGAGTCAAATGCGCGCCAATCGGAGTCTCGGACAGACAGATCGTATCGCCCTTCCCGACCTTCAGCCGAGCCAGGGTCTCCTTGGGAAGGATGATGCCGGCGGAATTGCCGATTGCGATGATTTTGGTGGTAGTGGGCATGGCGAGCCTCCTCGACAATGGAAGTATAACATAAGTTATAACATCATCG
>CAYWSR010000332.1:0-3543 GCA_964460385.1 uncultured Occallatibacter sp. | reverse complement strand
ATCTATCCTGTGCGCGGCCTTGGCGTGGGCGCTCAGCTCCTTCGCCTCCTTGAAGTTGCTGCCGCAGCAGGAGAGTGCGACCGCGAACCCGCCAAGGTTGTGGGTCGATCGCATGTGCTCCGTGAGCGCCTGGCCGCTCTCGTATACCATCCCGCAGCAGTCGTACCTTGGCAAGACCGAGAAAATACCCTCCCGGTCTATTTATCCGTTTGGCGAAGCGGTTCCGGTAACTCAACCGTCGCTGGCAGCCTCCCTGTCGACTCGCCGGGTGCCGACGGCAGAAAACGTAAAAAGAGACCGGACGCAACAAACTCGCGATGTCAGCGGGAAAGGGACCATGTCCGAACTGCAAGGGAACCGGCACGATCAAAGCAGGCGCAGGCCAGAGCGTGCGTTGCCCCAAGTGCAACGGTACCGGCGTCGTCCAGAATCAGCGGTCGCGAATCGTGGGGCGGCCAAGGCATCAGGGCTAGGAACTGGGGGCTTGCCGTGACTTCGGCGAACTTCGTTCCGTGACGCCAGCAAGTCAAGGACCATGGCCCGCCTGTGGATGATACTCTCCCCGGCGTAGGCGCATTGAACCCTAGCATGGCAACTAGTGGCCGACCGATTCGTCGAACGCCATATTAGGCGAACGCGATCGTGATGCCAACATGCCTGCCCGGTCCGCAAATGCTCGGGATTCCGCGGACTTCGTCAACTTCGAGGACAAGGGAAGCACATACGACGCCCCGATCGACGTCCTCTGGGATTTCATCATGAAGGACAACGAGTTCCACCCCCAAGCCCACCGCGAGAGTCTGCGAAACATGAAGTGGAAGCAAGTGAACGAGATAACCGGCGAGGCGACCTGCGAAGTGCTGAGGGGAGGGCGATGGACGAAGATGGAAGCACGGATCACAACCATTCCTCCCTTGGCCCGCATCAGCGAGGAGTTCGCGGGCGCCTATGCCGGCTTGAAGATGGTCTTCCTCTACACCCCAAAAGGTGACAAGACCGGAATCGACGTCTACGTGCGTGCCCCGAAGGCGGTAGCGGATGAGCTGAGGGAGACGCTGGCGAAGGCCTTCCAGGAAGACATCCCGATGCTTCGAGCGTTCGCCCACAAAAGACGGGAAAGATGACCCTGATAGCCCGATGTCGAGTGAACGAGTTTAAGCGCCGACGAGCTGACCCCGAGCTTTTCCGTTCGGGCCGAAGATTCCTGTAGTCCGCTATTCGCAATCCGAAGACGGTCAGACCGACAAGTATCGCTCTCGCCAACCGCTGGATGAAATGGACCGGCGGAGGCGCGATCGAAGAAGACCAATATCACAGGCAGTCTCACCAGCGACGATGTCATCCATCGAAGGAGAGCTCGTCACCGAGACGCTCGAGTACGATGGCGGTCGTCAGGTCACGGTGTATGTCCCACGTAATCCGCCCGAGGCCGTCGTGTTCGCCGGTGACGGCCAGCTGATTGCGCAATGGGGAGGAGCCCTCGAGGCGGCCGACGTACCGCCCACGATGATCGTCGGCGCACACCGGCTGGACGATGAGACGCTACGGCTCCATGAGTACTCACCGGCGTTTGACCCGGTGCGGTTCGCGGCACACGAGAAGTTCTTTGTCGAGGACCTCCGGCGATGGGCGAGGTCGCGTTTCGAAGTGGCGCTGCCCGCCGAGCGCACCGCGGTCTTCGGTGTCTCGGCGAGTGGAGAGCTCGCACTCGCCATCGGGCTTCGCCATCCGGACGTCTACGGCGCGATCTTCTGCGCCTCGCCGGGCGGGGGTTACCGCCCTCCTGAAATCATGCCGCGATCGGTGCCGCGTACGTATCTCGTCGCCGGCACCCAGGAGCCGTTCTTCCTCAAGAACGCGACGCGGTGGGCGACCGCTCTGCGCGATGCAGGTGCGGACGTCGTCATGACCGAGCGGGTCGGATCGCACGGCGACCCATTCTGGAGAGAAGAGTTGCCGCTTATGGTGTTGTGGGCTTTTGGACGATGAAGGTCGGACTCTGCCGAGGGGGGCGTGTCCAGCCGGTCGACTTACCAGAGGTACGTGCGGGTGGAATTCCCCGGCGGAGGCGCTATGAACCATTTGCGGGCAAATAATTAAATATACGGGTGATAATCCAGAATCATGGGTACAGAACTGGCAGAGGTAGACGAACGATACAGGATCACCATTCCGAAAGGCGTGAGGGCTACCTTCAAGTTGGTCAGAGGCCAAAGGTTCTACATCGTTCCATATGGCGAAGACATCCTGATGAAGCCGGTTCCCGCAGACCCCGCTGCGAGACTGGACAGGACCATGGGTGACTTTCCATTCGACAGGGGCACGCGAAGAAGGGCTGAAGAATGGCTTCTGAATCCGGACCCCAAGTAGTCGTAGAATCTGATTTTCTCTTCGGACTGAGAAAGTCGGACGCGAGGCACTCCAAGGTCGTCGCCGCACTCGAGATGCACAAGACCGGAAGGCTGAGGATAACTCCCCTGTCCTCGGCCGTGCTCGAGGTAAGAGCTGTGCTGTATTCCAGAGGCGTGCAGAGCAAGGATATCGAAGAGACGTTCACGCTGATGGCTGCACTCCTGGCAGAGTATGGCATCAATGACACGCTACCCGTGGACATCAGCGACGTGATTGTGGCAGAGCGGCTGCGTCAGGATGAACCGGGCCTAACCTTCTTCGACTCACTGCACGCGGCGGCCTCCAAGAGACTGGGAGTTACCCTCCTTTCAAGCGAGGGCGCATATCATCGGCTAGGGCTTCCTGCAATGGACCTTGACAAGCTGAAATCGTAATCGTAGCCTACGCGTGGATGAAATGGACCGGCGGATGCGCGGGGCTGCCAACTTGGAACTAAACTGGAACAGATTTTGAAAATCATTCAAAAGACGCGCCCGCGCCTCCGGGAGCTCGTGCATACGATGCGCGGAGTGTTCGTAATCGCGGTCCTGGTAGTCATGGTCGTCTCCCTTGGGAGCTTCGGGGCGGCTTCGAGCGGTTCTGTGGCGCTTCAGCCCGCAGGCGACCAGGCTCACCGGACCACCAGCTCCTCCTCGAGCACGACGTCCTCGACCAGCTCCACGACCACTTCCTCCAGCACGACAACAAGCACTTCGACCACCACTACTTCCTCTTCGACCACCTCTGGCTCAGGTTTCAGCGCGTTCTACAGCGTCCCCACCGGCGCCTTCCCGCTCGCAGGGGCCTACGACGACGCCAACCGCGTCCTGTACATCGACGATCAGCAGTTCCCCGGACTGACGGCGATAAACGCGACCAACTGGGCCTACACCTTCGGGGTCTGCACCGGCGCGAGCACCTACGCCCAGGACAGCATCTACGACCCTGCCAACAACCAGCTCTACGTAGCGTGCTACGGCGGCTCCAACTACGTGGCAGTGGTGAACCCCACCTCAAAGGCGGTGGTTGCGACCGTGAGCGTCCCATACCCTCTGGTCCTCGCCTACGACCCTGCCAACAGCGACATCTACGTGGGGAGCGACAACCCGCAGTCAGGGGGCTTCAGTCCGGTCTCGGTGATAAGCGGCACGA
>CAYWSR010000331.1:0-3555 GCA_964460385.1 uncultured Occallatibacter sp. | reverse complement strand
ACATTCAGCTTGGGAAGCTGACGTTCTGCCACTGAACTACTCCCGCAACCTATTTAATAACAGCGACTTGCGACCAGTGAAGCGACTGAGGAGCGCCGATCTCAGTTGAGCGCCGGTCTCAGTCGGGAAGCGTACGTAAAGTACTTTCGTTCCCACAGATTCGCGTGGGAGTTCCGCCCCTATTATACGGACCGGGAAGGGCGGCGCAAACTGAAAGTCCAGACCTTCGGCACTGCGATCTAAAGAACGGTGCAAGGGGTCGAGTGCCTTGACCTGCATTGAAACGCGAATCAAAGCGAACAAAAAATTGCTCCGCCTTCCACGATGAGTTCGATGCCAGCGGCCTTGGCGGCCTCCTCGAGGGCTGCATTCAACATGACAACCGGGTCAGCGCTCACGTCGATGCGCCGCATGAGTCCCTCGCCCTTTTTGCCGCCTGCGGAGAGGACAATCTTCAATCCGCGCCGCTTGCATTTCACCGCCGTGCCATCTTCGAGCTTCACATTCATCGGTTTGACGAAGGCATCGACGTAGTGGACCCCGATGCCCGACTTATCGCCAGTGTGATGCGGCAACTTGTCGGCGGCGGCCGCATTCACGTCACACAGTTTGATTCGCATGGCGGCCTCCCCGGGGGTCGATTCCTTGTGACGAAAGAAACTCGTCCATTACTTTTCTGAACGCGCGGATGTGATCGGGCGTGCTGCCGCAGCACGAACCCACTATGTTTGCGCCCGCCTGCAGCAGGGGGATCAGGCCCTTCACCATTTGCTCGGGCGTCTCGTCGTACACGACTTCCATGTTGATCAACTGCGGCTTTCCCGCATTCGGCTGTACCATCACCGGCAAGCTGGTCACACGCTTATAACGCTCGACAGCATCCCGAGCGCGCTCCATCTCCATGCCGGTGCCGCAGTTGAGGGCAACGATGTGCGCACCGTGCTCCTCCATGAACTCCGCGGCGCGTTCGGGCTCGATTCCCATCATGGTGCGAAAGGTTGAGCCGTCGAGAGTGACATCGTAGGCCATTGAGCCGATGATGCACTTTGCGCTGGCCGCCTGGGATGACTGAATGCCGATCACGAGCTCCTCCAGGGAGGTTTGGGTTTCGATAATGATGGCGTCCGCACCTGCATCGACCAGGGCCGCGGCCTGTTCCTCGAAGGCGCTGCGAACCTGAGCCTCGGTGAATTCGCCGAAGGGCTGAAGCAAGCCGCCGAATGGCCCGATGTCTCCGAGAACGTAGCCCTCTTTATCGCCGAATGCCTGGCGGGCGATCTCCACACCCGCCTTGTTGACTTCAACGACGTGGTTCGCTTCGGAATGGCGGTTGAGCATAATGCGCGATCCGCCAAATGTGTTGGTGATGAGGCAATCCGAGCCGGCATCGACGTAGCGGCGCTGGATGGCGAGCACTCGCTCGGGCTGCGTGAGATTCCATGCTTCGCCGCAATTGCCCTGTTCCAATCCGGCAATCATGAGCTGCGTGCCCATTGCCCCGTCGCCGAGCAAGGGGCGCTCCCTGATTACGTCCTGTAGAAGTTTCCTCATCCGGTCTCCGTGTCCTGGGTCTCAGTGTCCGGGGTCTCGGTATTCTGGGTCTCCGTTTGTTGCGCGATTTCCTCTTGTGCCAGGGCGTAGTGAATTGTTTCCAGAACCAGGCCCCACTTATGTTCGCGGCTCGACGATTCACAATAGCACCCCGCGACGGAAGGAATGCGTTGCCAGGATAAGACAGCGTTCAAGCGCTCTCCACTCATCGGTTTCTCGCGGTCGATGGCGGCCATCAGGGATGCAGGATCTTCAATGTACTGGCACATGGCTGTGTGGCCGGTGTCGCGTTCGGCGGGGACGCAACGCTGCTCCAAAATAGGATACCCTTCGGCGCGCGTGCCCAGCTTGATATGGTAGTTGAACGTCAGCGGGCGGCCCATGTTCGTGCAGGTGGTGCCCTCATAGCGGAACACAGCGTCGAGGGGGCCGTCCGGGGTCCTGGTCATCGAAAGACGCTCCTCTGCCCATCGCTTCAAAGCTCTCCGATTGGTGCTGTACTCGGCGTTCTGATCGAGCGCGGGGATGCGCGCCGGAACCTGCTCGCCGCGCAACCGCGGAGCCCTCCGGTAGGGAGCGCGGCGGTACTGGCAGGGGCCGAAGGAGCAGTTCTCGCAGGGGACAAGATCGGCAAGCTTGCGCAATCGGTCGGTGTGATGGGTCAAACCGAAGACAGCAAGCAGTGTCTTCTTGGGGCGCAACATGCCCGTGTCAAACACTTCTACCGCGGATGGAAACTCGACCTCTCGCGTTCGCTTCAGCAGTTCGAGCAATCGCAACTGCTCCGCCACATCCCATTCGGAATAACCAGGACTGTAATGCGGCAGCACCGCCATGCCGTGCTGTTCAGCCCAGTCACAGAGGCGCGCTCCGGTGGTTGTGGCCAGATGCTCGACAACCGCGGAAGCGAATACTTCAAGAAAGAAATATTCGTCGGGCTTTTCGTCTTCCCAGCGCCGGCCGGCTTCCCGCTCGGCTTCACGACCCGCGCCCACTGCGACCAGAATCACACTGTGCGCTTGTGCTTGCTCGAGCGTGCTCTTCAAACGGCTGCTGGTGAACGGGACTCCATCGATGAGAATGGAATCGCCTCGAATTTCGAGGCTTTCCGCTTGCCGCGCATAGAACCACGGCTGGCCGTTCTTCGCGTACCATTCGCGCGCCCAATCCGCCAACTCCCGAGCGCGGCCTTCGAGTACCCAGCCGCGCGGATAGCCAAGCAGCCGCACATACTCATCCGTCAGCACATTCAGTTCGGGCACTGTGCCGGAGAGTTCGACGGACTGGGCTAACTCGCGCATGGGATCGGGTCCACTGGTTTGAACTGGCAGCCCTCGACAAAGAAATTGAAAAAGTCAGGGTGGGTTTCGAGGCGGCAGTGCTCGACGCGCTTTACGAGGTCTTCCAACTCCTGACGCTTGGCTTTTGAGAGCAAGGCGATGGTCGCGCCTTCAATGGCGGTGTTGCCGGCCTGGACGATTTTTGAGGAAGCGAGGCTGGGCACGAGGCCGATGCGCTTTGAAGCTTCGACGTTGAGATGGCGGCCGAACCCTCCTGCAAGATAAAAAACTTCGATGTCGTCGAAGTCGATGCCATAGCTCGAAAAAACGGCGTGCAAACCGGCGACGTTAGCGCCTTTGGCCTGAGCCAACTCGTTGACGTCGCTCTCGAGCAGATAAATGTCGTTGTTTTCGCCGCGCCAGAGTGTGACGCGCTCACTGTCATCGGCAAAACGGCCCAAATCATTCATGCGGCCGGTGCGGAGCAATTCGCTCAGCACATCGATCAGGCCAGAACCGCAGATGCCTTCGGGCGGAAGGTCGCCGATGACACCGAGCCGGAAAGTTCCGTCGTCGGCAATGGCGACTGATTCGATGGCTCCATCCAGGGCAGGCATGCCGCAGGCAATCGCTCCGCCCTCGAACGCGGGGCCGGCAGGGCAGGATGCAGCCAGAATGCGATGCTTATTGCCGACAATCAACTCGGTGTTGGTTCCAATATCCA
>CAYWSR010000330.1:0-3589 GCA_964460385.1 uncultured Occallatibacter sp. | reverse complement strand
GAGCTTGTTCTCCTGGTGCGCGACATTGACCGTTTCATGGAGATCAACGACACATATGGTCATCTAGTGGGCGACGACGTACTTCAAGAAGTTGCCCGGCGGCTCGTGGCAGCCACCCGGGACGGTGACTCAGTGGCGAGGCTTGGGGGCGACGAGTTCGCGATCATGCTTCCGGGTGCCGCCGAGGACGAAGGCGCCGGAGTCGCGGGGCGTGTATCAAGTAGCTTCAAGGTTCCGATCGTGCTCGATGGCCACCCGATCAAAGTCGATATCAGCAGCGGTCTGGCGGTCTGCCCCCGAGAGGGCAAGGACGCCGAAACTCTCTTCAGATCCGCAGACGCAGCGATGTACGTCGCCAAGAGGGCCCATAGGGCATGGGAGGACCGAAAGCAGACTCGTCCAGCGCCTGAAGCGGATTGAAGGGCGGCCCGAGAACCTCCAGGCCGTCAAATTTTAGTGTTAAAGGCTAGGCACCTAGCGGTCGATCTACATACGCAGCAAACATGCACGACTCACTGACCTCCTATCTCGATGTTCTTCCGAGCTTCGTCGACGCCGAAGTTCTCCGCTGCGCTGGAACAGCCGAGCATTCCTCGCGCGTCGGAACCATCTGCGCCGCCATGAGCCGGACATTGAGACTCGAGCCGAAGGACGTCGAGGTCATGAACTGGATCGGAATCCTCCACGACCTCGGGAAACTGGCGGTCCCGGCTCAGATCCTTCGCAAGCCAGGGCCGCTCACGAGACTCGAGTGGGTGGAGGTGAAGCAGCACCCCATCGTCGGCTCAGACCTTGTCCTTGCGATCTCGCCGGGTCTCGCCCCGCTCGCCGAGGCTGTCCGGGCTCACCACGAAAGGTGGGACGGCTCAGGCTGCCCAGATAAGCTGGACAAATTCGACATCCCCCTATTTGGTCGGATTGTCGCCATCGCCGATGTGTTCGACGCGATCACACACCCGCGCGATTACCGCGCGGGCCATCTGACCACTGATGAGGGGATTGAGTTCGTCCAGCACGTCTCGAATCGGCGCTTCGATCCAGAGCTGGTAAGGGTGTTCAACGACTCGTTGAAAACGGTGTCCCGATTTGGCAAGGACACGCCTGCGGCGGTGACATAACCACCAGAACCCCTTGCTCAGTCTCACCTGTGTTGGAAGATATGCACCTAGCACTATATGGACCGCTTTGCGCATTTGCGTGGCCACGCCCGGCGGCTCTGCCGTCCGTTCTGCACCGATATCGCGAGAGGGCGTGACCAGTGGAGGCGGGCGCGAGGCCAGAGTCTGGCCGCAAACAAGTGCGGCCTTACCGGCCCAGATGCGTAGGTGCCGCCGCCTTCACTGAAGTTCGCTGATCTCGTCGATGTTGGCGGCCTCCGCAATCCTAGAATCAAGGTACCAAGCGTCTTAGTCGCCGAAGCGTCTGAGCACAAAACTCGTTGGCCGCGATCTTGTGGAAGAGAAACCAGCAAGTGAGTTCCGACACCTTAGGGCACGACGCTGCCAAGCACGTACGTTCGGGCTTGTTGTGCGGTTCGGCCCTTCTCTCACCTGTCAAGCCAGTGGCTGGCAGGCAAGCGCTATGGTGGCCCCCTTGACCGCTGTAGCCTTGCGGTCGCCTCGATTGCGATCATGGTGCGCGCATATGGCTAAGAGTCCAAGCAATGAGAAGACGCCGATCCTTGGGACGGACGCGCTTGTCAGGGCGGCGATCCTCATCATCGAGTACGCGATCACCGCCAGCCTGCTACTGGTAGCCGGCGTCGTCCTGGTGCGCACCGTGATCAACTTCTTCAGCAACTGGGGCGCCTTCCCGCAGTCGGTGGTGGCCGCCATCGACGGAATTCTGGTAGTGATCATCCTCCTAGACATTGCCCACACCGTCTTCGGCCATTTGCGGGCCACAGTCTTCCCAGTGCGACCGTTCCTCGTGATCGGAGTCCTGGCAGGAGTACGGGATATCCTGAGCTCGTCTGCCCACCTGACCTTGTCGAGCCTCTCAACGAGCAACCTCCGCAACACCCTGATCTCGCTTGGAGTGGGCGTCGGAGTCGTGGTGTTTCTCCTCTTAGGCCTCTTGATCCTCCACTTCAGTGGGCACGGCGACGAGGACGATGAAGGTTGACGTCACGCGACTGTGCTCCTCGTTCCCTGCTGTCTAGGGTGAGGAACACGTAGAACATCACGACCGCGCGGCTTCTTTCGATATGAGCCTCCGACAGGGCCAGACGGTCCCGCGCGCACATGTGGTCGCCAGTGTTCGCGTCTGCACCTTCAGTGATGGCGCCGTTTTTTTGTGCCAGAAAGGGCGATCATCGAAGGAACGGTGTCAAGTTCCTTGGATGTCCCTTGAGCGTGAGTGGACGCCATTACAAAGTAAGCGTTTCAGATATGACGAAGGACGACGCGGCTAATCGCAATCTTGAAGGCATAAGTCAACTCGACCGCATGAGATGGCACAAGGCCGAACGGGCCAGTCTCTTCGCTCACCTTCATAACCCGGGTCGTACGGACCTAGCGTGAGCGCCGGCTGGCACAGGCGCTGTCTATTCTGCGTACCGGATATGGCCGGTTTTTGGGCATCTTCGGGCGATAGCGCTACATACCGGCAGGCCCGACGCACCCCAGCGGCGTTAGTTGCCTTCGAGCACCGTGAGATCTCGCACTGCGTAGCGGTGATGCTCCCACTCCTCGTTGAGAATCACGTGAAGGCATTCCAGGACGCTGCGCTCACGATCCGGATGACCCGGTGAATCAGGGGGAACACAAACGCGCTCTAGCTCCTCGAGCGTCAGGGCGGCAATCGTATGCTCGACCTCGTCCATCCGCGCACGACGGACGTCGAGAATTTCGTCTAGTGATGGGTCCGCGCCGGCTTGGAGTCCCCAGGCCTCGGGATCGCTGAGCCACGACCCTGCAAGCCCCCAGGGGTGGTAGGGCCGGTCGATCCCTTTCACCATCCGCCTGAGCCAACAGTCGGTTGCGAGGACGAGGTGGCGTAGCGTCTCGACGAAACTCCACTCGTCGTCGACACGCTCGTGGAGTATCGCCTCCGAAAGGGCCCGCGCACGGGAGATCGTCGCCTGCCACTGGGCTTCGATCATCGCCCACGCCTCGGCAAGGTCTTTCGGGTCGGCCGCTTGCAGCTGCGTGAGCTCCGGGAAGAGTCGCGAGCGCTCCGCCGCCACCAGTGGCGCCACCTCGATTCCGTTTATGCGGAGCCCTTCGAGATCACCGGAGATATCGGCGTTGTAGAGCCACGCGTCCGTAATCTTCGCACCTTCGAAGTTCGGCGCGTGCAGGCGCGCATTGGAGGAATCGGCGTCCTCAAGACGCGCGCCCGAAAGCTGTGGGCCTTTTTCATATGGCATCGGTCACCTCCGACGCCGCAGGTTCGCGCGTTCGCGCCTGGATCGCAAGCCATCCTCAGTTGCTCCTTACCGCCAGCGGTGTAGAAACTCCCGTCGGAGTGAACATTGCTCGCCTTCCTATGCGCCGAAGCGAGTCGCGCGACACGATTCGGAGCGGCACCAAGGCGGCGTCGCCAACCAGGTTGGTCCGCACCGCCTGATGGATACTCGCCGGGCGAG
>CAYWSR010000329.1:0-3669 GCA_964460385.1 uncultured Occallatibacter sp. | reverse complement strand
CCATGTTGCCGGTGCCCTTGAACTCTTCGAAGATGACCTCGTCCATGCGCGAACCGGTGTCGACCAGGGCCGTCGAAATGATGGTGAGCGAGCCGCCCTCCTCGATATTGCGGGCCGCGCCGAAGAAGCGCTTGGGCCGCTGCAGAGCATTGGAGTCGACGCCGCCAGAGAGCACCTTGCCAGAGGGCGGGACGATGGTGTTGTAGGCGCGGGCGAGGCGGGTGATGGAGTCGAGCAGGATGACCACGTCGCGCTTGTGCTCGACCAGGCGCTTGGCCTTTTCGATCACCATTTCGGCCACCTGGACGTGGCGGGCGGCAGGCTCGTCGAATGTCGAGCTGATGACTTCGCCTTTCACGGACCGCTGCATGTCGGTGACTTCTTCAGGCCGCTCGTCGATGAGCAGCACGATGAGCACGACTTCAGGGTGGTTGGTGGAGATGGAGTTGGCGATCGACTGCAGCAGCATGGTTTTGCCGGTGCGGGGCGGAGCGACGATGAGCCCGCGCTGGCCCTTGCCGACGGGCGTGAGCAGATCCATCACGCGGCCGCTGATGCCTTCGCGCACGGTCTCCATGCGGACACGTTCCTGAGGGTAAAGCGGCGTCAGGTTGTCGAAGAGGATTTTGTTGCGGGTTTCCTCGGGCGACTCAAAGTTGATGGCCTCGATCTTAACCAGGGCAAAATACTTTTCGCCCTCGTGCGGGGGACGGACATTGCCGCTGATCGAGTCGCCGGTCTTGAGGTCGAACTTGCGAATCTGCGACGGCGAGACATAAATGTCGTCGGGGCCGGGCAGATAGTTGTAGTCGGGCGAGCGCAAAAAGCCGTACCCGTCAGGAAGAATCTCCAGAACGCCATCGGCGAAGATATGGCCCTCTTTCTCGCTCTGGGCCTGGAGGATCTTGAAGATCAGATCCTGTTTGCGAAGGCCGCTTGCGCCAGGAATTTCGAGGGTGCGCGCGATGCGGCTCAGTTCTGTGATGTTCTTCTCTTTGAGTTCAGCGATAGTCATGTTCACCTGCGGGATCGAGGGATTGTCGGAGAGGGATGTTTGGGAAGGGATTTACTCCAGGAGGGAAAAACCAATTCAGGAGGGGATGCACAGAGTATAACAGGCGCGGACCGCGCAACACCGCCGCCCGAAAGGCAGGAAGGCTAAAACGATGGAAAACAAGCGGCCGACCTCGGCGGTAAGCCGCTTCTGGTTCAATGCGAAACCAATTCAAGGTTCAATGTCAAACGATACTGCTCAACTGGCTCTTGAAGGCTAGGCTGCCCGGCGACGTTCGATAGGCGGAGCGGCGACAGGCACGGCCTGTGGCATGGAGCCTGGATTGGTGGTCTGGAAACGGCCCAGAACTTCATTGGTGGTGTCTTGCAGACGAGTGTTCGGCTTGTGCAGCTTGCGCGTAGCCTTGCTGGCCAACTGACACAGCTGATAGCGGTTGGACACGTGAGAGAGTGCCCCAAAAACTAAATCAGAACGCATGATGATTCTCCTTCGTCGGTTCCTGCTGGGCCGGAACTCGTTTCTGTAGCAGTTGTTGCGGACCGGAAAAAACCGCAGCTGGAAACCCAGCCGCCCGTCCCTTAAGTTTTAGACGCAACCTACGTGCGTCCAGTTCAAAATCTTCGCGCAGAATCCCACGCCTTGGCACGGACAAATTGCCGTCAGGGCGACTCATGATTCCTGCCTAGGGAATCCATACTCCCGGTTGTCCCAACCCTGCACGTTCAGATACGCACCGGGGACATCAATGGATGAGCCTCAGCTCAATTTGATGCGGGATTCGACCAGAGGGGCGCGCAGATCGAGTCTGCGTCTCGTACCCTGAATGGATGGCACTCATGACTGTATACCGAGTCAGGTTTGGGGTCAACAGTTTTTTATGTCATTTTCTTGTCGCAATCCTGTCTCCGGAGGCGATCCTTCGATTGATAATAACTCTATCTGAATGAATCGTTTAACTTGAATTCCGGGCCGGGCGAGAGTGGTCAAAATTGCTCACAGAATGTACCCGAAAAGAGGCAGGCTTCGCTCGGGAACACAGCTGGTTACCCTGAAACCTGTTCCCGCCACCCGATTCGACGGCGTCGACGGCCAGGATCGGGCCGGAACCGGCAGAACAAAACCAAGAAGATCAATGCAATCAGTGGAATAGCAATCTCGAATTGGCCTTTGCCGGTTTAGTGCTGCGACATTCATGGTTCCAATCGGAGGCAGCCCTTGCAGTTATCCGATTTTGAATCAGTGTCTTGTGGCAGGATTGCGCTGGCAGCGCGTACCGCTTCGAGCGCCGCCGATCTCTCCTCCTTCCTATATTAAGGAGGGCCTGGCTGTCGGGAGCGATCTTCCGGGCTTCGGCACGGGCTTCGAACAACCCCCGCCGTTCAACTTGCCGGCGGCAAAGGAGCAGCCGCATTGCGGCTTTTTACTGGCCGCCCGTCCGGGTCGGTCAGGACCATTTCCCCGACGGCGTCCGGGCCGCAAAAGCTTCGAACGCCTCTCTTCGGCCGCCGCGCAGTCGCAACAACCTCGTCCAGACGGAAGAACTGCACGAGCAGCAACAGCCCGAAGGGAACGGCTATCAACAACGCGTCCTTGTTAGAGATCAAGACGGATTCGTGCACTTGGGGCCTTCCCTGCGGACACACCCGGGCATTCCTGCCCGAGCACTCCAGCCTGGGCATGAGAGGCTTCTCATGCCGTCGATGGGTTTATCGACGCAAGATTAGATTTGTCTGATCCAGATTAGATTTGGCAGAGAAACCGGGGTAATCCCTCTTTTGCGGGATACGCGCCCGATGGGCAAGTGCGGTTCGCCGAATGTCGGCTCTAGGCCCAGTAGCTGCGATCGAGCGTGCGGTACTGAATGGCCTCGGCCAGGTGTGGAACCGACAAGTGCTCGGCGCCTTCAAGGTCGGCGATGGTGCGGGCAACCTTGAGGATGCGGTCGTGGGCGCGCGCGGTGAGGCCCTGCTGTTGCATGGCGCGCTCAAGCAGCCGCTCGGCGTCGGCGCCGAGTTCGCAGTGGGCGCGAATCTGCCGCGTGTTCATCTGCGTGTTCGCATAGATCTTTTCGCCTGCGCTGCGGAAGCGCTGGCGCTGCCGGTCGCGCGCGGCCATCACGCGCTGGCGAATCTCTGCCGAACCCTCGGCTGCCGCGTTGCCGCGCAACTCCTTGTACTGCACGGCGGGGACCTCGACGTGAATGTCGATGCGATCGAGCAGCGGGCCGGAGACCTTGGACACGTAGCGCTGAATCATGGGCGGCGTGCACATGCACTCGCGGGACTTGTCATTGAAGTAGCCGCACGGGCATGGGTTCATGGCGGCCGCGAGCATGAAGCGCGCCGGAAAGGTGAGCGACATGGAGGCGCGGGCGATGGTCACCGTGTGATCTTCGAGCGGCTGGCGCATCACCTCGAGCACGTTGCGGGGAAACTCCGGAAGCTCGTCGAGAAAGAGAAGACCGTTGTGGGCGAGCGAGACCTCGCCGGGGCGCGGAACGATGCCGCCGCCGATCAGGCCCGCGTCGGAGATGGTGTGGTGGGGCGCGCGAAACGGCCGCTGCGTCACCAGGCCGGCCCCGGCATCGAGAATGCCCGCCACGGAATGAATCTTGGTGGTCTCGAGGGCTTCTTCAAACGAAAGCGGCGCGAGAA
>CAYWSR010000328.1:0-3701 GCA_964460385.1 uncultured Occallatibacter sp. | reverse complement strand
AGATCTACGTCACGGCCGACAACGGCGACGAGAAGGAATACTCGGTGCCGCGCGGCATTCACGTCAACGTGCAGGAAGGCGAACGCCTGCGCGCCGGCGATCCGCTCATGGACGGTCCTCTCAACCCGCACGACATTCTGGCCGTGCTGGGTGAGAAGGCTCTGCAGGCTTACCTGGTGAACGAAATTCAGGAAGTCTACCGTCTGCAGGGCGTGGCCATCTCTGACAAGCACATCGAAGTCATCGTTCGCCAGATGCTTCGCTGGGTGAGGATCGACGAAGTGGGCGACACGACCTTCCTGCTCGAGCAGCAGGTCGATCGGTTCCGCTTCAACCTGGAAAACGAGCGCGTCCTGCAAAACGGTGGCCGCCCGGCGATTGGCCGTCCGCTGCTGCTGGGCATCACCAAGGCGTCGCTCTCGACCGACAGCTTCATTTCGGCTGCGAGCTTCCAGGAGACGACCCGCGTGCTCACCGAGGCCAGCATCAACGGCGCGATTGACAACCTCCGTGGACTCAAGGAGAACGTGATCGTCGGTCGCCTCATTCCCGCCGGCACGGGCCTTGAGTACTACCGCAATGTTCAGCTCTCGCCCGAGCTGGAAGAAGCGGCAGCTCGCGTCAAGGAAGAAGTCTCCGCGGAGATCGAAGCCGCGGAGCGCGAACTGGAGCTGATGCGCCAGGAGGGCGAAGCGGAAGAGATGGCTGCGGAATAGCAGTCGCTCACTTAACTGAGACAAAAGAGGCCCGGCGCAAGCCGGGCCTTCTTTTATGCGGTGCCTGCGGGGTATGGCTCGGGGTCGCGTTCGGCGGCCAACGCAATTTCGATTTGGCGTTTGTGATTCTTTGCCGCGTACATAGCCGTGTCGGCAACACGAAACAGAAGTTCCTTGTTCGCGGCGTCCTGCGGGAAAACCGCAATCCCAACGCTTGCCGAGCTTTGAAACGTGACATTCTCAACCGTAAATGGCTCGTCGAAGGACTGTTCGAGGCGGAGGGCAATCTCCTCGACATCGGCGCGGCTGCGCACATCCGGCACAAGCACGGCGAATTCGTCGCCGCCGATGCGGGCCAGGGAATCCGCGTTGCGGAGCTGGCGTTTCATGCGCAGAGAGACTTCCTGCAAGTAGAGGTCGCCGATCTGGTGACCATGGGAGTCGTTGATCTGCTTGAAGCGGTCCAGGTCGACGTAGACCAGTCCGATGAGGCCCGCCGATCCACGTGCCTCGGCGATGAGGCCGTCGAGACGCTTGTCGAGCGAGAAGCGGTTGAGCGTGTCGGTAAGCAGGTCGAATTCCGAGCGGTGGCGCAGATCGGTATAGAGACGCCGCGTCTCAATTGCCAGCGCGGCAAGGGCGGTGGCCATGGACAGGGCCTCGGGCTCAACGGAGGAGGGCTTGGTGAGGGGATCGAGGGCGGCAAAGATGGCGCCGAGCGGTGGGCCGGAACGGGCCGAAATCTCCCCTTCAACGACGCGGAAGGAAGCAAGTTTGGTGGGCCAGTTGCCCAGCCGGGCTCCGCCGCTAATCTGGCACCAGCAGGGCGCGCCTTTCAGTTTGCACGAGACCAGTTCAGTGATTTCCTCAATGATTGCAGCCAGCGGGCGTGAGCTATTGATGTCCTCGAGAATCCGGCCGCGTCGTTGCTCGATGTAAGCCATCGCGGCGGTCTGGCGGCGCACCTTGCGCTCGACGAGCCATCC
Organism: uncultured Occallatibacter sp.; assembly: GCA_964460385.1. Taxonomy (GTDB): domain Bacteria; phylum Acidobacteriota; class Terriglobia; order Terriglobales; family Acidobacteriaceae; genus Telmatobacter. The sequence goes on along the minus strand of CAYWSR010000328.1, from coordinate 1,999 downwards.
CCTGGCGCCCACGGCAAGCATCGCGAGCAGCATCGCCACCACGACGATAATCATATTGTCCACTGTGAGGAAAGTGGGTCTGGCGATCACCGCAATGTCGTCCGGCGTGCGCATCAGGATATTGAAGGCTTGATCGTGATTGAATGGACTCGAATGATCGGACGGGAAGCAGATGCCGGAGATGCGGACCGTTGAACCGAGAGGTACGCGATTCATGGGCAGGGCTTGCAGGTTTCTGATATTAGGGTGGTGGTAGATGGCGGCGAAGACCTGCCCATCTGCGACCAGGACATACTCATCCTGCGAGGATTCCCGCACCTCCATGACCACCTGCGCGGTAACGGAGACAAGATCGAAGATTTGATCGCCAGAGACGAGTTGGGCCGCTGTTGCCGGCTGAGGAGCGACCGGAGCGTAAGGCGGGCCCTCCAGGATTTCACCGCCGGTTAAGGTCAGATACCCATCGCGGACATCGGGGATGCCGGTGACGTCTGCCTGATTTCCAATCTGGAGAGGCTTCTCGCGGATGGTCTGGACCCACAGGCTGGTTGAGCCGGTCTGCAGAATCAGGGTCGAACTCGGCTGGTAGTAGGTGATAGTTCCATGAATCCGGACGCGACGGCTCTCGTACTTGAGCCGGTAATCGGTGATGATCTGGTCCATCGGTGTGACGGGGAGAGACCAGGGGCTGGTGCTGGCGCGGCTGATGACCTTCAGGTCGGCAACGGAAGGAACGGACAGCGTCACTCCGGTCTGGTGCATCTTGCCATCAAAACTGGCCCCGGCTACTCCGGCCAGCTCGATGTTGGCGTCGACCAGCGAACCGACAACATTTTCCTCGCTGGAATTGACATATGCTTCGACGAGACTGCCGTCGACAAGCAGCCTCAGATGCCAGGTAGGTAATTCGGAACTTATAATCACGTCGGCGCTTAAGACCTTTGCCCTGACGGAGACGCGCATGCAATCGAACTGGGAGGCGATCAACTGATCGAAGGTGACTGGAACGGGCTTGGGCAGATCGCCGTGGCGCAGCACTGTGACACTGTCCGCAATAGCGACGGGGCGGAAACTGTCTTGCGCTTTGCCGCGCACCAGGACGCGATCGCCGGGCTTCAGCTTGAACCTGGTGTCCGCGTACACCCAGATGGCCGCATTGCCGTCCTGGACGAACAGGGTGATTTCATTTTCCCGCCTGTAGGTGACAGTCGCTTCAAACGCGACGGACGGTTTCTTTGCGGCCTCGGCGTGGCTGAGCGCGTGGATGGCCGCCAGGCTGGTGATCGTGCCGGGATCCGCCGCCCATGCAGCGGTGACGCAACCGAGAATGATCGCCAGTGCTGTGATGGATCTCTTCATCGCGAGAGTGCCTTCGGACCCGTCCCGTGTGGTCCTCAGAGATCTCTATCGGCAACAAATGCCAAGAGAATCAACGCCGTGAAGAAACGAGGGTACCCCCTCGCACAGCCGATTGAGAATAGCCCGGATGGGGGATGCGAAGAGGTGTCTGCTCTGCCTTACCCCAGGCTCGATCGAGCATTCGCTCCGGAAGGTTCAGTGAAGATGCTTCAGCGCCCGGCGGCTTTGAGCCCGAACACGGCTTCAGCTGTGTTGCCCTCGGTCCCATAGGCGCTTTGGTCCAAAGGGCTGCGCTTTGCGTGTTTTGCCGCGTACATGGCCGTGTCGGCAACACGGAACAAAAGGTTCTTGTTTGTAGCGTCCTGGGGGTAAACCGCAATCCCGACGCTGGCCGAACTTTGCAACGTGACATTCTCAACGGTGAATGGCTCGTCGAAGCACTGTTCGAGGCGGAGGGCAATCTCTTCGACATCGGCGCGGCTGTGTACGTCCGGCACAAGCACTGCGAATTCGTCGCCGCCGATGCGGGCCAGGGAATCCTTGTTGCGAAGCTGGCGTTTCATGCGCAGGCACACTTCCTGCAAATAGAGGTCGCCGATCTGGTGACCATGGGAGTCGTTGATCTGCTTGAAGCGGTCCA
>CAYWSR010000327.1:0-3726 GCA_964460385.1 uncultured Occallatibacter sp. | reverse complement strand
ATCTGAAGCAGCTTGCATCGGCTCCGGCGGACCCCTGGAAGATCCCTGAGTCGCCGATGGGTTCGATTCTTGACTCGATTAAAGTGCAGGAGCTCAGTTCGCGTGTGCGCGTGTCCGGCACCCTGACCTACTACTATCCGACGCAAATGGCAATCCTGCAGAACGGCGAACGCAGCATCCGCGTATTCACACCGGAAGTCACCCGCTGCGCGTTGGCGATCGCGCTGAAGCGATTGGAATTCCAATCGTGGATCATGATTTCTTGACGTTGACGATGGGAGACATTCGCACCACGGGTGCAGCTCCTCCGATTGAGCCGGTCTTGTTGAACTGGGACGAAGTGGCGTCAGGGAAACACGCGTTCGATCTGATTTCGATCGAAGGGACGGTGGTAAGCCAGGTGCGGGACCACGCTCAGGACGTGTATGTCATCTCGGTGCCGGGCGGCCATCTTTTCTCAGCCCTGGTGCGGCACCCGTTCGTCTACGATTGGGGAGTTCCAAGGCCGCCGCTTCCGCCAATGCCCCAGATTCAGGCTGGAAGCAAGGTGCGTGTTACGGGCGTCGCTCAACTGGATGATGGGAATCCTTACAACGGAGCGGTTGCCTTCGGGATCCTGATGCGTTCGTTTGACGACGTAACGGTGATTGCGCCGCCGACGCCGATGAATGTTCGAAACCTGACAATCCTGGTGGGTTTGCTGGTTTTGTTTGTGGTGGCGATCGGCTTGCGGGGATGGGTGGTGGAACGGCGCATGCGCCGGCAAACAGCGGCTGTGGCTTATGCGGAGCGGCGGCGCGGGAAGATTCTTTAGGACATTAACGGGACGCGGCCGCTGACTGAGATTCTCGAAAAAATCACTGAACTGGTGTCGTTCAAGCTGGAGGGTGCGCCGAGCTGGTGCCAGTTGGCAGATGGTCCGAAACTGGGCAATTGGCCGCCTTCCACTGACGGCATGCGTGTGGAGGCTTGGGAGATAGCAGCGCGCACCGGGCCCGCGCTGGGAACACTCTATGCCGCATTCGATGCCAAGGCGAACCCCGGCGCGGATGAACTGGAGACAATGTCGATGGCGGGGAGCTTGTCGGCGCTTGCGATCGAAACACGGCGACTCTACTCCGATCTTCTGCGCCGCTCGGAGTTCGACCTGCTGACCAGCGTTCACAACCGCTTCTCGCTGGAGAAACACACCGACCGGGAGATTGACCGCGCGTCGATGACGGCTGGGACCTTTGGCCTGGTGTACATCGATCTGGACCACTTTAAAACAATCAACGACCTGTACGGACACAAGACCGGGGACGCATATCTGCAGGAAGTGACCCTGCGGATGAAGCGGCAACTGCGCGCGGTGGATACTCTGGCGCGGATTGGGGGCGACGAGTTTGTGGCGCTGGTTCCCGATGCGCGATGCCGCGCGGATGTGGACGAGATTGCGCAGAGGATCGAGCGCTGCTTCGATGAGGCTTTTCACATCGAAGGACACGATATCTGTGGCGCAACGAGCACGGGCATCGCGCTCTATCCCGACGACGGCATTACCAAGGACGCTTTGCTGCATGCGGCCGACGCGAGAATGTACTCGGTAAAGCACGCAAAAGGCGGCCGATTGGATAAGAACGCGCAGACGCCGGATGGAAGCGTCGCTGAAGCCGTTTACGGGCTCAAGCAGGCCGGGAGCTAAGACGATTTTCACTGAACCTGCCGGGGCGAACGCTTGATGGAGCCTGCAAATAAGGCAGAGCAGACACCTCTTCGCATCCCCCATCCGGGCTATTCTCAATCGGCTGTGCGAGGGGGTACGCTTGTTCGTTCAAAGAATTGATTTCTCTGGCGTTTATTGCCGATAGAATCCTTCGAGGGCCACTCGGTACAGGCCCGAACGCAGTCTCGCAATGAAAAGGTCCTTCCCAGCACTTTCGGTCGTTCTCGGGTGTTGCATAGCTGCGTGGGCGGCAGGCCCCGCTCCGCTCACCTCGATACGCGCCATCCAGGCACTCACCAACCCGGAAGCAAACCAGCATCGGCCGGTCGACTTTGAGGCCACGGTCACCTTCTTCCGCGCCAATGAGAATACGCTGTTTGTCCAGGATGGAAACACGGCTATCTATGTTTTTCCTCCCAAGGGTGCCGTCTTGGTCCCAGGCGACCGCGTACGGATTACTGGAACCACACGCGCGGACTTCAGCCCCAGTGTGGTCAGCAAGACCATTACGTTGCTTCGCCACGGCGCCGTGCCGCGCCCGGTGCCGGCAAACTACGATGATCTGGTTCGTGGGCGGCTCGACTGCATGCTGGTCACCGTGCACGCGGTAATTCGCAGCGTCGACGTGCAGATGCGACACGATACGCGTAGCTTCAACGTGCCGATGCACCCGATAACGCGCGTCCAGTTGCTCGCCGACGGAGGCTATATTGAAGCGCTGGTTGACGGCTTTGACGCCGGCTCCCTCTCCGAACTGCTCGACGCCGGGGTTGAGGTGACCGGCATCGCCTCTTTCAATTTTGACGGCAAGATGCAACCGACGGGGGTGGCGCTCAATGTAACCAGCCGCGCCAACTTCAAGCCCGTCACTCTTGCCAATGCCGACCCCTGGTCCATCCCGGCAACTCCGATGGGCAGCATTCTCAGTGGCTACCGTGTGCGCGATCTTACGCAGAGAGTTCGGGTCCACGGCTCAATTACCTACTACCAGCCGGGTTCGGCCGTTGTTGTCCAGGACGGAACGAAGAGCGTTTGGGTCTCGACCATGACTCACAACACGATGCGCATTGGAGATATTGCGGACGCAATCGGATTTCCCGACACCCACAACGGCCATCTGGCGCTCAACCGCTCTGAAATCAAGGATCGTCAGATATTCGCGCCAATTTTGCCAAAGCCGGTCACCGTAAAGGAGTTGATGGGGAGCGGTAACCTCTTCGATCTGGTGTCGATTGAGGGACAGGTCGCCGCCTCAGTTCACCTGGCTGCTCAAGACGAGTATGTCCTGGAGAACGACGGCCAGATCTTCACGGCCATTCTTCACCACAGTGAATCGATGGGGCCTTTGAAGCAGATTCCTATCGGCTCCAGGGTCCGTGCCACCGGAATTTGCAACCAGGAAGACTCCAACAAATTCATCGCCCAGCTTCCCTTTGAGATTCTGCTGCGCACCCCAGACGACATCGCCATTGTCACCAATCCTTCCCCGCTCAGCCCGAGAAACTTGCTGATGCTGGTCGGATTGCTGCTTGCCGTGCTCTTTGCTGTCGGGGCAAGGGGATGGCTCGTCGAGCGCAAGATGCGCCGACAGACAACCGCGATGGCCTACCTCGAGCAACGACGCGGCCGCATCCTCGAAGACATCAATAGCTCGAGGCCGCTGGCTGCAATCATTGAAGAAATCACTGAATTGGTCTCGTGCAAACTGAAAGGCGCGCCCTGCTGGTGCCAGATCGCAGGCGGAGCACAACTGGGCAACTGCCCACCGAAGATCAACGCCTTTCGCGTCATTCAAGCGGAGATTCCGGCTCGTTCCGGCCCGCCTCTCGGCTCCATCTTCTCCGCCCTCGATCCCCTCACCAAGCCCTCCTCCGTCGAGCATGAAGCCTTGTCGATGGCCTCGGCCCTTGCCGCGCTGGCAATTGAGACGCGGCGTCTCTACACCGATCTGCGCCACCGCTCGGAGTTCGACCTGCTTACCGACACGCTCAACCGCTTCTCGCTCGACAAGCGTCTCGACG
>CAYWSR010000326.1:0-3744 GCA_964460385.1 uncultured Occallatibacter sp. | reverse complement strand
CGGCCTTCCTTCTCCAGAATCTGCTCCTTCATCTCGATGCTGATGCAGCGATGAAAATCCCGCACCATCGTCGGATAGGGATGCGCCCCCAGCGCCGACCCCAGCAGATAGTAAGTAGTCCTCACGTTCGTAACCCAGTCCCGCATCGCTTCGCTGATCGCATCCTTCAGCGTCTTCGATCCCGAACTCACCCCGCGCACCTCGGCCCCCAGCAGCCGCATGCGCAGCACGTTCAGCTCCTGCCGCTCCATGTCCACATCGCCCATGTAGACGACGCACTCCAGGCCCAGCAGCGCGCACACAGTTGCCGTTGCCACGCCGTGTTGCCCCGCGCCGGTTTCGGCAATAATGCGCTTCTTGCCCATGCGCTTTGCCAGCAGTCCCTGGCCCAGTGCATTGTTGATCTTGTGCGCCCCGGTGTGCAGCAGGTCCTCGCGCTTCAGGTAGATCTTCGCCCCGCCCAGTTGCTCGCTCAGCCGCTTCGCAAAGTAGAGCGGCGTCGGCCTTCCTGCATAGTCCTTCAGCAGCCCGCCTAGCTCCGTCTGGAATGCCGCGTCATTCTTTGCCGCTTCATACTCGTGCTCAAGCTCGACGAGCGCCGCCATCAGCGTCTCCGGCACGTACCGTCCGCCGTAGATGCCAAACCGCCCCGGCCGCGACTCCGATGGAGCAGACGGAAGCCCAGAAGGAAGAATCGTCGACGCCATTTCTTTGAGCCTCCTGCGCGGTGCGAGTGAAATTGGGGAACTCCTCAGTGTACAAGGGCGGCCGCGCGGTTGCCCTCCGCGCGTCAGCCTCATTCGACGTTCTCTAGCCCGCCAATCCAGCTTGCGCCGCCCTTGCCTGCTTCACAAACTCCCGCACCTTCAGCGGATCCTTCCGTCCGAGCTCTGCCTCCACGCCGCTCACCACGTCCACTCCCCAAGGCCGCAGCGCGGCAATCGCCTCGCCGACATTCTCCGGCGTCAATCCCCCGGCAACCACGAGCTTGCGCTCATACGCGTTCCTAAACACGGTCTTCGCCGCAAGCCCCCAGTCATACGCCACGCCCGTTCCGCCCGCCGCCCCCATGGTCCGCGAATCGATCAGCACCCCATCCACGTTCTTATCCCCCGCGTAGTCCGCCACCTGCTTCGCCGCGCCCTTGCCATAGTGCGCCACCCGCAGCACCTTCAACTCGTGCCCCAGCTTGGCTCTCAGCCGCGCAGGCATCTCCGCCGCCGCATCCCAATGCAATTGAACCCCCGTCAAATGGCACATGCGCACAGCGGAGTAGATCTCCTCGACCGTCGCATCCACAAACACGCCGATCGTTTCCACCGTCTTTGGCAGCCGCTTCACAATCCCCGCAGCTTCGCTCTCGGTCACGCGTCGCGGACTCGCGGCAAACACAAGTCCCACCGCATCCGCGCCTGCCTCCACCGCCAGCAGCGCGTCGGCCGCCGAAGTGTTTCCGCAAATCTTCACCCACAGGCTCATAGTCGATTCAAGTTAGGTGGTTGGGGAAGAAGGCGGCGCATCGGCGAGAAATGGATTCACAACCCGCGCGCCTGTTCCAGTGAAATGAGATGTGTTGCGCGTGACGATCGTCAGGTCATACACCAGTGCGATGGCCGCAATTTGCCGATCCACGATGTGTTGATCGTTGACTCCCATAAGCGCTCCCCACACCTGCGCACAAGGAAGCGTGAAGTCGATTACTTGGTCAGAATACTCGTCAAGAACAACCGTCAGCCAGTCTTCGAGTAGCTTCGCCTGACGCAGATCGTTTCGAAGTCTCAAGCCTTCGACTCCGCTGCGCAGCTCCCCGATGACCTGCACCGGAAGATACGAACTCTCTCCTTGCCGATCGATAAACGAGACCACTCCAGGGTCCGCCTTCGCTCCCTTTCGACGCTCGCTCAAAACGTTTGTGTCGAGCAGATACATGCTCAGGCTCGGTTTCGCTCAAAATCGCTGTCCAAACCCACATTCGGAATGGAAGCCAAAACCTCAGCGAAGCTTCGCCGCTGCGGCTTGGCTACGGCAGCTTTCAAAATTGCGCGATGCTCCGCCGCTACGCTGCGGCCATTGCGGGCTGCCTGCTCTTTGAGGGACTGAACAACTTCCTCCTCGACGTCACGGACGATCAAATTGGTTGGCATGGGCGCCTCCACTACGACGATTGCAATGATTGCATCTTAGCATAACTCGCAATCACCTGATTTGCCCACCTGCGATTGATCGCTAGTCGAGCGCTGCCACTCCCTCAAGCAGCTCCTTGAGCGCCGCTCCCGGGTCCTCTTGCCGCATCAGGCTTTCGCCGATCAGGAATGCATCGAACCCCGCAATGCGCAGCCGCGCCACCTCCTCCGGAGTGGAGATGCCGCTCTCCGTCACCCGCACCACCGAGGCGGGAATCCGGGCGACGAGATCAAGCGACGTTTCGAGACGTACCTCAAAACTCCTCAGATCGCGGTTGTTCACCCCAATCGCATCCGCGCCTTCTGCGCCGACCGCATCGAGAAGCAGATCGAGCTCCCCGGCCGTGTGCACCTCCACCAGCACGTCGAGACCGAGTCCGCGCGCCGCGGCTGAAAATCGCTTGAGCTCAACCCCGCTCAGCGCCGCCACAATCAGCAGAATCGCGTCTGCCTTGTGCGCCCGCGCCTCCACAAGTTGGTACTCGTCTACCATGAAGTCCTTGCGCAAGCAGGGTAGCCGCACCGCCGCCGACGCACGTTCCAGATTTCCGAGGCTGCCCTGGAAAAACGGCTCGTCGGTGAGCACTGAGAGCGCCGCCGCCCCCCCCGCCTCATACCGCCCGGCCAGCCACGCCGCGTCGAAGTCCTTGCGAATCAACCCCTTGCTCGGCGAGGCCTTCTTCACCTCGGCAATTGCAGCCGGCCCTTCCGCTGCCCGACCCTTGAGCGCACGTGCCCAGCCGCGCGGCGTGTGCTCCGCCGCCCGCCGTTCCAACTCAGCCGCCGGAACCCGCAGCTTCGTCGCCGCTACCGTAGCGCGCGTGGTTGCCAGAATTGTGTCGAGATGCGTCGCCATCTTCTCGCACAAGTATAAGTCGGATCGCACTCCCGGCATTCTTCAGCACAACCTGCCTCACCCTTCCTCATTCTCCCCCAAACGCAAAACGAGGGAGACGGCCCCCGCTTCGGCATCGCCGGAGGCCCATCTCCCTCGCTCGTTCCATCCTTCTTTGCTTTTCCGCTACCTGTTCCTTAGGCCCGTGACTACCTCCTGTGTCTGCCCTCCGGGAACCAGGTCACGCGGACACTGGTCGTGGTCACATTCTGCAATCCCGGCAGATAGACCGGTGCCTTCCACCGCTCCCAGGTAAAGCTGCCGTCGATCTCAATCTCCTTGCGGATGCGCTTCACCACCTTGAAGCTGAGATCGTTCAGTGTTGTGCCGCCCGGAATGAAGTCCTTGGCTGCTTTCTGGTTGCGCACCCCCGCCTCGATCCATTCGTTCGCGCTCAGGTGATAGGTAATCCAGCCCTGCCCCCCCTTGTCCTCGCGCCCAACCCAGTCGCCGAATAGCGCGCCCTTGTTGGTGTATCCCTGCACCTGCAGCTCTTCGTAGTACTCGTAGTGCCCGCCCTGGCTCTTCGGGGTCGATGGGTCGGTGGTCACAGCTTCGACCCGCACATCGAGCTTTGGCACTCCCGGCACATGCGCCAGGTAAACGCCGGGCCGGTAGCAGGCGTAGGGAAGATTGCTCACAGGAGATACACTGTCGTGCGCCTCC
>CAYWSR010000325.1:0-3771 GCA_964460385.1 uncultured Occallatibacter sp. | reverse complement strand
CAAACATCGGCGCAAGAATCAATCCAAAGAGAAAAATCGCCCCCGTAATCCCCAGCATCGCGTTGCGCCGTCCGCGCTCCGCCAGAATCGCGCTCACCGGAATCATCACCGCAAAAAACATCGTGTCGAAGAGCTGCATCAGCAGAAACTTCTCCCTGCTGAATCCCAGCGCCGTCGTCCCCCAGCTCAGCGCAAAGACGATCATCAGGTAGAAGAGCGTAAACGTCGCCAGGCTCACCAGCATGCCCGCCACCAGCATCTTCGTGTGGCTGCGCAGCACCGTCAGCGTGGGAATCCTCACCCGCTCGCCCCGCGCCTTCGACTCCTCGAACCGCGGTGTCTCGCTGATCGTCAGCCGTACCCACAGCCCCAGGAAAACAAGCACGGAGCTGGCCAGGAACGGCAACCGCCAGCCAAACGCAAAGAACTGCGCGTCCGTCAGCAAATGCGAAAGCACCAGAAACACGCCGCCCGAAAGGAAGAACCCGATCGGCGCGCCCAGTTGCGGAAACATCCCATACCACGCTCGCTTGTGCCCCGGCGCATTCTCAATCGCCAGCAGCACCGCGCCGCCCCACTCGCCGCCCAGCCCAATCCCCTGCCCAAAGCGGCAAATCGCCAGCAACAGCGGAGCGGCAAAGCCGATCGTCGCGTACGTCGGCAACAGTCCAATTGCAACCGTTGACACTCCCATCGTCGCCAGCGCCACCACCAGCGTCGTCTTGCGCCCGATGCGGTCGCCAAAGTGCCCGAAGAGCCCCGACCCGATCGGCCGCGCAATAAACGCAATCGCAAACGTGGCCAGCGAAGCCAGCGTCGCCGCCCCCGGATCGCCCGCCGGAAAAAACAGCCTGGGAAACACCAGCACCGCTGCTGTCGCGTAGATGTAGAAATCGAAAAACTCAATGGTGGTCCCCACCATGCTCGCAAACAGCACCTGCCGCGGCGAATTGATGGGCTTCAAGGGAAGAGGAAGATTCGTGCTCATCGAGTCTTCAGAGGACCACAGCCGCTCCAAACCTGTCCAGCAGGTTCGCACCGTAGCGTCTCGCATAAAGTCACCTTGTCGCAACCGGGGAACGACTTCTTCGATGCAGTGCTTTGTAACAAGGGCACGGCTTCAGCCGGGCCAACCAAGCAACCCAAGAGGCCTTGGGGCTTCAGCCCCTGCAAATGCTCGTTTAACCGGCACACAACTTGCGCAGAGATTTCGGGAGAGTGCGTATGCCTTACCACTCCGGCGCATAGAATGACTATGTCTGGTTCGGACTCGAAGAGGAGGGAGTTCCAATGCGCGACCCGTTCCCCATGTCCCGACGTTTACGCCTCAGAATCGCTATGGGCCTGGCGATTGTTGCCGACGCGCTCCAGCTTCTCGTCCTCCCCATGTTCATTGAAGGAGCGGCCTCCCCATCCGACGACGTCCTCGATGCGGTTGTGGGCGGCGCAATGATCTACCTCCTCGGCATGCACTGGGAGTTCCTGCCGTCGTTCCTCGGCAAACTCGTCCCCGGCGTCGATCTCGTCCCCTTCTGGACCCTGGCCGTCGCCAACGTCTACCGCAAAACGCGCAACGAACCGATCACCATCGACGCAACCCGCGATGACCATCCAAACCCTTCGAATCCGCCCCGCCCCTGACCCTTCGCTGCCGCTATTGACCCGCCCCCCAACACGAATGATTGGGTGGCCCATCCTTGGCACGTTTTTGTTCTTGTGCCAAGGGCGGGATGCGACCTCCCTTTCAGGCCCAGCTCAATCCCTTAATAAGCCTCCGCAAACCCATACACCCCCGGCGTCTCCACAGCGCGCATCGCCCGGCTCTTCGCGTCAATTACACCCATCACCACAGTCCCCTTGAGAGCGCGCACATCCTGCAACGACTTCGGCTCCACGGCCACCCCTTCTTCCTTCAGCCGCTCAAGAAACTCCGCATCGTAAGCGCCTTCGGGAATCGTCTCCGGCCTCGTCATGTACGTATCACCCTCCTTCACCGGCCCTGAAGGCATCAGCAACACAGGCGCCGCCATCGCCGTCATCGGATCCAGCTTGTTCGCCATCGTACCCACCAGCAGCCGCACTGTCTCCGGCATCAGCGACGCGCCTATGCTTGCCATCGCCAGCACCGGCTTTGTCCCTTCCATCGCAATCACCGGCGTCATATCGTTCGGCACCCGGTCTCCCGGCTTGATTCCCGCCAGCCGCGCCTGCTGAAACCCCGCTGCATCGGGAATCGGCACCCCGTTCACCACAATCCCCGTCGTGCCCCAAAGTAGCGTATTGATCGTGTGCGTGAGCGCAGCAATGTTGCCCCACTGGTCCACCACCACAACCGCATCGGAATGGTGCGGCATCTGCTCCTGCAGAGGTGGTTCCTTTGCGGCCAGGGTCGCCGCCGCGGTCTTCGCATACGCCTTGGTAATCTGCTCCTCGCGCGACGACTTCATCCCCTGCTGCCGCATGTACTGGTCGGTGTAGCTGTCGGCTTCCGCCTTGCGCAGCAGTCCCGTCAGCGCACGGAACCCCTTGGCATCTTTGTTGTACGGGCCCATCGCATCCAGCTTCAACTCCTCCGCCAAATTCAGCGATTCCAGCACCGGGTAGCTGCTTTCGTTGCTCTTCCCCGGCACATAAATCGTGCGCCCCATGAAGGTCGTACTCAACGGCTCCTCCCATGTAGGCGCGTAGCGCTTCATATCTTCCATCGTCGCTTTGCCGCCCGCCTTCTTCACAGCCTCGACAAAGTGCTGCCCCCACGCTCCCGAGTACATATACCCCGCGCCCTGCGTCGCCACAGCTCGCAGCGTTTTCGCCAGCTCGGCCTGCACAAAGTGGTCGCCAATCTTCGGCAAATCGCCGCCTGCCTGATGCAGAAACGCCTTCCCCTCCGGCGTCCGCGCCAGATACTTTTGCTGCATCGTGAAAAAAGCTGCCAGCGTCGGCGAAATCGTCACGCCGTTCTCCGCATACCAGATCGCCGGCGCAAACAGCTCGCCAAACTTCAGCCGCCCATAGCGCTTGTGCATCTGCTCAATCCCCGCCATGAATCCCGGCACCAGCGTCTTGCGTCCCTCCGCTCCCTCGGTCGGTGTTCTGCCAAAGTTCAGCGGGCCCAGGTCGGTTACGGGAATACTCTTCGGGTCGGTCTCGCCCACATACGAGTTCCATCCCGCATCCATCGTCGTCACCTTGCCCGATTTGGCATCGTAGTAGACCAGCTCCATGATTCCCGCATACGAAACGTAGGAGCCGAGCGCCGTAGCAACCTGCGTCAGAGCCACGGTCGCCGCGGCGTCAGCCGCCGTCCCTCCCTGTCGCAGCGCCTCCATGCCCGCATGCACCGCGATCGGCGACATGGTTCCCGTCACCAGCCCCTGCTGCCCTTCAACCACACGCGCCTGCACTGGCCAAGGCACCTGTTCCGCCTGCTCGGCCCGCGCCTTCTCTTCCGCCTTCCACTTGGCCGGTGAAAGATCCGCGCCAAACCCCGGCTCCGGGACCAGAATCATGCTCATCACAAGAATGGCAACCTGCTTCTGCAACATCATTTTCGATCTCCTGGATCAAGTGGGGAGGATCCGAACAACCCGACGTTTTCAAACGCACGCCGCTTCAGGCTGCCAAGGATTTCACGTTCATGAAGGATGAGGCCTTACTTGATGGGTACAGACCCGTCGCGCCCCGGCCTCGTCCAGGCCACCAACGCTCCAATCCACGCTACCAGCGTCAGCGTCGCAACCGGTATCACCCACGCCGGCAGCAGCCCATGAA
>CAYWSR010000324.1:0-3820 GCA_964460385.1 uncultured Occallatibacter sp. | reverse complement strand
GCCTCTTTGAGTACCATTGTCGCCCATTCCAGGCCTGGTATGCGCCGTTGGGAGATCGGGGGCAGGTCAGGCGATCAGAAGAGTTCGATTGCGGGCCGGCTGTGATCCTGATTGTTATCGCCCCCAGCCACATTGAGGTGAGTGATGGTCTGGCTGGCCATGCTGTATCTGGCTTTGTGGGCCTCCAGCATTCCCTTGAAGTTGGGATCGAATTCTCCTTCCCAGACGAAATCGTACGCCCTTTCAGACATATATTGCATGTGTTTGCGCATCTCCACCAGCGCCTCCTGCACATGCTGCATCCGCTGCCGCATCACGTCCTGGAACTGGATGTGCCCCAGCGCCCGCGTCAGCCGGTTGACGCTCTCCTCATAGTTTGCATCCACCTCGGTGATCACTTCCAAGAGCAATTGGCCATTGCCGGCGAACTCGGCTTGCATCTTGCCCAGGTCAGCCACCAGTTGACTCAGCGCGTCGCTTGCCTCGTGCTGTTCCAGCGAGAGGCGAGCCTCGGCCATCTCCCCGTTCACCTTGCTGCAGGTTGCATTGATTTTTTTGGAGATGTCGGCGGCGGCCTGGGTGGAGAGCACGGCGAGCTTTCTGACCTCAAAGGCCACCACGGCAAAGCCGCGGCCGGCGCTGCCGGCCCGGGCCGCCTCAATTTCGGCATTGAGGGCCAGCAGGCTGGTTTGCTTGGCGATGGAGGTGATGACCTTGATCAGCGGCGTCAACGCGCCCACCTCGTTGGCCAGCCCATGGATGCGCTCGAAGTTGTTCCTGAACTCCTGAATCTGGGCCTCAAACTGCAAATCGATGGCGGCGATGACCTGCTTGTTGTTCTCGACCCGAAGGTGGGTGCTTTCCGTCAGCTCCCTGCCGCTCTTGATGGAATGAGCGATGTGCTCTCTCTGCTGATTGGCCTTTGCATTCAGGATGCCGATCTGTTGGATCACCTCGACGACCTGGCGCTCGGATTCGGCGAGGGAATCGCCGATCTGATCGTGCATCACGTCGATGTATTGCCTGGAGTCTTTCAGCTCGTCTCTCATCGCCGCGCGCCGCGCCGACACGTTCGCCAGTTCGGTCTTGTTTAACGTTCCCACGATGCCGAGCTCGGCAATGCCCTTGCGGGCCTGACCCCATTCGTACCATTGGCCTATCAGCAAAGGAACGATGACGAACAACAGAAACAGTTCTCCAGCATGGCTTCGATAGGGAAGGAGAGACGGACCCAGCATAAAAGACAGAGAGAGATAGAACAGCAGGTCGAGAAGGAGCCGGATGGCCGTCTCAGCCAGCAGCCGGTTGCGGGCCTTGGTGAGCCGAGACCTTTGGTTCGGCGGGGCCTGAACATCCTCGGCCCACTCGCGGCCGGCTTGCACGGGAGAGACGGTTTCCAGTCCTCGATAGGAAGCAGATGCCATGCCCTTACGCTCCCGGCAAAACTTTCTTGATGACGCGGATCAGGTCGTCGCCGGATACGGGCTTGACGATCCAGCCGGTGGCGCCGGCGCGCTTGCCCTCTTCGCGCTTGGCGGCGTCGCTTTCCGTGGTCAGTGTCAGGATGGGGACGAATTTCAACCCCGGCAGCGCGCGCAGTTTGGAGATCATCTCCAGGCCGCCCATCACTGGCATATTGATGTCGGTGATGACCAGATTGGGCTTGATTCCCGAAATCAACTTATCCAGCGCAGCCTGGCCGTTGTTGGCGGTCTCGACTTCAAAACCGTTCATGGCCAGTGTGGTCTTGAGGCTCATGACCATGGTGACGGAATCGTCTACGACAAGGACCTTCATTGCCATGGAGGCTTCCCTTAATGCGGATCGTTGTGTGTTTTCAGCCGGTAGCGCGGCTCAGTTTATTCCGCCCGCCTGAATCGGAGTCAAAGCAGATGTATCGGCGAAATCCGTGAGAAGGTGAGTGGAAGCGGGGCTTCCAGCGCAGTCAGTTCACCAGACTCATGATTGAACTCGATATCCCGGATCGGGAAGGGTATTCATTCCGGGAAACGGAAGAGGGCACGAGAACCAAGGCGTTCGATAAAACCATTTCATCGATCAGCGTGCCGATAGAAACTGGGAACCGGTTCAAAAGAAGAAGGCAGGAAGGCCATTGGAACCAGCTAATGGAGATTCGCGCAAATCTGACAACAGGATTGCTTCATGCATGCAGATACGAAAAGGCCGCGCCCAGACCGGTGGGTACTGCCCCGTCGATCCGGGCTGAAGCTGCGCGCAACCGTATGGGTTCTTGCGAGCGTGGAATGACTCGCGTTGGCTTTGCCAAGCGCAAAGAGTTGAGATTCTCGCGCAGGAGAGAAAGATGATGTTCCGGTGCCGTGTCCTGGCCGGTCGCGGCGGGGCCGAGGCGCTGAAGGGCAGGAAGATGCTGGAAGCACGGGGCGTGCAAGGGAGAGGGTCTTGCCGGTAAGTCTGGAACAAGACGGTGCGCTGAGCCGGATTCGGCTTGAAGGCGCAATCGACATCGGTTGCGGGCAGGAGTTGAAGGAGCTTCTGACGAAGGGGATCGAGGCCGGTTCAGAGGTGCGCGTGCTGCTGGCGGAGGCGACCGACCTGGATGTTATCGCGGTGGAGCTGCTGTGGGCTGCACGGCGCGAGGCAAGAGCTTCGTCGGTTGGGTTTGCGTTCGCGGGGCAGTTGCCGGAGCCGGTCTCGGCGGCCCTTGCCGAGGCGGGCCTGGAGACGTTTGCAGCAACCGGTGGGACCAACTAGAGCGGGGTGGGCCGTTGTCAAAGGCAGTCAATGCCGATCAGTTCAAGCAGAGCTTTCGGGAAGAGGCGCGCGAGATTCTTGTGGAGCTGGAAGCCGCCCTGCTGGAGCTGAACGAGAACCGCGGCGACATGGAGCTGGTGGGCCGGGTCTTCCGCGCCCTGCACACCATCAAGGGCTCGGGAGCGATGTTCGGATTCGAGGATCTGGCCGCGTTCACGCACAACCTGGAAAACGCGTTCGACGAGGTGCGCAACGGGCGGCTCGAGGTGAGCTCGGAGCTGGTGGATCTGACGCTTTCAGCCTTCGATCAGATCCGGGCGATGCTCGAGGAGGGCGCGGGGGGCGCGCCGGCGGCCGACTCCGCCGCCTGCGCGGAGATCCTGGCCCAGGTACGGCGCCTGACCGGAAAGCCGGAGAGCCGGCAGACGGAGAAGAAAACAGCGGCGCCGGCCGAGGCCGCAGCCGGGGGCAGGATGCGCGAATGGCATATCCGCTTTGCTCCTGGCCCGGACATGATGCGCTGCGGCGCCAATCCGCTGCTGTTGCTGCGCGAGTTGCGGCAACTGGGAGGTCTCTCCGTCAAGGCCTCAATGGCGGCCGTTCCGCCGCTGGCAGAGCTAGACCCGGAGCGCTGCTACATAAGCTGGGAGATGGTGCTGGCGACCACGGCGGAGGAAGATGCGATACGCGATGTGTTCATCTTCGTCGAGGACAACTGCGAGCTGCGGATCGAGCCGGTCCCGGCCCCGGCATCGTGCGCGGAGCAAGGTTCAGCAGAGAGCGGCAACGAGTCAGGGTTGGAGTGCGAGGCCGACAGGACGGCCAGGGCGCTCAAGGAGCAGCGCGCCCCGCAGGGCGGGCGGCGCATCTACGACGCGCCCGACAACGCCTCGAGCCTGCGGGTGCCGGCTGCCAAGCTGGATCAATTTGTGAACCTGGTGGGCGAGCTGGTGACGGTGCAGGCCCGGTTGAGCGAGCTGGCTGCGCGGCACGACGATGCCGAGATCGCGGAGGTCTCAGAAGATATCGAGAGGCTGACTTCGTCGCTGCGTGAGAACTCGATGACGATCCGCATGACGCCCATCCG
>CAYWSR010000323.1:0-3843 GCA_964460385.1 uncultured Occallatibacter sp. | reverse complement strand
AGGTTGAACGGATACGGGGTGGGGAACGACTTGATCAGCGCGTAGATCAACGCTGCGGTCGAGATGATCGGGAAGATAAGATGCATAACGACGTTGAATTGCTCTCGGCGTGTGCGCCAATACAACAAGAAGCACGCCAGGTTGCCCATGATGTAGATGACCACGCAAGCGATCACAAGAATCAGTCCGTCGATTAGGAAGTAAGCGTTGCTCGCGCCGAGCCAAAGGCCGACCCCTATGGCGCTCGCTATCGACAGTGCCAGCTGCACGAGAATCGCCGTCGTCGGCGTCTTGTACTTCGGATGTACGACAGCGAACGTCGGCGGAAGAGTGCCACTTTGTCCCATCCTGTACCACATGCGCGAACCGACGTTCGCGCAGGCGAGACATACGGCCATAACGCTATTGAAGAACGCAATCAGAATGAGAACGTAGCCACCGCCCCAGTATTTGCGTGCCAAGCTGATTCCAGGCAGGACGCTTGCGGTCGACAGCCCATTCAGGTTCTTGACCCCATAACCGACTACCTGCCCCCAGTACATGACTACAAGGAAGGCGCCGATGAGGACAACGGACCAGACAAGCGCCCTCGGAACGTTCCTGCGTGGATTCCTGCTCTCCTCCGCCAGAGGAGCGGCCGCTTCCCACCCAGTAAGACCCTGAACGGAGAAAACGACCGCCAGTGCGAAGCCTTCGAAGCTCAACTTCCTGCTGAAGTCGAAAACGCCGAAAGTAAAGCCGCCGGCCCCGGGTCGTGCCAGGCCCCATATGCCCAATGCCATCACGATGAGCATTTCCATGGACCCGAGAGCAATGAGGATCTTGGTGGAGATCGAAATGCCGCGGAGTTGTATGAAAGCAACGAGAGGCGCGCCGATTAGGACACACACCCACCACAGCCACGGCAAGTCCCACTTGTAGAACGTTTGGAACACGGTATTGAGGGTGTACCCGAAGAAGGCATAAATAGCTCCGCCGGCCAGTGGTGAATAAAGCACGTACATCCACGAGGTCAAAAAGCCAGCTCGGGGATGCACGCCTCGACTCACGAAGGTGTAGTAACCACCGGCCGAAGGCAGTACCTTCGCCATCTGGGCGAGCGTCACGGCGAGCATCAGCACGATGATGACGCCGATCAGGTAAGCCAGCGGGGCGGCCTCGCCAGCCTTGCTGACAACGAACTGGGTGAAGAACAGAGCCGCAATCGCTGGCGAGATGTGCGTGATTGACTGCATCATGACGCCACCTAGGCCAATAGCATTCCTTTCCAGGGTCCCGCCCGGTCTTTCCTTTACCTCACCGCCCCCGGAGGTACCCCCAAGACTGGTTGTCATCTCTTCATCCCCTTCCCATCATGTCGGTAGCTATAAGACGTGGTCGTGCACAGAGCGCCTTTGCAAAGATAGTTGAAACGGTGTTCGGCTGGAATTGGCAAAAAGGACTAAGACTGTTTGTGCATTGATGCACATACACAGGCGAACGTTCGACCCGGGCCTCAGCATGGTGGCTCGTTACTAGTCGCGGCCGAGTCGCAGAGCTGGCCGAGTTCGTCAGTCGACCAGCTGCAAACGCTCTCGCCAACGACCTGCGCCATCGTCGACTCCATTCAGCCAGCTACGAGGGCCTAGGTCGCCCTGCCTGTCGCGGCAAGCTACCAAGTTGTCTGCACAGGTGCAAGGGTTCCTGGCAACTACCTGCCGCCATTGGATTGCGAACCAACTACGGATCCGTCGTTGGGGAGGCCGACTAAGGAATGACTCATAACGTGACCGCCGCGAGAAGGCCATGTGTAGGTCTCGACAGCGACGCGTGGACGGTCCGCGCAGCCACACCCGATGACAGTCGACTTACCGGGGGCGTCCCGGGTCACCAACTGCATGTAGTCAAAGAGGTACCGGCTCAGGACGCCGAGACGCCGTGCAGGTGGAGGCGGAGCCGAGACCGCCTCGAGCGTCCGGCTGCGGCCGGCCACCTCCACCCGCGGGTCAGTCGAAACCCTCGCACAAGCGCGCCGCGGCTGCGAGCGGCCGAGAACCTTGCACCCCTTAGCGGGCGACCGCGGCAATCAGCTGGCGAGGTGTCGCTACTAGCTGCTTGTTCTCCCCAGATAACTCTGCATGGCAACTATCGACGCAAGGAAGCCCAGAAGCGACCCTGCGAAACACAACCAGATGCCGATACTCCAGTTAAGGCTCGTGAACGCCGTCGCCGGGTGGGGCAACGTCGCCAGGTCGAGACCGCTGAAGACAGCTGAGACCAACAACACCATGGCGGTCGCGAACAGCCACCCGATCTCGTCGCGAAAGACGGCCAGCAATCCGGCTATGAGTCCCACGGCACTAAAGAGGAGAGTGAACCTCCCGTCTGTGGAGATACCGTTCAAGGTCACAGAGCCGGTCGACGTCACTGCCTTCACCCACGGCAGAAAGGATCCGACAACGACCACGATTGCCGCTGCAATGACGATCCAGGTCCCAGGTGAGATCGAACTAGCCCCACTGCCTTTCTTTAAGACCTCTGTGCTCGTCGTGCCCATCTACTCACTCCTTCTACGCTCGCTCGATTGTCTACTTGGCCCACGCAACTCCGCCGAGCCGCACTCAGCGCTCATCTGTGCAACGCCCATGTCCCGAGGATGCCCAAGACACGCCGGGGCATGCTCGCTGGCGTAGGCGCAGGCCATCTTTCGACCTTGAATAAGACTTGCCGTGCTACCTACGCGCCTGCCGGAAGATCTTCGGCGATAGTTGGAATGCTGTCTGACTCGACGGCCGCCTGGCCTAGCTTCTCAATCCACTGGTCCTTCTTGCTCAGCCAGAGGTACAAGAGGATGCCGATTCCGACCACGAACCAGACTCCGTCAATGATCGGCGCCAGGTCGTAGGGGAAAGCTGGGTAAGGCTGGAACGACTTGATCAGCACATAGACGAGCAGCGATGAGGAGATGATCGGCAGGATGAAATGCAACATCAAGTTGAACTCCGCACGCCGCTCCAGCAGGTAGTAGAAGAACACCGCCACGTTCGCAGAGATGTAGATGTAGGTCACAGCGATAACGAGCACGAGCCCGTTCGACAAGAAGTACGACCTATCTGCACCAAAGCCGGCACCGACGGCCAAGCCGACGACGAGAGACAAGATCAAGTTGGCGATGATGGCGTTCGTCGGGGTCTTGTGCTCGTTGTGCACCTTGCCGAACCACGCCGGCAGAGTGCCCGTCTCACCCATCTTGAACCAGATACGAGTCGACACGTTGTTGCAGGCCTGGCAAACAGCCAGGGTGGAGCTGAACATGGCAGCCAAAACGAACACCCAGCCGCCACCCCACACGCGTTCGGCGATGATGAGACCGGGCAGGGCAGGGGCGTTGACGAGTGCGTGCGAGCTGGTGCCGGTAAGGAGGTTCGTGCCCCATCCGATGATCTGGCCCCAGTACATCAAGACAAGGAACACCCCGAGGCCGATAATCGCGATCATCGTCGCCTTGGGGACGTTCCGCCGCGGGTCCGAGGTCTCTTCGGCCAGTGGAGCTGCAGCCTCCCAACCGGTGAGACCTTGCAGGGAGAACACGACAGCGAGGGCGAAGCCCTCTGCCCCCAAGCTGTGGGAGGGAACCCAGCTCGAGAAGTTGAAGCCACCGGGACCAGGGCTAATGAAGCCAGACAGGGCGAGGGAGAATACGATCGCCATCTCGGTCAGGCCCAGTCCGACGAGCACCTTCACCGAGAGAGCCAGGCCGCGCCAGGCGAGGAAAGCCACGAACGGCGCCCCGACTATCAACGTCTGCCACCTCAGATATGGCGCATTGATGTTGTAGTGGGACTTCAGCTGCTGCTCGAGCAG
>CAYWSR010000322.1:0-3844 GCA_964460385.1 uncultured Occallatibacter sp. | reverse complement strand
CTCTCCGCCTCAAACATCTCCGCATAGCTCGCGTACGCCCGTGCCGGATCGATCCCGTAACTCGCTCCCGCTTCCTTCGACCGCTCCGCCGACTGCGAAAACGCGCCCGCCACCAGTTCTATCCGCCCATCCAACTCCGCCGCCATCTTGTGCACCGGCCCGATGAACGCGCCCGGCCCTCCGCCCACCATCCCCATCCGCAATTTCCGTCCCACGCAACTGCCTCCCTTCAACCATGCGTCCGCCAACTTGCTAACTCGCCGACTTGCTGACTTGCTCACTCGCCTCACCAATCCGTCAGCGTCCCATCCAGCTTGCGATTGATCGGCAGATACGCTCTCTGGTACGGGTACTTCGCCGCCATCTTCTCGTCCAGGTCCACGCCCAGCCCCGGCCCATCGCCCGGATACATCATCCCATCCTTGAAGTGATACGCGTGCGGGAACACCTGGTCCGTCTCTTCGTTGTGCGGCATCAGCTCCTGAATGCCGAAGTTATGAATCGCGATGTCAAAGTGCAGCGCCGCAGCCATCGTCACCGGCGACAGATCCGTCGCGCCATGGAATCCCGTCCGCACGTGGTACATCGCCGCAAAGTCCGCTGTCTTCTTCAGCGCCGTAAACCCTCCACCATGCACCAGCGTCATCCGCAGGTAGTCGATCCACTGATTGCGAATCAGGTCGTACGCGTCCCACACCGAGTTGAACACCTCGCCCACCGCAATCGGTGTCGTCGTGTGCTCGCGTATCACCTTGAACCCCTCCTGCAACTCTGCCGGCGTGGGGTCCTCCATCCAGAAAAGATGGAGCGGCTCCAGCTCCTTACCCAGCCGCGCCGCCTCAATCGGCGTCAGGCGGTGATGGCAATCGTGCAGCAGGTGCAGCTCCTCGCCAAACTTCTCCCGCACCCGAGCGAACAGTTTGGGCACATGCCGCAGATAATGTTCCGTCGACCACTCCGCTTCGCTCGGCAATCCGCGCTCCGCCGGCTCATACCGCCCATCGCCCTTGGCAATTCCATACGTCGTACGAATCCCCGGAATCCCACTCTGCACGCGGATCGCCTTGAACCCCGCTTCCTTGTGCCGCGCCACATCTTCCAGCGCCGCCTCTGTATCCTTCCCGTTCGCGTGCCCATACACCAGCACGCCCTCGCGGCTCTTGCCGCCCAGCAGGTTGTACACCGGCGTCTTCAGTGCCTTGCCCTTGATGTCCCACAGCGCCACATCCACAGCCGCAATCGCCGACATCGTCACCGGCCCGCGCCGCCAATATGCCCCGCGATAGAGATACTGCCACAAGTCCTCGGTCTGAAAAGGATCCCGCCCGATGATGCATGGAATCACGTGCTCGGTCAGATAGCTCGCCACCGCCAGCTCGCGCCCGTTCAGCGTCCCATCCCCCAGCCCGTAGATCCCCTCATCGGTCTCCACCTTGAGCGTCACAAAGTTCCGCCCCGGCGAAGTTACATTCACGGTTGCCTTCGTAATCTTCATAGCGTCCTTCGCTCCAGCCCCTACACCCTAGACCCTGCACCCTGTCATTGGTTCACCCCGCTCGCCAGGAATCCACCATCCACCGCGATCACCTGCCCGGTTACAAACGACGCTGCCTCCGAAGCCAGATACACCGCCGCTCCCGTCACCTCCTGCGCCTCACCAAACCGTCCCATCGGCGTCCGCTGAATCAGCTCTTCCCCGCGCGGCGTTCCCTCGATAATGCCTCGGTTCAGCGGCGTCGGAAACACCCCTGGCGCAATCGCGTTCACCGTCACGCCCTTCGTCCCGAGTTCCACCGCCAATGACCGCGTCAGCGATACGACACCCGCCTTGCTCGCCGAGTATGCTGCCACCTGGTAGAAGCTCGCATACGTCGACAGCGACGCGATGTTGATGATCCGGCCATATCCCGCTTTGACCATCGACCTCCCGAACACCTGGCACCCGCGCAGCGTCCCCGTCAGGTTCACATTCATCACCCGCTCCCAGTCTTCTTCCGTCAACTCTTCTGCCGGAGCTTTGTCCGTGATCCCCGCCGCGTTCACCAGGATATCCACCTTGCCGAACTCTTCGATCACCGCATCGTGCAGCGCTACCACCTCACGCGCCTCCGCCACATCGCACGTCACGCGCATCGTCCTGCGCCTCAGTGCCTCAATCTCTGCGGCCACATTCTCCACCTGATCCATCCGTCTTGAACCCGCCACCACGTCCGCGCCCGCTTCCGCCAGCCCCAGCGCAATCGCCTTCCCCAGTCCGGTCGTCCCACCCATCACCACCGCAACACGGCCCGTCAGTTCAAATGTTCCGTGGCTCATCGTCCTTCTTTCACTATCGATTCCACCCTACAAACATCAATGTCCCGTGCCCATCCATTTCGCGTTCTTGGCGAAATGGGTGGGAGACCACCAAGCCAAGCTTGGTCGAACCCCATCCGTACCCAACCCAACCCCAAACATTATCACGTCAGTACTCGCGCGCGTGTCCCCCATCACGAGCCCGCGTCTGCTTCATTGGGTTACAGTGTTTGAGACGTTTTCCAGCCTGCCCGAGTTCTCCCAATCGTCTCCAGGCCACAGACGCAGAACCAGTTCAACCCATCCCTCGCCGGAGGCCCGCCGTGCCCGAAACTACTTCGCAGATTCTTGAACGTGTCGGCCTCATCCCCGTCCTGCGCGCACGAAATGCCGGCCAGGCCCACGCCGTTGTCCAGGCCATGCTCGCCGGCGGCGTCACCGTTGTCGAAGTCACCATGACCGTCCCCGGCGCAATTGACGTCCTCAAGGAGCTCAAGGCCGAATACGGTGACAAGCTCTTGCTCGGTTCCGGCACTGTCACCACCGCTGACCAGGCCCAGGCCACCATCGATGCCGGAGCGGAATTCGTCGTCAGCCCCAGCCTGCACCCCGCCGTCATCGCCCGCACCAAAGCCAACAACAAACTGTCCATCCCCGGCGCTCTCACCCCCACCGAGATCATCACCGCCTGGGATGAAGGCGCAGACTACGTCAAGGTCTTTCCCTGCTCGGCCATGGGCGGCGCCAGCTACCTCAAGTCCATCCTTGCGCCCTTCCCGCATCTGCGTCTCATCCCCACCGGCGGCGTCACGCAGCAAACCGCCGAGTCCTTCCTCCGCGCCGGCGCAAAGGCCCTCGGCGTCGGCGCAGACCTCGTCAACCTCGCCGCCATCGACAACGGAACCCCCGAGCTCATCACAGCAGCCGCCCGCGCCTACCTCAAAATCATCGCCGCCTTCCGAAGCGCGTAACATTTTCAATCTGAGATGAATTTCATGACCGCTCCCACAACGCCGCTCTCCTATTCCGTCCCCGACAAGCCATTCCGCCTCGACAATCGCCACGCCCTCGTCACCGGCGGCGCCAGCGGCATCGGCGAAGCTACCGTCCGCGAGCTCGTCCGCGCCGGCGCTTTCGTCTATATCGCCGACATCAACGTCCCCGCAGGCGAAGCCCTCGCCGCCTCGCTCCCCTCCACCGAGTTCCTCCACCTCGACGTCACCAGCCCCACATCCATCGCCGCCGCCGTCGCCCGCATCGCCCGTCTCGACATCCTCGTCAACAACGCAGGCATCGGCCACGTCGGCTCCATCGAAGCCACCGAGCCCGAAGACTTCGACCGCCTCCTCAACGTCAATGTCCGCTCCGTCTACCTCGTCACCCGCGCCTTCATGCCTTTGCTCCTCGCTGAGCGACCCGAAGGGGATAACAGCATTCACGGCGCCAGCGGCGTGATCGTCAACATCGCCTCCATCGCCGGCCTCGTCGGCGTCAAGCAGCGCTTCGCCTACTGCGCCACCAAGGGCGCGGTCATCGCCATGACCCGCCA
>CAYWSR010000321.1:0-3866 GCA_964460385.1 uncultured Occallatibacter sp. | reverse complement strand
TGTTCTCATGCAACCAACACTAGCAAACCACTCCCATCCCCGCTTTACAGTCCTGTGACATCTGAGCGACGAGGGAGCCGCCCGCACGCAGTCCTGCCATAATCTTTATGTACGCCCACAGTCGTCACCGCGCAAGACAAGAGTGATGCGGGAATTCACGCTGTTTTTTGCTCTGTCGCGCATCGCTTTGGAAATTGATCGCAATTCGTCGCGACAGTTTGCGGCAACAGATTCGAGCTTAGAAGGGAGGCCCGAAATGGCATTCCGCGTCTTGATCATCGGCGGCACAGGCCAGGTCGGCGCCGCAGTTGTGCGGGCGCTGCTGGCCGAGCCGTCCTGTGCTGAAGTGGTCATGGTCAACCGCAAGACCATTCCTTTGATCGCTAACCTTCGCTTGCGGCAGGTGATCCTGGACACGGCAGGTCCGCAGTTTCCCGCAGAAGTGACCAAGCTTGCATTGAGCTTGAGGTCGCTCGGCGACCCTGTCTATGGAGCCTCTTGTGTTGGCGTCGGTAAAGGCAGCGCGAATTGGAGCGAGGATGAATTGAAAGCCCTCGAAGTTGGGGTTGTCGGTGGTTTTGCCCGTGGTTGTCATGCCGGGGGCATTGCTCGGTTTGCACTGCTCTCGGCTGCGGGAAGCTCATCGAAGAGCAGGATCCGCTATGCGCGAGTTATGGGGTCGAAAGAAGAAACAGTTCGATCTATCGGCTTCAAGCGCCTGGCGATTTTTCGCCCGGGAATTATCGCGGGCAATGTTCACACGCCCGGCTACGTTGCCTGGTTGGGACGTCTGATTCCGGGCCAGTTTGGCACAATCGAGCAGGAGGCCATCGGACGCGCTTTTGCCTCTGAATTCCTCAGCAGCTCGGCACCCGATGGCGTCGTGTATCTCGGAAATGCGGAGATGAAACAGAAGTCTCGTGGGCTTGCTTAGGTCATATTCCCCTCGATCGATGGTTCCGTTAACCAATCCCAACACATCCACTTTAGCCTGAAATAATGGTGAGTATGCCCACGGTCGTCACCGCCGCGAAGCTCTGGGACGGCGCCCGCCTCCTCGACCACCCCATCCTCACCGTCGAAGACGGCCGCATCCTCTCCGTCTCCACGCGTGCCGACGCTGAATCCCCTTCCAGCCCCGACATCTTCGATTTTCCCGCCGCAACCCTCGCACCCTCGTTCTTCGACGTCCACATCCACGGCGCATCCAACCACGACGTCATGGAGGCTACACCCGCCGCGCTCGACACTATCGGCCGCTTCCTCGCCTCCCGCGGCACTGGCGCTTTTCTCGCCACCACTGTCACCGCTCCCGTTGACGACACACTCCGCGCTCTCTCCGGCCTCGCCCGCCTCATCAACCACCCCGCGGATTCCGCCCCGCTCGCCCGTCCCATCGGCATTCATCTGGAAGGCCCGTTCCTCTCCCACCTCAAGCGCGGCGTCCATCCGCCCGAGCATCTCCAGCCCGCCGACATCGCCCTCTTCGACCGCTTCTACGACGCAGCCGAGGGCCACGTCCGTCTCATGACCCTCGCCCCCGAGCTGCCCGGCGCGCCCGCTCTCGCCGCCCACGCCACCGACCGTGGTGTCCGCGTCTCGGTTGGCCACTCCAATGCCACCGCTGCCGAGACCCGTGCCGTCCTCGCTGCCGGTGCCGTCAGCGCCACTCATACCTTCAACGCCATGCGCCCCCTCGACCACCGCGAGCCCGGCATCCTCGGCGTCGCCCTCAGCGAAGACTCACTCTTCGCCGAGCTCATCTGCGACGGCATCCACACCACCCCCGAAATCGTCCGCATCTGGTCGCGCTGCAAAGGCCCCCACCGCGCCATCCTCGTCACCGACGCCATGAGCGCCACCGGCATGCCCGACGGCGAATACCGCCTCGGCGGCCTCACCGTCACCGTCGCCAACGGCCGCGCCACCTCCGGCGACGTCCTCGCCGGCAGCGTCCTCACCCTCGACCGCGCCCTCGTCAACTTCCTCCGCTTCACCGGCTCCTCACTCGAACACGGCCTACGCCTGCTCACCACCAACCCCGCCGCCCTGATTGGCTTGACAGGCTTGCCCGGCCTCGCTAGTTCAGCCGGCCATCTCGCCCTCGGCCTCGCCGCCAACTTTGTCGCCGTCAACCCTGACGGCTCACTAGCGGCGTCGTTTGTTCGGGGCCAACAGGCATCCTAGCGTTTGAGAGGCGCTTCGCTTTTGCATTTCTCACGGTTCGGCTATTTCTGAACAGTATTTGCGTCGCTGTGCTTCGGAGCCTGATGCGCTTTCTGATCGGCCCAGCCCGGAAAATCCTTCTTGAGCTGTTGAACACGAGCTGTGGCAACCGAATAAAGACACTCCTCCCACGCGGTTCCCGACCCCGAGCCGGTGGTATAGCTAAATCGGATTGCATTGCAGAATTGATCACGGTACTGCCGCCAGGAAATCTGTGACTGCTCGAGGCTCTTGGCGGCGTTTTCAATGAGGTCGAGGATCACAGGCCCATATTCTTCCTTTTCCTTTGGGGTTGTTGCCCGCATCCCTGCGGCAACGCGCACCACGAGATCATCCGCAACTTTGTTCATCGCCGTTTGCGCCTTCGTGTAGCACTCTCGCATCTCGGCATTGGACACGTTCGGACCATCAGGGCACGGATTGTTTTTTTGAGCAGAGCACGGAACCGCCACGGCGCATAGAGCAGTGAGGATTAACTTGGAAGTCAGTCTCGACATTTGACACCAACCTCCATCACCCTTCCTCTTCCCTCCACCCACTCCCCGCACTTACTTATTCGGCTTCCACAACCCCACAGTGTTCCCCTCCACATCCGCAAACCACGCAAACGTCCCGGTCGGTATCGGCACCGGCGGCACGACAGTCTTGCCTCCTGCCGCCTCAACCTGCTTCAGCGACTCGGCCACGTCACCGGTCTCGATGTAAAAGTGTGTGAACTGGTGCGGCTCATGTCCCAATGCCGCCACGTGCCCCGGAATCCCACCAGTAGACCCCGTATCGATCGCCCCCATCGGCCCCGGGTCAACCTTCCATCCGAACACCCTCTCATAGAACGCCGATGTCGCTGCCTTGTCCTTGCAGCCAATCTCAAAGTGAACCACTGGATGCGCCATCGAGACCTCCTCGTCCAGACCGCTTCAGTTCATTTTGCCAAACCCATTCAAGGTTTTCAAACCATCTCTCGGCGCCCCACAAGGAGCGCCTTCAATCCGCGCTGACCACCGCTGCACCCGCACTCACGCCTTTCGACAGCTGTTCTGCCCGCCAGATCGCGCCCTCCAGCGAAACCGTTTCCTTCTCAAACACCGGCATCGCCGGCGCACCGGCCTTCAGCCCCGCAAAGAATCCCTCACGCACCAAACGCATATTCGCGATCGCGCCGCCCGTCCACGCCACCGGCACTTCGCCCACAATTGGGTGATTCGCCCTCAGCTTCTTCCGCACCAGCAGCACAAAATCCACCAGGTCCGCCGCAGCCTGCTTCAGCACGCCCACCGCAACCGCGTCGCCCGCTTCAGCCAGCTCGTTGATCGCCGGTGCCAGCGCTGCAAAGTCCGGCCCAGGAGTGCTGTCGCCCATCTGCACCAGGTCCTCCAGCGTCGCCGTGCCCCAAATCTCTCCCACCTTCTTCAAAATCCCGGTCGGCTCGCCGCGATCGTACGCATGCAGCGCTCGCCGCACCGAATTCACACCGATCCAGTAGCCCGAGCCCTCATCCCCCAGCCGCGAGCTGTATCCGCCCGCGCACTCCCGGCTCCCGTCCGGCGCGCGCCCAATGGTGTTCGAACCCGTCCCCGCAATCTGCAGAATTCCCGCCCCTCCCTGGTACGCCGCGTCCAGTGCGATCACCTCGTCGCCCA
>CAYWSR010000320.1:0-3884 GCA_964460385.1 uncultured Occallatibacter sp. | reverse complement strand
CGGTGCCGTTCTTGCGCCGCGAGCTGATGCGCGCCAGGTGCGGCCGTCCCTCGCGCAGGTACGTCTCAATCGCCTCAATCGCGGCTCGGCCCAGCGGCACAATCCGTTCCTTGTCGCCCTTGCCGCGCACCTGCACGCGGCCCAGGTCGAGCCCCAGGTCGCCGGTCGTCAGCGCCGTCACCTCCGAGACCCGCAGCCCTCCGGCATACAGCAGCTCGAGTATCGCCCTATCCCGCAGGTCCGTCGCACGCGCCTGCGGATGCGTTGCCGCCATCCCCGCCCGGTCCAGCATCTCCGCCACCTCCGGCTCCGCCAGAGCCTTGGGCAGCACCTTCCACGCCTTCGGCGACTCGATGTTCACGGTGGGATCGTGTCGCATGCGCTTGTCCAGCGCCAGCCACTTGTAGAATCCGCGCAGGCAGCTCAGCTTGCGCGCCGACGATCGCGAATCGATCCCATGCGCCCGCAGGTGCTCAAGGAACCCGGCCACGTCCCGCTGCCCCGCTCCCATCAACAGGCCATTCCGCTCGTCCAGAAACTCCGCGAATGTCTTCAGGTCCCCCAGGTACGCTTCGCAGGTCAGTGGACGCAGCCCTTTCTCCACGCGCAGGTACGCCTGGTACTCCTTCAAGAGCGGCAAGTTCGGCGTGCAGTCCACCCCTTGATTATCCGCGCCGTTCTGCTCCCCCTCGGTCACCTGCCCCGGTTACCGAACCTCATTCATCAAGGACTCAAAGTCATTAACGCGCATCGAGCATTCCCATGTTGCATTGTTCAGCCCAGCCCGTAATCGAACGTTTACGTGCAATTCACCCCCGCTTTGGAGGAAAATAGAATTGAACATCGATTGAGGCAGGATTGAGGATCATTGACCCCAACGCAAATTGAGATTCCCCGCATTGAAGTTCGCAGGTGGACCGCGCAGGAGTTTGAGCGGCTGGTCCTTGAAAGCGACCCGAAGGTTGCCGTATTCGATTGCGATGGCACCCTGTGGAGCGGCGACGCCGGCTACGAATTCATGGTGTGGTCGCTCGAGCGGGGACTGGTCTCCCGCTCCACCAGCGACTGGATCGACACGCGCCACCGCGCCTACCGCGCCGGCTTGGTCAGTGAGCTTGCCATCTGCAGCGAGATGGTGCAGATTTACGCCGGGCTGCGCGAGCAGGAGCTATGCGAGGCCGCCGCGCAGTACTTTCTCGAATTTGTTGAGCACCGCATCTTCCCCGAGATGACCGCGCTTGTCGCCAGGCTCCGCGAGCGCGGAGTCCATCTCTGGGCGGTCAGCTCCACCAACCGCTGGGTCGTCGCTGAAGGCGTCCGCCGCTTCGGCTTCCCCGAAGAGCGAGTCCTTGCTGCCGACGTGCGCGTCGACAAAGGCATCATCACCAGCGAGCTGATTGACGTGCCCACCGATGAAGGCAAGGCCGAGAGCCTTCGCCGCGTGGGTCTTGCCACACCCGATGCTGTCTTTGGCAATTCCATCCACGACCTCGCCATGCTCGAGATCGCCCGCAATCCCTTTCCGGTGAACCCCTCCCCCGCCCTGATTGAAGCCGCTGCGAAGCACTCCTGGGGCTACTTTCTGCCGGAGTCGGCCGACAGCAACGAAACCGCAGTTACGGGGGAATAACCCTCCCGATCCCTCCCAGCACAGCGCATTCCCGCCCTCTTTTCCTTTTTCACGCCGCCGCGTTGGCCGACTCTAAGTCCTGCCAGCTACTCCAGTTGGGGCGTTTACACTAGTTTTGTGGACGAGTTGGTTCCAGGATCCAGAGTCAAGCCTTCGGTTCCCGCCCTTCGCTTTGTGGCGGCCGCTCTCATCCTGCGCGCCGGCGAGGTTTTGATCGGACAGCGCCGCGCGGATCAGCCGATGGCCCTGCAGTGGGAGTTCCCCGGCGGCAAGATCGAGTCAGGGGAAAGCCCTGAGCAGGCACTGGCGCGGGAGCTCGATGAAGAGCTCGGCATCAAGGCAGTTGTTGGCAAGCGGGTCACGCGCATTCGCCACAACTACCGTCACGGCGGCGCAGTCGACCTGCAGTTCTTTGCCGTGCACGAGTTCACCGGCGAAATCGACAATCGCATCTTCCACCAGGTGCGCTGGACCAAGCTCGAAGAGCTTACAAACTACGAGTTCCTCGCAGCCGACCGCGGGCTGATTCGCGACCTGGCTGCCGGCAAGCTGCTGTAGAGGGGTTCCCCCGATGCCCATGAAGAACCCACCTCACCCCGGCAGCGTTGTTCTTCAGGAATGCATAAAGCCTCTCGGGCTCACTGTCAATCAGGCAGCAGAGGCTCTCGGCGTTACGCGCACCACTCTTTCTGAACTGGTCAATTGCAAACGCGGCATTTCGCCGGAGATGGCGATTCGCCTCTCCCAGGTCTTTGGCGGCAGTGCCCAAAGCTGGATCACGCAACAAGCCCATTACGATCTTGCGCAGATTCCCGCAGGCCGCATTCAGCTCAAACGCCTGGCCGTGGCTTGACTAGCCATAGTGGTGAACGATCCTACTGCGTGCGCACCATTTTGATCGCGCCATGCGTCGTCTGGTCGGTCAAGACGACTGTGTTCGGTCCGCTGAAAACGTATGTGTCCGTTGCGCCCGGAGGCTTGGGCGTGTTTTGCGGCGTATGGTAGCCGCCCACGGTGCCTGTTGGGTGGTAGATCTGCTGGGTCTTCGGCGCCCATTCTGACACAGAGAAGATGATGGTGTCGGGAGCCACCAGCTTGTAAGGGCCCGATTGTTGCGTCATCATCGTGCCCTTTTGGGCCGTTTGGATGTATTGACCATTCGGCTGGATCTCGATAGTCAGCGTAATGCTCTGGAATGTGCCACGCCACTGGCCAACCAGCGTGTTCCCCTGCGCCGTGGCCACGATCGAGCTCAGCGCCAGAACCGACGAAACAAGAATCTTGGTGCGGCCGAGAGTTCTCACAAAGTCCCGGACTGCTGTTTTCAGTTTCATGCTTGCATCCCCCAGAATGATCGATTAAATGCCGGAATATTAGCATGGCCAGGGTTTCGTGGCACAGACGTCTCGCAGGCCTCTCAGGGATTGGTTGAAAAAGGAACCAACAAGGAAACCAAACAAAAAACGGGAATCCCAGCGCCTTGTCTTCGGGCCTGTTGGTTTGGATTGCAAAGTCGTGTAGTTGCAATCTGCGTTGCCAATTCTTATTGCCGAACACGCCGTCCACTCAATGCCCTGGCATCATGCCCCACAGCATTACCAGCGTCATCCCGATCACGATCAGGCTCGTACCCCACGCAATCCAGTTCCACAGGCGCGAGTTCCTGTGTTCGCCCATCAGGTCCGCACGATTGATCAAGAGCAGCATCAAAATGATGACCACCGGCAGCAGCACCCCGTTCAGCACCTGCGACAGGATGGCCACGTTGATCAGTTGCGCGTCGGGAAGGAGCAGCACCGTAAGCGCGCCGCCCGCAATCAGCAGCGAATAGAGCCAATAGAAAAAGGGCGCTTCCCTGAAGTGCTTGTCGACACCTGACTCAAAACCAAGCCCCTCGCAAACGGTATAAGCAGTCGAGATCGGCAAGATCGACGCAGCGAACAGCGACGCGTTGAACAGGCCGAACGCAAACAGGATAAATGCGTAGTCCCCCGCCAGGGGGCGCATGGCTTCTGCAGCGTCTGAAGCTACCTGGATCGCCCCCATGCCATGGACGTAGAGCGTGGCCGCGCAAGCCACGATGATGAACCAGGCCACAATGTCGGTGAACAGGCTGCCGACGATCACGTCGAGGCGTGAAGCGGCGTAGTCCTTCACCCGAATGCCCTTTTCCACGATCGACGATTGAAGATAGAACTGCATCCAGGGAGCAATGGTTGTGCCCACCACGCCGATGGCCATGTACATATAGGCC
>CAYWSR010000319.1:0-3909 GCA_964460385.1 uncultured Occallatibacter sp. | reverse complement strand
CGCTGGGGTTC
Organism: uncultured Occallatibacter sp.; assembly: GCA_964460385.1. Taxonomy (GTDB): domain Bacteria; phylum Acidobacteriota; class Terriglobia; order Terriglobales; family Acidobacteriaceae; genus Telmatobacter. The sequence goes on along the minus strand of CAYWSR010000319.1, from coordinate 3,898 downwards.
GGATTCCGCTGCGGATTCCTGGGACTGCTGCACATGGAGATCATCCAGGAACGGCTGGAGCGCGAGTACGAGCTGGACCTGATTACGACAGCGCCGGGGGTGCGGTACCACATCGCCCTGACGGACGGGAGCGTGCTGGAGGTGGACAATCCTTCGCGCTGGCCAGAGCCAACGAATATCGAGTCCATCAAGGAGCCGGTGATCATGGCGAAGATCCTGACCAATGAAGAGTACGTGGGCGGGATACTGAAGCTGGTGGAAGAGAAGCGCGGGCGGCAGGTGAATTTCGAGTACGTGACGGCTACCCGGGTGATGCTGACCTACGAGCTTCCGCTGAACGAGATCGTGCTGGACTTCTATGACCGGCTGAAGTCGATATCGCGGGGGTATGCGTCGCTGGATTATGCGCTGACCGGGGAGTGGGTGTCGCCGATGGTGAAGATGGACATCCTGGTGAGCGGCGAACCGGTGGATGCTCTTTCGATTATCGTGCATAGGGACTTTGCGTATGAGCGGGGCAAGCTGCTGGTGTCGAAGATGCGGGAGCTGATTCCGCGGCAACAGTTTGAGGTTGCCATCCAGGCGGCGATCGGGTCGAAAGTGATTGCTCGCGAGACCGTGGCGGCACTCAGGAAGAACGTTCTGGCGAAGTGCTACGGCGGGGATATTTCGCGGAAACGGAAGCTGCTGGAGAAGCAGAAAGAGGGCAAGAAGCGCATGAAGCGGATCGGGAAGGTGGACATTCCGCAGGAGGCGTTCCTGGCGGTGCTGCGCGTGGGCGAAGATCAGCAGAAGTAGAGCGAGCGGAGTGACTAAGAGCGGAACCAGAGTTAGTGTGTCCTTTTGAGTTTCGAACAGGGTCGCCGCTCCCTGATGGTCGCTTCGACTTGAGCTCTGAGGTTTCGGGAAACATCGACTCTGGTTCCGCTGTACCTGATACTTTAGTCACCTCCTGTTCATGATGAATTGTGGAAAGCGGGGGGTAGGACCCCGCATAAGGAAATGAAGAACCGGGGCGAGCGGAGACGAGTCGTCTCTCCGCTTGCTTATTGATTAATAAAGAGTTATGTCGCTTAGCAGAAACGGGTTGAGGTTGACAAGAGATAAAGATGAACTTTTTTCGGGGCGTTCCGGCAAGTAATCCACAAATTTTTCCACAGAAGGACGCCGAAAATGGGGATGAGAGCGGCGGTGTGGAATCTGGGTTGCCAAAGAGGGAACCCGCGGTTTGATAGGAAGCGATATTGCAAAGAGAAAGACCCCGTTGAATGGGGCCTTTTCTGCTGCTCGATCTTGTAGATTGCTCAAGGAGCCGCGCTTAGTGAGCGGCCGGGGTGGCGGGCTTGGCGGGAGCCGGCCGAGACTGGGGCCCCGGAGCGCCGGCAGCCTGTGGCGGCGGAGCCGGAACGCCTGACTTGACGTTATAGGCGTCGATGACGGCCTTGGAGATGTCAGTGTTCTGCGTGGCGAAAAGAACCGGGGTCTGCTGGTCAGAGACGTCGAGGATCAGTGTATAGCCGGCCTGCTCCGCGTAGGACTTCATTACGTCATAGACCTTGGAAGCAAGGGTGTTGTACACGTCGCCCATCTCCTGCTGGAAGTCATTGCGGGCGTCCGTGGCTTCGCGCTCAAGCTTCTTCTTCTTTTCGTCGATGCTCTTGGCACGGTTGGCGCGCTCGGCGTCATTGAGGGTGGCGCCCTGAGTCTGGAGCTGCTTGGTGGAGGTTTCGATCTCGTCGTTGAGTGCCTTGAGCTGAGTCTCGCGAGGCATGAACTTCTTTTCGAGATCGGCAAGGTCGCGCTGGCCCTCGTTGGTTTGAGCTACAGCTGCCTTGAAGGCGATGATGGCGATTTTGGCGGGGCCGGCGGGCGCTGCAGCTGGAGCAGCGGCGGGGGCTGAGGGAGCGGGTAACTGAGCGCCAGCAGTCATTGCCGTGGCGAGCGAAAGTGCAAGTACAAGCGAGCGATTCATCGGAATGGAAAACTCCTTTTAAGTTCCCTGGGGCAAGGGTCGGGTCGGGCGAAAGTTCCTGTCGGGCAACCGGGCTCAAGAAGCGCCGGTGCCCCTGACTCTCTCCGCTGAACCTCAAGCTGTTTCCCGAGCCCAGGCGACCAAATGCGAGCAAGGCCGGGGACCCCGATTAACCACCCCAGCGACGAGCACCTGTCGCCGGGGACCCCGGGTTCAGGAACTCCACACTGTTTGGGGGCGGAGGCAGAATGAGACGCGGCTGGAGACGTCGGCGTAACTATGGGGATTATACGCGACGGGGCGGAAGTGAAGAACAAATGTGCAGAAAACGGAATGGGAGAACCGGCGTATACTGAGGCTGTTCGGGCCGCATCCTGAGCAAACGGAGCGGCACTGGAGACCAACATGAGCCTTACGAGCTTCCCTTCAGGCGGGACCTCGCCCGCAGCAAATCCCTTCACACGAGTGACAGTTCCCGCACTGGCGGAGATGAAGCGCCAGGGCAAGCCGATTTCTGCGCTCACGGCGTATGACTACGCGACGTCGCGCCTCGTGGACGAAGCGGGGATCGACTTGATCCTCGTCGGCGACTCTCTGGCGATGGTGGTGCTGGGGCACGAAAACACGCTGGCGGTGACGGTGGACGAGATGGTGCACCACACCCGTGCGGTGCGGCGTGCGGTGCGGCGCGCGCTGGTGGTGGCGGATATGCCGTTCGGGAGCTACCACGGGACCGGGCTCGCGGGGGTCGCCGAGGGCGTGGCGAACGCGGTGCGGTTTGTGAAAGAGGCGGGGGCCGAGGCGGTGAAGATCGAAGGGCCACGGGTGGAGCTGGTGCGGGCGCTGACAGAGGCGCAGATTCCGACGATCGGGCACCTGGGGCTGACGCCGCAAAGCGTGCACCGGATGGGCGGATATCGCGTGCAGGGGCGCACGGCCGAGGCTGTGGCGAAGCTGAAGGAACAGGCGCTGGCGCTGGCCGAGGCGGGGGCGGGCGCGGTGGTGCTGGAGGGAGTTCCGCGCGAGGCGGCTGCGGCGATTACTGCGGAGTTGCCGGTTCCGACGATTGGGATTGGCGCGGGGCCGGATTGCGATGGGCAGATTCTGGTGCTGCACGACATGCTGAGCATGACCTTTGCGCCGGCGGCGAAGTTTGTGAGACGGTATGCGGACGTGGGCGGAGCGATTCGCGCGGCGGTGGAGCAATATCGCGAGGACGTGGAGCATAGAGCGTTTCCATCGGACGAAGAGAGCTATCACCTGCCGAGGGCGGCGAAGCGGGATCTGGAGGCGGTAAAGCGGGATCTGGAGGCGGGGGGGCGGCAGAGGCTGGTGAGGCCGGCCTGATGGAGATTTTGCGTACGACAGCCGAACTGCGGGGGTGGTCGAGGGCGGCGCGGGGCGGGGGTCGGACGCCTGGAGTGCAAACGGTAGGGCTGGTGCCGACGATGGGGGCGCTGCACGCGGGGCACGCGAGCTTGATTGAGGCTGCGGTGCGCTCGTGCGGGCGGGTGGCGGTAAGCATCTTTGTGAATCCGACACAGTTTGGGCCGAACGAGGACTTTGCGCGGTATCCGCGGAGTTTTGAGGCGGATTGCAGGCTGGCGGAGGCGGCGGGGGCGCATGTGGTGTTTGCGCCTGCGGTGGAGGAGATGTATCCGGGGTCGGTTGAGGGTGGGGATGGCGTCGGGACGTTTGTGGATGTGGAGGGGCTGGGGTCGCGGCTGGACGGGGCTTCGCGGCCAGGGCATTTCAGGGGTGTGGCGACCGTGGTGGCCAAGCTGCTGATTGCGTGCGAGGCGGACCGGGCGTTTTTTGGGCAGAAGGATGCGGCGCAGGTGGCAGTGGTCCGGCGGGTGGTGGAAGATTTGCGGGTTGGGACGGAGATTGTGGTTTGCCCGATTGTGCGCGAGGCGGACGGGCTGG
>CAYWSR010000318.1:0-3956 GCA_964460385.1 uncultured Occallatibacter sp. | reverse complement strand
ACGCACCCTCGAGACAGGAGATAAGGCAGGCGCCAAGTACATCAACTCGCCGGAGACGCCGCTCTACTCCAAAGGCCACGTCCTCTTCAACCTCGACAAGGCCAAAGCAGCCATCCGCCAGGCTGAGTTCGCACTGCTCGTCGAGGGCCAGATGGACTGCATCTCCGTCTTTCTGCGCGGCATTCAAAACGTCATCGCCACCAGCGGAACCGCCTTCACCGAGCAGCAGGTCGCCATTCTCAAGCGCCACACCTCTCAGATTCTCGCCAACTTCGACCCCGACGACGCCGGCCAGAACGCCGCCGCTAAAACCATCGCGCTGCTTACCGAAGAAGGCTTCACCATCAAGCTCGTATCGCTCGAAGACGGTCTCGATCCCGATCGCTTTATCCGCGAGCGCGGCGTTGATGCGTACATGGCAGCGCTGCGTACCGCACGCAGCCAGTCCGACTTTCTCATCGCGCGCGCGCGACAGCTCTTCCCCGGCGCAACCTCCGAGCAGAAGCTCAAAGCCATGAACTATCTGCTCCCTCACATCCGACGCATGCCTGAGAAGCTCTCCCGCGACCAGTTCGCCTCCGACGCCGCCCAGAAGCTTGGCATCGACTCAGCCGTCCTCCGCGAAGAGCTTCGCCAGGCTGCCCTCAAGCGCCGCGACCGCATCGAACCCCGCGCGGCTACCCTCACTGAAGTGGAGCGCGTCCTCCTCCGCGCCCTCGCCATTACCGACCCCGACGGCGAGCAGGCCCGCCGCCATGCCGCCCAGGCCATCCTTCAGCAGCCCGCATGGTTTGAGCCGCTGCACGCCGCCCCAGCCCTGCTTGCCCTCGCCAATCGCCAGGCAAACGATCCCATGGACGTCTTCGAAGACCCCGCCCAGCGCGCCCTCCTCGCCGAAGCCTTACTTGCCGAAACCAAGCCCCCCGAGCCCGTCGAAGTCCAAAGCGCCATCCAGGAGATCGAAGAGCGCTCCATCGCGGCCCAGTTGCGCGATCTCCGCGACCTCATCGCCGAAGCCGAACGCCGCGCCGACCACGCCGAGCTCGCCGTCCTCACCCAGCGAAAGCTCGCCCTCGACCGCGCCCTCCGCGAACTCCACGCACGTGGAATCGAAGACTGAGTTTCCGCAATGAGTAATCGATATAGAATTGAGGAATAAGTTGCTGGTCGAGCTCGAGTCTCGGAGGTCTTCAGATGATGATCAATCTCAAGCCAGAGCATGAAGCCATCCTCGACCGTGCGGAGAAAGTCGGCCTGAGCCGGGAACAAGCGCTGGAACAGGCATTCTCCGCTATCGAAGCAAGTCTCGAAACCGAGGACTGGCTCCTTGAGAATCGATCTGAACTGGATGCCCTCTTGGCCGAACGGCTTGCTCAAGCCGAACGCGGCGAACTCATTGATGGCGACGATGTGATTCAGGTATTGCGCAGTCGCCGCGCAATGCGCCGGACAGCCTGAGTTGTCCCCCGAAGTTCAGTTCGCATCAGGAGCGCTTGACGACCTGGATTCGATTTGGGGGTTCATCGCAAATGACAGCCCAAGGGCCGCAGAACGGGTTGTCACCAAGATCGTTTCATCGTGCCAACTACTTGCCCGGTTTCCACTCATGGGCCGTCAACGCCCTGAACTAACGAACGCAGATGTGCGCTTTTGGCCGGTGCCCCGGTATCCGAACTATCTGGTGGTTTATCGACCAGATGCCAGCCCCCTGCTGGTTCTCGCGGTTTTGCACGGTAAACTCAATCTCAAGTCAGCGCTCCAGGGGAGGGACATATGATCTAACCGATCAGGCCTCAATCCGGAAACTGGGGAAATGGTCGCCGGAGACCGGCTTTGCCGACGTCGCCCAGCCCCATTTGCATCAAATTCCCCCCTTCCCGCGTCAAATAGTCAGGATTGCTGCAAGGGGCGCGGAATTTGGCGGAAATTTCGCTCCAAAATGTGGTAATCTGTTGATCTCTGTGAGGATGCGCGCCCCTTTGCCCCACATATGAGCTGCGGCTCGCGGGCTGATCAGGCGAAAACCTGAAGCGCAAGTCATCCTGATCCGAGCAACCACCTGAAGCCGCTACTTTTTGCGGGTGACCGCAGGTCTATCTGCGTGCGCCCCGGAGCACCGCGATTTCCACAAGAAATCCGGCATTTTCCGGGTTTTGCGCAGGCCAGACCCTGCCCACACGCTTGCCCCCGCCCGGGGCGTTGCCGCGTGCTTCAGGGTGGTCGGCGCATCGGCACGTTGCCGGTGCAACTGTTTCAAAGCGCTGTCGCTGCCCAACACGGGACAAGCATCGAATTGATCCCGTAGGCCGCAGCGCTCAGGTCGTCGCAACCTCTTCTCGGAGCGGCGGCCTCATTACATCCGGCACTGTCTGGATTTCCAGGCCTGCCAAAGAGAGTAGGCATATTTTGGCGATTGACGACAAATTCGAACCCGATATCGACGGCCTCATTGAGGTTGGCAAGGAGAAGGGCTATCTCACCTACGGTGATGTCAACGACATCCTGCCTGAAGAGATCGGCTCGCCCGACGACCTCGACGACCTGATTACCACCATCGGCACCCAGGGCATCGACCTGCTCGACGCTCCCAAGTTCGGCCGCGACAAGGAATTCGAAGCCGAAGAGGGCGAAGACGTCGAGCTCGACCTCACCCCGGGCACGCTCGAAAAGACCAACGACCCCGTCCGCATGTACCTGCGCGAGATGGGCACCGTGCCTCTGCTCACCCGCGAAGGCGAAGTTGAAATCGCCAAGCGCATTGAGCGCGGCCAGATGCGCGTGCTCAAGGCCATCTCCCGCTCGCCCATCGTCATCCGCGAGATCGTGGCCCTCGCTGAGGACCTCAAGCGCGGCGTCCGCAACGTAAAAGAGGTGGTCATCTTCGACGAGGAAGAGCTCACCGAAGAGGTCGTGCAAACCCGCGTCCGGGCCACCGTTGCCCGCATCGACGCGCTCATCAAGCACCAGAAACGCATCGGCGTGCTCGAAGAGAAGCAGGCCGCCGCCGGCACCAAGGTCAAAGCCTCCGTCGCCCGCCACACCCGCTGGCTAATCGCCCGCGAAAAGGTCCTCATCTCCCGCATCGTGCGCGAGCTCAAGTACACGCCCATCGAGCGCAAGCGCCTGCTCGACAAGGTCAACAAGACTGTCGACACCATGCGCACCCTCGAGCGCCAGATCCGCTCGCTCGACCAGAAATACGACGCCAGCAAGAGCGAGGAGCTCAAAAAGGAGTACCGCCGCCAGCAGAAAAACTGCAAGGCCGACCTCGAAAAGATCGAGGGCGATGCCGGCGTCTCCATCGCCGAGCTCAAGCGCACCCAGCGCGAAATGATCCAGGGCGACATGGACGCCGATCAGGCCAAGCGCGAGCTGATCGAAGCCAACCTGCGCCTCGTCGTCTCCATCGCCAAAAAGTACACCAACCGCGGCCTCCAGTTCCTCGACCTCATTCAGGAGGGCAACATCGGCCTCATGAAGGCCGTCGACAAGTTCGAGTACCGCCGCGGCTACAAGTTCTCCACCTACGCAACCTGGTGGATTCGCCAGGCCATCACGCGCGCCATCGCCGACCAGGCCCGCACCATCCGTATTCCTGTCCACATGATCGAGACCATCAACAAGCTCATCCGCACAAGCCGCCAACTTGTCCAGGAGCTCGGCCGCGAGCCCTCCAGCGAAGAGATTGCCAAGCGCATGGACATCCCTGTCGCCAAGGTCCGCAAGGTGCTCAAGATCGCCCAGGAGCCCATCTCGCTCGAAACCCCCATCGGCGAAGAGGAAGATTCCCACCTCGGCGACTTCATTGAGGATCGCCAGGCCGTCTCGCCTTCTGAAGCCGTCATCAGCGTCAACCTCAAGGAGTACACCTCCCAGGTCCTCCGCACCCTGACCCCGCGCGAAGAGCGCGTCATCAAGATGCGCTTCGGCCTCGAAGACGGCTCCGAGCACACCCT
>CAYWSR010000317.1:0-3960 GCA_964460385.1 uncultured Occallatibacter sp. | reverse complement strand
CGAAAACCTTTTGAACCGGCCAAATCTATTCAGTATCCGCCTTTGCTGTTCGAGAAACCTTCGCCAATCGTGCCTTCCATCTCATTGAAACCGAAAGGCAGATCTGTGCGAAATGAGGTGTTCCATAAGGTAAGGGGTTTATGAACAGACAGGAGCCCGGCCGGAACCGGCGGAAATCGATGACCCCCCAACCGGCTTGGAGATTCTTGCCGGCTTATTGGGACTGGCCTGCCTCCGAGTTCTCAACCACTGAGATCTCGGTTTGCTTTACATGATCGCGCCCGACTCGGGTCGCAGCTTGTTGAATCTGTAGCCGACATGAGCCACGGTGATGAGATATTCAGGGTTGAGAGGATCATCTTCAATCTTTTTTCGCAGCTGACACATATATACCCGAAGATAAGTCGATTCGTCTCCATACTCGGGACCCCACGCATATTTCAGCAGTTGTTCCTGCGAAACCACCTCACCTGCGTGAATCATTAAACAGTGAAGCATCGCGAATTGCTTGGGCGTTAGATGAATCGGCCGCCCACGCTTCTGCAGCCGATATTTCACCGGATCCAACTCGATCTCACCATATCGAATCGGTGCCTCTTGTTTGGGTGCGTCCTGATTCGTATCCTGAGTCTTCTTGCGGCGAACAGCGGACCGCAAGCGCGCGATCAGCTCGCGCATTGCAAATGGCTTCGTTATGTAGTCGTCCGCGCCGGCTTCAAGTCCCGCAACCTGGTCATCCTCGCTGTCCATCGCGGTCAAGATCAGAATCGGCAGCGATGCATGCGAACACCGAATACTCCGGCATGTTTCAACTCCTCCCATTCCTGGCATATCCACATCCAGAAGCACCGCATCAAACTGTGCTACCTTGACAAGTTCCACAGCCTCTTGACCGCGGGATGCCGCAACAACTGTGAATCCCATGCCGGACAATGTCGCACTCAATACCCGGCGCACAGAGGTTTCATCGTCCACCACGAGGACGGTCCCGTGGTTCGTATTCAACGGTTCTGGATTCATTGATTCCTCCTGGCGCCGCTCGGAAGGGACACAAAGAACGATGTTCCTTTTTCGTCATCGCTGATTACCCAAACGTGACCGTGAAGTGCTTCCGCTGCTTTTCTTACTATCGAGAGTCCAATGCCGGTGCCTGGGATTGAATCCCTCACGTCCGATGCCCTGTAGAAGCGGTCGAATATCCGCTCTCTGTCTTCGATTCGAACAATCGATCCAAAGTTTTGAACGGAGATGACAACATCGCTATGACTCTTCCGCCCCGCAATTGCGATTGGAGTATCCGGTGTGGAATACTTCCGCGCATTGTCGATGTACTGCGTCACAATCATTGCCAAAAGCCCACGATTCACGCACACTGACAGCGCGGGGTCATCCACCGCAACCTGGAACCGATTCCTCTGCATCCCAAGTTGAGGGCCGGCTATTACCTCGGAGATTAGCTCCAGCAGGTTCACTTCGTCTGTTTCCAAACCCACCTGTTCCGTGTTGAGCTTTGCAGTCAGAAGCAAGCGTGTACACAATTCCTTCAGACGAATTGCCTCCTCGTCGATCATTTGCACCAGATTGCGTTGCAAGTCCGTCAGCCCACCCATCTCGAGCAGACCGGAACTGGCCGCGTAAACCGTTGTCAGAGGTTGTTTGATTTCATGTGCCAGCGCATCCATCACCGCCGCGCGCAGCCCCTCGCCCCTTCTTGCGACGTCTGCTTTCTCCTCTTTCTCAAACGACTGGTGTCGATCAATCGCAATCGCGGAAAGTGATGCCAACGCATCGACTACGAGAGGGCTGAGATGTCCGCGAACCACCAACGCGCCCAATGATCCCGAGCCATCCTCGAGTATGCGTTGCGAAGTCCCTGTCTCCAGGTCATCTTGCGCGACTTCCCGAAGACAGCAGTCGCGCGCCAGATCGCGTTCGTTCGCAGTCCAGTCTCCCATTCGGTCCTCCCGGTCCAGGCTCTTATCAAAAAGGGCAACGGCGCCTACGCCAAATATCCTGTGAATGAGGACCGCTAGCTGCGGGCCAGGTGGCTGACGTAAATCCAGGAGAAGTGAGTTTCTACTCAGCTCATATAGCTTCTCCATCCCGGTTCGATGGAAGGCTGCCTCTCTCGCGCTTCGAATCTCCCTTGCCGATAACCTGCTAATTACTAAAGCGGTAACCTCAAAGGTTCCAAGTGCAACCCAGTCTTGCGAGTCGGTAATGTTGAAGTGGAAAAGAGGCGGTAGGAAGAGGTAGTCCAAACAGACTACTGCCATAAGCGAAGTTAGCGAAGCCTGCCAGAAGCCACATAAGAATGCTACCGCGACGACAACCAGCAAGAAAAGACTGCTGATGGCCAGCAAGTTCACCCGTAGGACAAAACCGCAATAGGCAAACAGCGCAATAACGCCCCACGCAATGAGACTCTGCCATAGAACACGAAATCCCAGCAGCCGGTCGACCCATCGCGAGGTGCTTTGATTTTTCATCTTTCAACATCTTGCTATAACTGTCGAAGTGGGAATAGCGGATGTGGCTCGGCTAATAATAGGTGTCTTTCAATGACCTTGCGTCTCTCACCATGGCAAGAAACCTGCCAGCCAACTCATGAATACGATCTGCCTGGCGAAGATGCAATGCCTCTCTTGGGAGCAGTTCGCCCCCTACGCCGATAGCAGTCGCGCCAGCGAGGATGAAGTCCGATGCAGTCAACTGATTTACGCCGCCTGTTGCGATTAAGGGGATCTGCGGCAGTGGAACCTTCAGTGCGCGCACATATTGAACGCCGCCCACATGGCCCGTAGGAAAGATCTTCACAAAATCGGCTCCGGCCTTCCAGGCCGCAATGATCTCGGTCGGTGTTAACGCTCCTGGAAAGACCACAACGTCCATTCTCTTTGCCAGCCCGACAACTTCTTGGACAAGCCCGGGGCTGGTTATAAATCTCGCGCCGGCCTCTACGCATCGTCGAGCCGTTTCCTCGTCGAGAACGGTGCCGGCGCCTACCGCCAGGTCCGCATACCGCTTCGACAGGTCATTGATCACTTCAAGCGCGCCTGGGGTCGTCATAGTGATTTCAACGATTGGTATTCCTGCCGCATAAACCGTTTCCGCGGCAAAGATCGCGAGATCCCGGGAATTTACCCGGACGGAAGGTAGGATTCCAATTCTCTGGATCGCGTCACGAACTTCGTTTCTGTTCATTGCTTCGGCCTCTCCGTGTCGATGCTCGGATTTTCAGTTCGTCCTTCGCAGTTCAGAACCGGGACAGTGATCATTGAATCACATCATGTCCAACTGCAAGATTCATCTGCCCGGCGGCCGTCATGTACGCGCCGATCAACTGCAGGTAGGCGAGTTGAACCACGCGATAGTCGCTTTGGGCGTTGAGAAAGTCCATCAGTGAAGCTCCTCCGTGCTCGTAGGAAAAAGTTACGGTGTCGCGCACATACACCGATTGATCGAGATACTGCGCTTTGTACGGCTTAATCAAAGCAATATTGCTGCGTACCAATTCGTAGGCATTGTCGACGTCGCTGAAGACCTGCGCTTTGGCTGCTTCGGCGGCTTGCGTGCTTCTGTCGATGTCGATCAGCGTGCGCTTCTTCTCGCCCTGATTCTTGTCGAAGATCCGCAACGGGATGCTTACGCTGGCGCCGATCGTCTCTGGGCCATTGGGGTTATTCGTCGAAGAGTTATTTGTGAACCAGCCTCCGTAGGTCGGATCGGTAGAGCCGTTTGCTACTGCCAGCTTGTGGTTCGTCTGGGACTGCTGGATCGTCTGAATCGCCGCCATCAGATCGGGCCGGTTGTCGAGGGCAATCTTGTGGTAATCGTCAAGCGGCTGCAGGTCGGGGCCCAGATCGAAGGGCCCGATTACGTCGAACTGGTCCACCGGCGTGCGATCGTCGAGCAGCAGCAGAAGCTGAATCTTCTGCTGGCGCAGGTTGACGATCGCGG
>CAYWSR010000316.1:0-4017 GCA_964460385.1 uncultured Occallatibacter sp. | reverse complement strand
CGATCAGATTCTCGGCAACCTCCAGGACGGCATCCTTCTGTTCACCGCCGACCACCGCGCCGTTCTTGTTTCCCAGGCTGCCCGGCGCTTTCTCTCCCGCGAGCAAGGAGCCATTCTCGGCCTCCACGCCAACGAGATCTTCGACACTGGCACTCTGCTCGGCCGAACTCTCCGCCAGGCCTTCGCAACCACCACTTCCTTGCCGCAGGAACTCATCGTCACTGAAACCGGCCGCCGCATCGAACTCGCCCTCGAGTTCATCCACGACGGAAAATCGGCTCAGGGACTGGGCGCGCTTCTCACCCTCCACGACCTCGAATCCGCCGAAGCCGTCGAGTCCGAGCTCGAGCTCTCCCGCCGAATGGCCGCTATCGGTCGCCTCACCTCCGGCGTCGGCCACGAGGTCAAGAACCCCATCAACGCCATCGTCGTGCATGTCGAACTACTCAAGGGCAAGCTCGCCGCCGCTGGCGCTGGTGCCCCTGCCTCACGCCATCTCGAGATTATCGAGACCGAGATTCACCGCCTCGATCGCGTCGTGCAAATGCTCGTCGACTTCAGCCGCCCTGTCGAGCTTCAACTCCGCGAACACGATCTTCGCGACGTCGTCGGCGCCGTCCTCGCCCTTGCCGTCGAAGAGCTCTCCACCCACAACGTCACGCTTATCCGCATCCTGCCCCCCATTCCGCTCCCCGTGAACATCGACGCCGACCTCATCAAGCAGGCCCTGCTCAACGTCATCAAAAACGGCGCACAGGCCATGCCCCAGGGAGGCACCCTTCGCGTAACCCTCGAAGACAGCAGAAAAGACGAAAACAGAAGGGACGAGACCAGAAAGGAAGAGAGCCGCAAGTTTGCCGTTCTACGCATCTCCGACGATGGTCCCGGCATTCCCCAGGAGATCCGGGAGAAGATATTCGACCTCTACTTCACCACCAAAGCTGGCGGCAGCGGCATCGGCCTCGCCATGACCTATCGCATTCTTCAGCTCCACTACGGCAGCGTAGAAGTACAATCAAATGGGGTGCGGGGCACGGAATTCGTTCTGCGGATTCCCCTCTCCTCCGCCAGCGAGTGGGGACGCAGGAATCTGGAGCCGGTCATCGCTTGGCACCCGCTAGCGGAACTGGGCCACGCTGAGGCCATCTCTGAAGTTAAGAATCAGGCCCACATTGAGGCCCATCCCGTGACTCCGAGCGAGGGCCAAGGCGAGTCCCGGAACGAAAAAGGTCCTGCAGAATGACGTTGCGCCCGAGACATCTCGCCCTGATGCTCCCGTTCCTGTTCACCGGGTGCATCTTCCACAAGAAGCAGCCGCAGCCTGTCCAGGCTCTTGCCCCCGCCGCCTCGTCCGCTCCCAAGCCTGAGCCAGATCACCCCAATCTTCCCGACTCCGCCACCACCATTCCTCCTCAACCCATCAAATCAACCGAGGATGAAAACCTCCCCGCCAAGCCCATCTCCCGCCACAAGCGTCAGGCGGCCAAGCCTCCTCAGGATGCCACCACTGCACCGGCCACCACTCCCGCCTCCGACACCCCCGCCTCCGATACTCCCGCCGTCAGCGCCATCGGCCAGCTTTCCACCCCGGAGCCCTCCGATCTCCGCCGCTCGATCGACGAGTCGATTGCCTCTACGGACCGCGGACTGAACAACATCGGCCGCTCCCTCAACGACCAGGATCAAAAAACCGCCGCGCAGATTCGCGGGTTCCTCAAACAGGCCAAAGCCGCTCTTACCACCGGCGATGTCGACGGCGCCAAAACTCTCGCCTCCAAGGCTAAAGTCCTCCTCTCCGAACTAAATCACTAAAGCGGAATCAGAGTCGATGGAAACCGGAGCCGGGCCCACCACCCGCTGCTCACGACTCACTGCTCACTACTCACTACTCCCGACTCACTGAAAAATCTACATAGTTCCCGGAATTCCTACATACCTGTCGGCCCGGTTCTCGCTTTTGCGCTGCGACCCCTCCCCCGCCAGAATCTTGCAAACTGCACACTCCACAACAGATGCTGCCGCACCCGATTCGCCCGCTCCGTTTGGCGCGCCCCGTGCTACCCCTCTTGGCGAGCGGGATCGTAAAGCCCACCGCGCAGTCTCAATCGCTCTGCGCTGAAAAGGAAAAAGGAGAATCACCCACCATGAACAACCCTTCTGTCCTATTCATACACCGGTCTTCCCTGTTGGCCACGCTGGCGCTCGCCTCGGCACTTTCCGTCCCTGCGCTTGCCCAGGACGCCCAGTCGGCCGCCACATCGCAGGACACGCCCGCAGCCTCGTCCCAGCAGCCCTCGGCCGCCACGCATTCAACCCCCGCACCCGCCAAAGAGGGTTTCTGGGGTCGCGTGAATCCGTTCGCCCGCAAGAAGTGGGTAAAGAAGCAGACCGATCCCATCAACGACCGCCTCTCCGAGCTTGACCAGGTCAACGCCAAGAACGCCAGCGACATTCAGGCCGTAGACGGCCGCGCTCAGGCAGGCATCCACCAGGCCCAGTCCGCCGCCGACGCCGCCAACCAGATGGCCTCCGCTGCTGGCAGCCAGGCTGAACTCGCTCGCAACACCGCTCAGGGCGCTTCAGACCACGTCAACCACCTCAACGGCACGGTTAACGGCCTCGATCGATACAAACCCGTCACCGAAATCGACATCGCCTTCCGCGGCGGGCAGCCGATTCTTTCTGCTGCTGCCCGCAAACAGCTCGACGACTTCGCCACCACACTCACAACCCAGCAGGGCTACATCCTCGATGTCGAAGCACACTCACCCCTTGTCGGCAGCGCAGGCATTCAGAGCTCTGAGCGTCTCGGCCAAGCAGTCAACCGCTACCTCGTTACCCAACATGACATCCCCGTCTACCGCATGCACATGGTCGCCCTTGGCAACGCAGCGTCTACGACCGATGACTCTGCCGGCCGGATCAGAAAGAGCACAGTGCACGTTCGGTTGATGGAAAACAGTTTGGCGGCCCAGGGAGCCCCATTACCCCAGAGTGGGTCTTCCTCGATTGGCGCGGAGCGGCCATAGGTCCGCAGCCCTCCCCCCCGAAAGGGCGCATCCGCCCGGGCAGCGCTAGCCGCCTAGGCCGCCAAAAACACCTCTCCGTAGAAGAGAGAACCAAAGCCAACTGGCCCCCGGTAATCCGGGGGCCGATTTTTTTCTCCCGCCACCAGGTCCGCGGTCGTCTCTCCCAGCCCCAGTCGCTCTTCCACACAGACGCGCCGTCTCCCGCGAACTCTTTACACAACCACGTAATTATTGCCCGAATCCTCACTTCGTGAGCCGCCCATTCAACCGCTCACCTCCTTGTTTCTATTAGCCTTAGAGCCCTCCTCAACATTGGCCCATCGTATGCACTTTCAAGACCAGACGGATGTTCCCCATCCCCTCAGGACGAGTCCGAAACCCCCGTCCAGGAATTAGGAGACGAAAATGAGCAATTCTCGATTTGCAGCAATGAGCCTGACGCTAAGCCTGGCAGCGTTGGGTGCCACGGGCTGTGCCACCAAGAACTACGTCCGCTCCCAGACGGCGCCCCTTGTCGAACATACCGACCAGTTGGACTCCAAGACCGCCGCCAACAATGAGAAGCTCCACGACGTCGACGACCGCGCCCAGGCAGGCATCCGCCAGGCACAGTCCTCAGCCGATGCCGCCGGCCAGAACGCCCAGAACGCCACAGCCGCAGCCGGCGCGGCGCAAACTGCTGCCGTTGACGTGGTTCACCGCGCCGACTCGCTTGAGGCCGTCATCAAGGATCTCGACAACTACAAGCCCGTCTCCAATGTCACCGTCAACTTCGGCTTCGACAAGGCTGCCCTCACCGCGGAAGATCGCTCCACTCTCGACACCTTCGCCGCACAGCTCGGCTCGGCGAAGAGCTACATTCTCGAAGTCACCGGCGGAACTGACGCCACAGGCCCCTCGCAGTACAACTACGACCTCAGCCAGCGCCGCGCCGACGCCGTTGTCCAGTACCTGGCCTCGAAGTACGGGATCGAAGCCCATCGCTTCT
>CAYWSR010000315.1:0-4023 GCA_964460385.1 uncultured Occallatibacter sp. | reverse complement strand
AGGAAATCGCCACCGATCCCTCCTATGCCGGGCAGATCGTCGTTCTCACCAATCCTCAAATTGGAAATTACGGCACCAACAGCGCAGACAACGAGGCGGCGCGCCCGTTTATCGAGGGGCTCATTGTGCGGGAGTTCTCGGCCGTAAGTTCGAACTGGCGCTCGGAGCAGGTGACCGACGAGTACATGGAGCGGTTCAACGTTCCGGTGCTGGCCGAGATTGACACACGTGCGCTGGTCAGGCATCTGCGCAATCATGGCGTGATGCGCGGAGTGATCTCGACCTCTGAGACCGACGCCGACAAACTGGTGGCGCGGGCGCGCGGTATCCGCAAGATGGACGGGACGGATCTGGCCAAGGTGGTCTCGACCAAGACGATCTTCACCTTTGACGAAAACGATAGCAGGAACCAGAGCGGAAACGCCTTACTGTCCGATGCGCTCATCCAAGATCCAAAAGTGCGGAAGCACCACGTTGTCGCTTACGACTTCGGAATGAAGCTCAACATTCTGCGCATGCTCACGCGCGAGGGTTGCCGGGTGACGGTGGTTCCGGCCCAGACCAGCGCCGACGACGTGCTGGCGATGAAGCCCGATGGAGTGTTCCTTTCCAACGGGCCTGGCGACCCGGAGCCGGTGGAGTACGCAGTCAAATCGATTCGACAGTTCCTGGGACGCGTGCCTGTCTTCGGGATCTGCCTTGGACATCAACTGACCGGCCTCGCGTTGGGCGGCAAGACCTACAAGCTCAAATTCGGGCATCACGGCGGCAATCATCCCGTGCGCAACAATGCGACGGGCAAGGTCGAGATCACGGCCCACAACCACAACTTCGCCGTCGATCCGGACTCGATCAACGCGAACGAGGTGGAGCTGACGCACGTGGACCTGAACGATCAGACACTCGAAGGGCTTCGGCACAAAACGCTACCGCTCTTCAGCGTGCAATATCATCCCGAGGCAGCGCCCGGTCCGCACGACTCGCACTACCTGTTCCGCGACTTTCGCACGATGATGGAGGAGTGGAAGGGATGACTGGAACGATGCAAGAAAGATTGGGCAATTCCATACAGCGGGGCTCTTGGCTCCGCTGTTTTTTGGAGCATGAGTTTTACAGGAACACCAGCATAGTTCAGGAAGTTGATCAAAGACAATGCCACGCAGAAATGACATACAGAAGATATTGGTGATCGGCTCGGGGCCGATTGTAATTGGGCAATCGGCGGAGTTCGACTACTCCGGCACGCAGGCCTGCAAGGCCCTCAAGCAGGAGGGCTACGAGGTGGTGCTGGTGAACTCGAACCCGGCCACCATCATGACGGACCCCGAGCTGGCCGACCGTACCTATATTGAGCCGCTGACGCGCGAGTACGTTGAGGAGATCATCCGTATTGAAGCCGAGATGCTGACCAATGGGCGTGGCCTTTCTTCTGGCGGAAACGGCACGGACAGTGCAGGCAAGAACCTCCCCGGCAAGTTTGCTCTGTTGCCAACGGTGGGTGGGCAAACGGCGCTGAACCTTGCTGTCGATCTGGCCGACGCGGGGATTCTAGACCGCTACAACGTGGAGCTGATCGGCGCGAAGCTGGAGGCCATAAAGAAGGCCGAAGACCGGCTGCTGTTCAAAGACGCCATGCTACGCATCGGTCTGGATGTTTCGAAGTCGGCGCTGGTGAACAATCTGCGCGATGGATTGGACTTTGCCTCAAAGCTGGGATTCCCGGTGCTCATCCGTCCCAGCTTTACGCTGGGCGGAACGGGCGGCGGCATCGCCTATAACCGCGAAGAGCTGATGGAGATTCTAGCGCGCGGGCTTGATCTTTCGCCCGTGCATGAGTGCCTGATTGAAGAGAGCGTGCTCGGGTGGAAGGAGTTTGAGCTCGAGGTAATGCGCGACCTGGCGGACAACGTCATCATCATCTGCTCGATTGAGAACTTTGACCCCATGGGCGTGCACACAGGCGACTCCATCACCGTGGCGCCCGCGCAAACACTCACCGATCGCGAGTACCAGAAGATGCGCGACGCGGCAATTGCCGTGATGCGGGAGATCGGCGTTGAGACCGGCGGATCGAATGTGCAGTTTGCCATTAACCCGGTGGACGGCCGGATGACGGTGATCGAGATGAATCCGCGCGTCTCGCGTTCGTCGGCGCTGGCTTCGAAAGCCACAGGATTTCCGATTGCCAAGATCGCTGCGAAACTTGCCGTCGGTTACACGCTCGACGAGATTCCCAACGACATCACGCGCAAGACGCCGGCCTGCTTTGAGCCGACGATCGACTACGTAGTGGTGAAGATTCCGAAGTGGCAGTTTGAGAAGTTTCCAGGCTCAGATGAGACGCTCGGCCCGCAGATGAAGTCGGTGGGCGAGGTAATGGCGATCGGGCGAACTTTCAAGGAATCGCTCATGAAGGCGTGGCGCGCACTGGAAACCGGCAAGAAGACCGGTGCGGAGATCAACCTGGAACCGCGGCGGTTGACGCAGCGACTGGTGACGCCGCAGCCGGAGCGGCTCGGCTACATCCGCTATGCCTTTGAGCGCGGCTTGAGCGTGCGCGAGGTTGCGCGGCTCACCGGAATGGACCCGTGGTTCCTGCACCAGATTCGCGAGATCACGCTGGAGCAGGCGACGATTTCACATACGGCCCCAACGGAAATCAGCGCGGAGCGCCTCCTGCGGTGGAAGCGGCTGGGACTGAGCGATGAGCGGATTGCGACCGAATGGAAGCTCGACGGCCACGCCGGCACGCAGCAGGTGAGGGAACTGCGCGAGGGGATGGGGATTCGACCCGTTTTCAAGCTGGTAGATACCTGCGCGGCAGAGTTTGAGTCGATGACGCCCTACCTCTACTCGACCTATGACGAAGAGGATGAGGCGCCGCCGACCGACAAGCACAAGATCATCATCCTTGGCTCGGGGCCGAACCGGATCGGGCAGGGAATTGAGTTCGACTACTGCTGTTGCCACGCGGCGTTTGCGCTCAAGGACGACGGCTACGAAACCATCATGGTGAACTGCAACCCTGAGACCGTCTCGACCGACTACGACACGAGCGACCGGCTCTACTTTGAGCCGCTGACGCTCGAAGATGTGCTGGCAGTCTACAACCACGAACGGTCGTCGGGTGCGCCCGTCGGAATGATCGTGCAGTTTGGCGGGCAGACCCCTTTGAACCTGGCGCAGCGTCTGCGCGCGGCAGGCGTGCCGATCATCGGGACGTCTCCGGAATCGATCGACCTGGCCGAAGACCGCAAGCGATTCGGAAAGCTGCTCGAAGAGCTGGAGATTCCGCAGCCCCCGGGCGGAACGGCGACGAGCGTGGACGAAGCGTTGGCGGTTGCTGCGCGGATCGGCTATCCGGTGCTGGTGCGTCCGAGTTACGTGCTCGGCGGGCGGGCGATGGTGATTGCCTACGACGCCGAGGCGATTTCGGAGTACATGAAGCAGGCCGTCGAGTACTCGCAGGAACGGCCCGTGCTGGTGGATCACTTCCTCGAAAATGCGGTCGAGGTGGACGTAGACGCATTGTGCGATTCAGCGGATGTGGTGATTGCGGGCATCATGCAGCACATTGAAGAGGCCGGGATCCACTCCGGCGACTCATCCTGCGTGTTGCCAGCGGTTGATATTCGGCGAGAGACGCTGGAGACGCTGCGGAGGTACACGCGGAAACTGGCGCTAGCGCTGAAGGTCGTGGGGCTGGTGAACCTGCAGTTCGCAATTCAGAGGGATGCGGCGGGCAACGATCACGTGTACGTCATCGAAGTGAATCCGCGGGCTTCGCGAACTGTTCCGTACGTTTCAAAGGCGACGGGCATCCCGCTGGCCAAGGTGGCTGCACGGTTGATGACTGGCCGTACGCTGAAAGAGCTGCTGCCCGCGCAGTTGCAGTCGGGCAAGGACCTGGAGACCGGATCGCACTACTATGTAAAGTCGCCGGTGTTTCCCTGGTCGAAGTTTGCTGGGGTGGATACGGTTCTTGGACCGGAGATGCGCTCGACAGGCGAGGTGATGGGCGTG
>CAYWSR010000314.1:0-4045 GCA_964460385.1 uncultured Occallatibacter sp. | reverse complement strand
CCAAGGGTCAACCGTCGGCACACACCTATGCCAGAGGGGAAGACAGGACGCTTACGTTGTGCCTTGAGGCGAGCTAAGCAGTCTTTTTGAAAGTTAAGGTCATAGTCTGAGTGTTGTACGACGAGCCAGGCCGCTAGTTCGGCTTCAACCCCAAAGACCCGCAGGGTCGGCCACCCGTGGGTTGAGATCAGCTTCTTTAACAATAAGGTCCGTTTCTTTGCTGCCGCATCGTGACACGGATGACTCCTGTTTGCATGCTGATCTTGTCTTCCAAGTCGTAGGAGTAACTTTTTGGGGGACTTTAAATTGCTTATAACTTTGCGTTTGTTAGGTTTGCACGGGAATTATTGCAAGCATCGAGCTTCTGGTCAAGCGGAAGCCATTGAAGACCTTGTCTTGGGTATCTCAAACCTCAAATGCTGCTCGCGACCGGAGCGACTTGCCGAATCTTGATTCCGAATCGCTCGTGTGTTCTCCATCCCAAGATTTTGTCATGCGCCAAAAGGAATCACAGGAAGAGAATCTGGAAGATTGCTTCACAGGGAATCGATTTGGATTTTCAGCAAGCAATCGAGAAAACGCGGACAGTTACAATTTCTACTACAGTGCTGAGACCGAAAAAAGCAGATGCGTGACCGGAATCGTCAATATAGCTTTAATTATCAATAGTTTATGCTGGTCGGGGCGGAGGGATTCGAACCCCCGACCCTCTGCTCCCAAAGCAGATGCGCTACCAGGCTGCGCTACGCCCCGACGTGCTGCTTCGATTGTATCGTGAATCGAACTTTGGGAATTGGAATCGGATTCGGAATCGGGCTGTGCGCGCGGCTAGTGGTTGGAAAGCCAGACGACGAGCCACACGATTAGCACAATGGGAATTGCGAAGATGAGCCCGAGCGCGGCGGCAAGAATGCCGAGGAAGGCCCAGTCGCGACCAGTGTGGCGGCGCGGCTCGTTGAGGTGGCGCGTGAGCAACGCGTAGTTGCGGCGGTTTGGCTTCCAGACGACGATGCCGAAGAGGTCGCCGAAGAGGGGAATGGAGCCGATGAGCACGCTAATGCCGAGGTTGGCGGCCATGCGCACCAGCGTGATGTAGGGGACGCCGCGAATCCACGCAGCGAAAGGGATGATGAGCGAAAGCAGGCCTGCGACCACGTCACCGAGGCCGGGAACGAGGCCGATGATGCCGTCGATGCCGAAGCGAAAGTTGGTGCCCGGGACACGGAAGGCTTCATCGAGGAGGGTCTCGATCGATTGGAGAGTGGAGTCGCGAAAAATCCAAGCGCCGCGATTCCAGCGGTCTGGGCCCTGAACGACGCCCTGGGGCGAAATCGTGCGTGGATTGTTCGTGCTTCGGTCGTTAGCGTCTGGATTGTTTCCACTCGAATCGGAAGTGTCCGCGGCCGGATTCTTGCCGGAGGGGTGCGGGACGATCGGATCGGATTCAGACATTGGGCGCTTTCGACAAAGGCAATTGTCCCACGGCCGGGGCCCGGACCAGGGCCCGGCCAGGGGAGTGGCGTGGCTCATTCGATGCTACAATCTGTAGGGTACATGGCGGCTATAGTTCAGCGGCAGAACGCCTGACTGTGGCTCAGGATGTCGTGGGTTCGATCCCCACTAGCCGCCCCAATCGACACCCAGTAGGCCCCTTCCTTTGTCGAGTCCAAGTGCCTGAGAATCTAAATGATAACCAAGGGAATGCCCCCACTCGGCCAGGTCGGGCCGGAGTGCCTTCGGCTGCGGGTCTGCGGCCGTTTGAGCCGCGGCGCTGGCTTACAAACGGGCACCTTCAGACGATTGTGGGGAATTTCTATCCTCGTCCGAAGTTCATGGTTCCATCCGAAGCGGAGGCGGTGCTGGTTGACGCGGCCGACGGCAGCCGTGTGCTGTGCGATTCGAACTGGCAGCCAGAAGCGATGCGTGTGGGCCGGCTGACCGTGGTGTTGGTGCATGGGCTCGAGGGTTCGTCAGACTCGGGGTACATGCGGGGGGTTGCCGCGCGCGCGTGGGCTGCGGGCTGGAACGTGGTGCGGATGAACATGCGCAACTGCGGTGAGACGGAGGAGCTGACGCCGACGCTCTACCACTCGGGGCTGTCGGGCGACGTGCGTGCGGTGGTTGACCACTTCGCTCGACGGTGGGGCCTGGAGCGAATCGCGCTCGTGGGCTACTCGATGGGCGGCAATCTGGCGTTGAAGCTTGCGGGCGAGTGGGGCGAGCAGGCGCCGCTCACAGCCGTGGCCACGGTGTGCCCAGCGATTGATCTGGCGGCGGGAAGCGATGCGCTGCATGAGCCGAAGAACCGGCTCTACGAGGCAAGGTTTCTGCGCGGGCTGATGCGACGATTCCGAAGGAAGGCGGCACTGTTTCCGGCCTTTTATGGGGACCCTGCAGCGATTGGAGGAGTTGGATCGCTGCGCGAGTTCGACCACAAAATTGTGGCGCGGTTCTGCGGATTTCGCGATGCGGACGACTACTACTTTCGCGCGGCGAGTGCGAGGGTAGTGGATCGCGTTGCGGTACCGGCGCTGATTCTGCAGGCGGCAGACGATCCGTTCATTCGGCTGTTTATCGAGACGCGGGCAAAGATTGTCGACAACCCGTGGATTGAGTTCGTGGAGACCAAATATGGGGGGCACTGCGCGTATCTCTCGCGAGAGCGCGGCGAAGAGATTCACTGGGCGGAGGCAACGGTGATCCGGTGGTTGCAGGCCGTGGCAGGCGAATCGCATGGAAGCTGACTGGGAGTTCGAGATCGGTGGCGGGGCGCCTGTGATTGAGGCGTGGTGGCCTGGCTTTATTGACCTGCGCCGAAGCCCGGCCAGCATCGTCGACATCCCTGAAGCCATTGAGTTACCCGCGCTGGGAGATGTGCTCATCCGCCTCAACAACGTGCATTCGCCGGTGTGGACCAGCAAATGCGGCATGTGGACAAACGACGACGCCGAACGGTTCGATGCGGATGAGTTCGATGCCCCGCCAGGGGGTACGGCCCACACCCACGGCTGCTATATCGATCTGCTCCCCCTGCGCGAGGAGCAATGGCCATCCGCGGACGCGATTGCCGCCGTGTGCAAATCCTGGAGCGCTGGCCTCCACGGCCTGCCGATTCGCTCGTGCCGCGCTGATCTCGTCATCCGTCGAGCCTTCACGCCTCCCGAGCGTATGCACCTGGGCGTGACGGCCTACCTCACCGGCGGCGGATCCACAGCGGGCGGTGCGTTGGCCGCACTGGAAGCGGCTCTGGCCCCGTTTGCCGATATGCTCTGCAATCAATCGACGCTACAATAAAGGCACGGGCGAGTAGCTCAATCGGATAGAGCACCGGCCTTCTAAGCCGGGGGTTGTGGGTTCGATTCCCGCCTCGCCCACCATTTAAAATCAATAGCTTTCATTTATGTGGCGGTGGGCAGAGTCTGGAGCAAACCGCTCTCCGGCCAGATTCCCTGCTAACAGGGAAAAATACAGGGAATTCTCGGAAAACTGGCGTGAGATTATGATGTTCGTGTCAGCTATCGCACTGACTGTGCAAGGTTTACGGCAGAGAGCATTCCTTTATTGAACCAAACGGAACAGGGAAGTATCACCCCCTTATCAGGGAATTAAATCTCCCTGACAAGGGAATTCGAATCCCTATTGCGCATCCAGATCGAGCAGCGAAAGTCAGCTGCCGAACGTTTACTGCCCCCGTCCCTCTGGTCCCGAAACAGATCTGAATTCTTGCGGAATTTTGTCGAAACTGGGTGGAAAATATGTGCTCTTAATTGAAGCGCTTACCGCGGGCCACCGATTCTCGTTGATCCTTGTGGCTACTCGGTACTTCGACCGATGAAGTTTAGAGCGATGGGCGCAATTTTCGTATTGGTGCCTTTGCCTCAGCTAATCCCGTCCACGAGCATCGAATCGATTTTCAACTTGGACGGACTGGGGGGCAAATCTCCTGAAGATGTTCGAGTTGGTACGTTCAGTGCCCAATCTGTAACGAGAATGTGGTTGCGGTCGATGACGGAGCAAGGGCCTGAAGTCCCTGTCCCGTAGCCTG
>CAYWSR010000313.1:0-4059 GCA_964460385.1 uncultured Occallatibacter sp. | reverse complement strand
GGGCGGTGAAAAAATCGAGCGGGATATCCGGCGCGACCCGAAAAGAGGTGATCGCCGTATGAATTCAGCCGGCTGCGTCCGAGGAGTAGCTCTCACGACGAAGCCCTTGTGGTTGAAGGCCATCGCGAAGTCGCCCAGCGATCTGATGGCAGGCCCGCGTTGCTGAAGGCCGTGACTAAGGCAGAGGCCGCGTATCAGGAGATTCGCTGGCGGATTCTGACCGGGACCCTGCCTCCCGATGCCACAATGAACCAGGAAGAGCTGGCTCGAGAACTTGGCGTGTCGGCGACTCCCCTCCGAGAAGCGCTTCGCAGACTTGAGAGCGAAGACCTAGTGCACTTCGTGGCGCACTCCACGGTCAGGGTCTCGCGTCTGAGCTTACGGGAATTCGATGAGCTCTATGCCATTCGATTCTCACTCGATCCCTTGGCTGCTCGATTAGCCGCAGAAATGGCTACGCCAAGTGAGATCGACACGATGCTTAGCCTTGCCTCGGGGCGAGATCCGGAAGGTCTAAGTCGCGACAGATTTGAGATCAATCGCGCCTTTCATCGGGCCATCTATTCAGCGTCGGGCAACCACGAACTGGCAGCGCTTCTGGAGAGACTCTGGGACCGTACCGAGCGATACCGGTTCATACTCGTCACGACCGGAGCAGACGAGACAGCCTCGACTCACGATCATATCCATATTGCCGGTATCATCGCCGAGAGAGATGGAGACGTCGCAGCCCAGCTCCTTGCCACTCATGTCAAGCGCTCACATGACATCCTCGCGGACATATTGGCTGAAGATGCTCGATTCTCCGGAGACTCCTTCACCCCGTTATCCTGATGTCAGGGCCAGGTTGTAACTTTCCTGCTCTCTTGTTCCACAGTCTTGTCTCAGTAGCGATCCGGTCCGAGTACCAGTGATACCCACGCGAGGCTGACTCCAAGGGCGGGGCTCGTTACGTGTTGAACTGATCGCGAGCGATGTGGCGCGCTTGGACCTCTGTGAAACTGATGAAGCCCCACGGACCACCCTCGACGCCGATGCCACTCCACTTGAATCCCGCGCAAGGTTGGCCAGCTATGGCTTCCTGGTGCGTGTTGACCCAAACCGTCCCTGAATCCAGAGAGTCAGCGAGGGCGGCACCGCGATCGGGATCACTGGTCCAAATCGATGCCCCAAGACCGAAGTGGCTGTCGTTGGCCCGACGTAAGGCGTCTTTGATGTCCCGATAACGAAGGATCGGTAGCGCCGGACCGAACTGCTCCTCGCTGACGATGCGGACGGTGTCGTCCAGATCAGTGAGAATCGTGGGCTCGAAGAAGTATCCCGGCTGGGGCATTGTCTCGCCGCCGGCCGCCACCCGTGCCCCGTGGCTAACGGCGTCCTTGACTAGCCCCGCCACCCTTCCAAGCTGCACCTTGTTCACAAGGGGGCCGATCTCGGTGCCTTCCTCGTGTCCATCACCCACCTGTGCTGAGGTTGCGCGTCCGACGAGTGCCTCAATGAGTTCGTCGTGCAGCTCCTCCGGTACGTACACGCGCTTTATGGCGACGCAGATCTGCCCGCAGTTGCCGAATGCATTGGCGAACAGACCGTCGGCGACCTTCGAAACGTCTGCGTCATCAAGGATGATCGCCGGATCATTGCCTCCCAGCTCAAGGGTGATGCGCTTGAGGTCGGTGGCAGCTGCTGCTGCAACACGCTTGCCTGTCGCGACAGAACCCGTGAAGCTGGTCATTCGCGGAATCGGATGCTCAGACATCCAAGCCCCGACCTGGTCACTGCCGCTGAGGACGTTCAGCACGCCGGCTGGCAGTACCTCGCGCGTGAGCTCACCGAAGCGCAGGCAGGACAAGGGCGTGAACGGCGATGGCTTGAGCACCATGGTGCAACCAGCAGCGAGCGCGGGAGCAATTTTCGCAACCGCCGTGCCGAGTGGAAAGTTCCAGGGTGTGATCGCGGCAACTACCCCTATGGGTCTGCGAACTACCTTCACCGTAGCGTGGAGGTTGTCTTGCAAGACGTCGTCATCAATCTCGAAGTCCCCGAAGTATCGGAGCTCGCCGATAGCACCCTCGATCTCCGATCTCGATTCGGACAACGGCTTTCCCTCTTCAGTAGTAATGAGTTCCGCGAGCTCGTCGAGGTGAATGGTCATAGTCTCAGCAAGTCTCTTGAGAGCTCGTTGACGCTCGACGCGGTCCTCTCGCCATCCTTCAAAGGCAGTGCTGGCCGCGTTCATTGCTGAATCAACCTGTTCAGCCGTGCAGTTCGGCGCTATATCCGTCTCGGAACCTGTCGCTGGGTCCTCAACAGACAGCGTCTCCAGCGTCGGAGCTTCGCGTCCAGCAATGGTCATGGTCAGTTCAGGCATGGGCGTCATCCTGTCACATTACCGACCCGGTGAAAAGGGTGTCATGGCATCTAGCTGTCAGGACCCAACCTCTGCTCAGTCGGAGCAGTGGGTGCTACCCAACTAAAAAAGCGAGCTCGCAAATCGGTCAATGATCGAGTGCATCTGGACAGTTAGTAGGTCCGTATCCAAGTCGTCAAGCCTGTTTGCAGGACCCGAGACGGAAACGGCAGCAGGTAGTCCCCGTCGCAAGTCCGTGACCGAGATCGCTACGCAACGGACTCCGATGTCCTCCTCGCCGTCATCAATAGCGACTCCGGTCTCGCGGATGCGTGCAAGCTCGAGGCGCAGCGCTTGGATGTCGGTAATTGTGCGCGGGGTTCGTGCTGGCAGGCCGGTCTGGGCGAGGATCATGTCAGCCTGCTCCGTTGCGAGGTGGGCCAGTAGGACCTTCCCGACCCCTGTGCTGTGGAGCGGAATCCTATGGCCAACCTCGGCGAAAGTGCGGAGTCGGTGCGGGGACGGCACCTGAGCGAGATATACGGCATGGTTTCCCTCAAGCACCGCGAGGTTCGCGCTTTCGCCAGAAACGGCCACCAGCTCCGCCAGGTAGGGTTCGGCCGCCATTGCCAACGCGCATTGTGCCACGCTGCTGAACCTGATCAGGGTCGTCCCTGGCGCATAGCGGCGCTCACCGGACCGGCGAACCCAGCCGCGATTGTTCAGCGTCCGCAGGATCCGGTGTGTCGTGCCCTGAGGCAGGTTGGCCGCCACCGCGAGCTCGCTGAGCCCCGTGTCGCCGGAGCGCTCGCAGAGGAGCTCCACGAGGCGTAACGCTCGGTCGACCGATTGGACCAGCCGGTCGGACGGCGTTGCGTTGTCAGCGTTCATGGGAGGCTGAGCTCCGTCGCACCAAGGCTCCGGAGTGACAGAAACTGAGGCCCTGCGGTCTGGGCGAGGGCGACTTGACTGTGTCGCCGCTCGAGGGCGGCAGCGATCTGCCTGGTGGTCTTCGCCAGGATGGCGCTACTGGCGTACGTTTGTACTGCCCGAGGGCACATTCGTGAGCTCGCAGCTGTTGACGATCAGTGATGACCGAGCCTGTCCTGACCTGGAGCTTCAGCTTCCGGACTAGGTCGGAGGAAATGCTCACGGTAAGGCATCGTATGCCGGAATTGTTAGGAATTCGGCAAAGTCATCGGCCAGGGCGACAGCGGTGAAGAGTGCACGCGCTTGCCCGAACGCGTCGCTGTCAAAGTCATCTCCCAACGTTTCTGCAATCTTCATCAGCTCTTCGTCAGCGATTCGGTTGACCAGGTCCGCGGTGACCTGCTCGCCACTGCTCAGGTAAATACCATTGTGCGCCCATTGCCAGACCTGAGAGCGAGTGATCTCGGCAGTAGCCGCGTCCTCCATCAGATTGAAAATCGTCACAGCGCCTGTTCCACGCAGCCAGGACGACAGGTATTGCAGGCAGACACTGACATCGTTGCGAAGACCAGCCTCAGTGATCTCACCACCGGCACTTGCGACATCGAGAATGTCGCTGGCTGTAACCGAGACTTTGTCTCGCTGACGGTCCAACTGATTACTTCGGTCGCCGAGCACGGCACTGAACACCTCAGAGCACAGATCAACTAGGTCAGGATGAGCGACCCAAGAGCCATCGAATCCGGCCGCTGCCTCGCGCTCCTTGTCGGCGCGCACCTTCG
>CAYWSR010000312.1:0-4071 GCA_964460385.1 uncultured Occallatibacter sp. | reverse complement strand
CGGTTGGGGCGGGGGCGGGCTGGGTGGCGCGTGGGCCGCATCGGCTGGCGGCGGTGGTCACTCCGTATCCGCACGACTTGGCTGAGGTGAAGTTTGCCGTGGCGGGGGACGTGATTCCGCATGAGCCGGTGCGGGCGGCGGCGAAAAATGCTTTGGAGGCGGGGGATCCGACCAATTCGCAGGGATGGGGGGCGCTGTTCTCGGATGTGGCGGATGTTTTTGAGCGGGCGGACTTCGGGTTTGTGAATCTGGAGACGCCGGTTGCGCCGGAGCACTCGAAGGGGAGCAAGCCGTTTATGTTCGACGCGCCGGTGGCGCTGCTCGACGGGCTGAAGGCGAGCGGGATCAAGATAGTGAGCTTTGCGAACAACCACGTGATGGACCAGGGATGGGCGGGGTTCACGGAGACGAGGGAACATTTGAAGGCCGAGGGGTTGCTGTTTGCGGGGTCGGGCGATACGGTCGAGCAGCAATGGCAGCCGGTGATAACCGAGGCGAACGGGATCAAGGTGGGCTGGCTGGGGATGACGCGGTGGCTGAATGGGAACCGGAATCCGGACAAGGACGACCAGCCGCACGTGAACTTCTTTCCATATCCGGGAGAGAGTGGCGGAGCGACGGGGGCCGACGAAGCGGCGGTATTGGCGGCGGTGAAACAGGCGCGGTCGCGGTGCGATTTTCTAGTGGTGTCCATTCACTGGGGGATCGAGTACGCAACTGCGCCACGGCCGGAAGACGTGGACATGGCACACAAGATGCTTGAAGCGGGGGCGAGTGTCGTGGTGGGGCATCATCCGCACGTGTTGCAGCCGGTGGAGACCTACAAGACGCAGGATGGGCGGAATACGGTGATCTTTTATTCGCTGGGGAATTTTCTGTCGAACCAGTCGCGAAACTATGTGGACGGGCTGATGCCGGACAAGGACGGCGAGCCGCGGGACGAGATGATCGGGCTGTTTTCGGCGGTGCGGAGGGACTATGGGCCGGCAGGCGTACGCGTGGAGCTGGGGCACGTGGGGATTTTGCCGGTCTGGAGCGAGAACAATCGCAACGAGCTGGCGGCGGGGAAGGCGAAGACGACGGTGATCAGGCCGATTTTGATCGATCGCGAGATTCCGAAGCTGCAGGCAAAGCTGGATGAACTGAGCAAGGCGGCGAGCGCGGCTGGTGGGGCGGGGCTGAACGAGGAGCAGAAGAAGGAGTTTATCGAGGAGACGAACCGGCTGAAGCTGATGACGGATCGGCGGGCGCTGCTGCTGGCGCGGACGGGGGATGAGTATGTGGTGGATCCGCCGAAGCTGGCGGCGGGGAAGTAGATTCTGGGCGAATAGGCAGGTTGGACGGCGGCGATGAGCGACGGAAGGGAAGAGCGCGAGGAGCTGGAGAAGCGGCGGGAGCTGGAACGGTGGCAGGAGCGGGAAGACCGCCTGAATCGCGACCGCCCGGAAGACCGGGACCAGTGGGAACAGGAAAGGCAGGACTCGTAGGGGAAGCCCTCTCTTGTGTTTTGCAGACTAAGCTACAATTTCTACGCCCTCGGTTCTGGCGGCAGCTTCCAATGCGCGGTCCAGAGTGGCGAGAGGGACGCACTCTGACTTTGCAAGTGCCAGATAGGCGGCGTCGTAGACCGTCAGAGCACGTTCGCGAACCAATCGCATCACAACGCGTTCGTCGGGTTCGCCGCGCGGCGAGATGGGAAGCGATGCGAGGCTTTCAAGAAATCGTGTGGTGTCGTCCGCATGGATTCGCCCCTTGCGCTCGCAAATCGTCAACACATTCCGAAGTTCGTACCAAAAGATTGATGGGGTAATCGCGCGCTCGACGGTTAGCCTCTCTTTTACGCGATCGGCCAGCAGGTTTGACTCGTCGGGGAGGGCCCAGCTAAGAGCCACCGAAGCATCGAGCACAAAGGGCATCACTACATTCTTCCCTCGTCCCGGAATTGGCGGATCTCTTCCAGGGAAACGGGCTTTGTTCGCGAACGGATTTCCCGCATGGCCTCAAATGCTTTCTTGGCACGTTCCTGGTAGGTTTGGCCAGCGGGGCATATCGTGGCTACCGTGCGGCCGTGCCGTGTAATGGTCACGGTTTCTCCGCGTTCGACGTCGTCGAGAATGCGCAGGAAGTGGGTCTTGGCCTCGGATGCCTGAATGGTTTTGATGGGTGTTGTGGCCATGGGCGGACCTCCGATCGGTTAAAATTGACCAGTCAAGACGACCAGTCAATTATAGCGCGATTCAATAGCCGTTTGCGACGAGCCACGGCTCGGTGAGCTCGAAGCCGGATTTGGCCTCGGATTTGGACTGGGCCTGCATCTGCTGCCAGGCGAGCTTGACAAGGACATCGGCCTCGACGTTGACGGGCGCGCCGGGGGCGAGGGCGTGGAGGTTGCTGCGCCAGTATGTGAGAGGCAGAATCGCGATGGAGATGGTGTCGGCGTCGACGGCAGCGATGGTGAGGCTGATGCCCTCAATCGCAACAGACCCCTTGGGGACAATCCAGTGGCGGACGGAGGCGGGGACGCGGACTTTGAGGGTCCAGTCGGTGGTGTGGGGGTCGAAGGCGGGGTCGTTGGCAGGGATGACGGGGTCGAGGGCGAGGAGTTGGCCGCAGCCGTCGACGTGGCCCTGGACGATGTGGCCGCCGAGTGGACTGCCGGCAGCGGTGGGGAGCTCGAGATTGAGCAAAGCGCCGGGGGCGAGCGCGCCAAGGGAGGTCTTGTCGAGGGTCTCCTGGGCGAGGTCGGCGTGGAAGAGAGTGGGGTGGACGTCGAGTGCGGTAAGGCAGACGCCAGAGACGCCGAGGGAGTCGCCTTCGCGGAGGCGGCCGGCGAGGCCGGGGGCTTCGATGGTGATGCGGCGGACGCCTCCGCGGTCGAGGAGGCTGACGAGGGTTCCGGTCTGCTCGATGATGCCGGTGAACATGGTTCGATTCTACAGAGATCGGAGATCAGAGATCAGAGATCGGGGGCAGGGATCAGCGGTCAGAGATCAGGGATCGATGGCTGCCGCAGGGGAAGTCTTCGATGGGGGTCAATCTGATTCGCTGAATGGGGTAGTGCCCTAGGAGTGGGTTGCCGGGGTTGGCGGGGGGGCCGGGTCGTTCGGCTTTCGGGCATTTAGTCGCGCCGGTCTCAGTTCCAGCAACTCCTCCACGACATACCCGGCTGTTGTTCCGTCGGAGAAGGTCACAATCAGGCCATCGCCGCCGTCTTGCTCAACACTTGCAATGCTAATTTCGTGATCGGACATGCGCAGTAGTGTATCCCACGACCAAGCTGTTGACTGTCCTGTATGGCTCACTCTTCGGGTCCAGGCAGAGATAGCGGAGATGCTTCGCGTAGAGTCCATTCAAGACGCGGTGCGGATTGTTCCCGATGTTTTTCCGGGGCGGCCGTCGGCTCTTTCCGGTTGGCGTCATGCGTTCGCTGCCCTTCTGCCTCTCGCCGGTCTGTCTCCTCTTTGGAGGCGGTGAGGGGGACGACATCAGCAGGCCCTCGCCGCGCCTAGTGTTGGTAGTGATGGATTGTGTGCGGTTGGTGAGGACGATTTTGGAGAGGGTGGTGAGGTGATGCGCAGTGAACATGGTTCTTGCGGGCATTCGGGTCTTTTGACCTCATGCGTAGGCCTAGGTCCCCCCCTCCCCCCTACTTTCAGGTAAATTCCTGATTTTTCAGTCACTTGCCGGATGGCAGCGGCCGCAAAATCCTGATTGTAAAGGGGTTAAGTATCAAAATCTTCATTGCAAAGGACTTACCGCTGCGTTCAGGAGCCTTGGAGGTTCCGCGCGGCGTTTCCCCGGCCTTGCTGTTTGTGCTTTGAGATTTGCCGGCTATTTCGATTGTGCGCGCAAGGGGGGAAATTATATGCAAATTGTGGTTTTTTATTTTTGAGTTGCGGGGACTGCGCGGGTGCAGACAGCGGTAGAGTCCTTGTGAGAATCTCCCCCAACGATAAGAACAAAGGCAACCGCGGGTCTTTCGACTCATCACCCCAGCGACGAAGACCTTTCGCCGCGGCTGGTGAGCGTGGTGATCGATTGCGTAGGGCTGGCGCGGACGATTGCGGAGAG
>CAYWSR010000311.1:0-4075 GCA_964460385.1 uncultured Occallatibacter sp. | reverse complement strand
GGCCGGGTGCCCCATCCTTGGCCGGGTGCCCCATCCTTGGCCGGGTGCCCCATCCATTCCGCGTCTTTTGCGGAATGGGTGGGAAACCACAATTCTCTTGCGAGCGATGAGCGAGCCGCCGCCCTGCTGACCTGCTGACTCGCTGACCTGCTGACTCGCTAACTCGCTGACCTGCTGACTCGCTGTCTCGTATCATTTCAATGTGACCGCCCCTGGCCTCGCCCTCCTCGACAACCCCATCTATCACGCGCTCGGCCACGCCCACGCGTCGCTCGCTCTCGGCGACGAACGCGCCCGCCGCTACCCCCCATCCATCGGCCCCCTTGCCGGCATTCGTGAAGCCACCCAGGAATGCGTAGCCGCTCTCCCCGCCCTCGTCGACCTCGGCGACGTCGTTGTTCTCTTCCTCGACGCTCCAATCCCCACCGCCACCGGCCTCGCTCTCGCCCGCGAAGGCTCCCTCGACCAGATGCTCTGCCCCGTCGACTCCGCCGACGCCACCCATGCCCTCGCCCGTCCGCTTCCCGACGGGGTCACTCTCCGCCCTCTCGTCCCCGCCGACTACTCCGCCATGGTCGAGCTGGCCCATCTCACCGAGCCCGGCCCCTTTCGCGACCGTACCGCCTCGCTCGGCGCATTCTTCGGCATCCTCGAGGGCTCGCGCCTCCTCGCCATGGCCGGCGAGCGCACCCGCGTCCCCGGCTTCACTGAAGTTTCCGGCGTCTGCACCCACCCCGACGCCCGCGGCCGTGGCTACGCCCACACGCTCATCGCTCGCGTCCACCAGGAAATCCGTGCCCGCGGCGATGTCCCCTACCTCCACTCATGGTCATCCAACGCCGCCGCCATCGCCGTCTACCTGCGCCTTGGCTACGGGCTCCGCCGCCGTTTCCACCTCCAGGCCTTCCGCCGCGACCCTTAGCCCCGCGCGTCCATACCCCAGACCCGAGACCCTAGACCCCAGACCCGACCCGAGACCCTAGACCCCAGACCCTATACCCCAGACCCCAGACCCGACCCCATGCCCTCCAAACCCAAACTCGGCCAGAACTTCCTCACCGACAGCGCCGCCATCGAGCGCATCGCCGACTCCCTCGGCGACCTCTCCACCCGCACCGTAGTCGAAATCGGCCCCGGCGCAGGAGCCATCACCCACGCTCTCGCCGCCCGCGCCCACAGCCTCATCGCCGTCGAGCTCGACCCAGCCCTCGCCGCCCATCTCCGCGCCGAATTCCCAGCCCCCCACATCACCATCGTGAACGAGAACGTCCTTTCCTTCGACTTTGTCGCTGCTCGCGCCCAGGCCGGCCAGCCCTTGCTCGTCTTCGGCAACCTGCCCTACTACATCACCTCGCCTATCCTGCTAAAACTCGCTGAAAGCCACGCCGCCATCGACCGCGTCGCCCTCATGGTCCAGCGCGAAGTCGCCGACCGCGTCACCGCCCAGCCCGGTTCGCGCGATTACGGCGTGCTCTCCGTTACCGTCCAGCTCTACGGACCCGCTGTCAGCCTCTTCACTCTTCCGCCCTCCGCCTTTTCTCCTCCACCCGATGTCCACTCCACGGTCTTTCGTTGGCGCTTTGCTCCGCGCTTCGCCGAACTTGGCATCGATCAGGCCGCGTTTCTCCCTTTCCTGCGCACCGTCTTCGCGCAAAAAAGAAAGACCCTCGCCAACAACCTCCGCGCCGCCGGCCACTCCTCTGCCAGCGTCGCCTCCGCTCTCGACCGCGCCTCCATCCCGCCCAACGCACGTGCCGAAGCTCTCTCCATCGAATCCCTCGCCAGCCTATTCCGCTCGCTGAAGAACTAGCGCCACTCCAAGTCAAAGATTCAGCAGGAACTCCCCCGGCTCTGATTCCGTATCGAGTATTCCGGCTATGATCAACTCAACGATTTTCCCAAATCCCCGAGGAGGAATGCGCAGATGAGATTTCAATCAGCGAAATGCGCTGTGATAGCGGCGTTGGCGTTAACCGCGTCCGTGGCGATCCATGCCCAGGAACTGACACAGGCTGAAAAGGAGCACGCGCTCCAGTATCTGGAATCAACCAGGCAGGACGTGCTGGACGCAACCAAAGGCCTTTCCGAGGCGCAATGGAACTTCAAGCCCGGGCCCGATCGATGGTCCTGTGCCCAGGTCATGGAACACATTGCCGCCGCCGAGGACCTTCTCCGCGACGGATTGGTGAAGCAGCAGATCATGGTTTCGCCCGCCGGAGACCCAGCGCGCGACGTGAAGAAAACAGACGCTGGCGTCGAAGCAATGATCCCCGACCGCTCCCACAAGGTCCAGGCCCCTGAGCCGCTCGTGCCCACCAACCGGTTTGGTTCTCCCGAGGCTTCGCTCAAGCACTTCCTTGAGAGCCGCAAGATCACAGAAGACTACCTCCGCTCAACTCCGGGACTGCGCGATCATGTGGCGGACGGACCATACGGCAAGATGGATGGCTATGAAGGCATCCTTATGATCGCCGCGCACTCCGAACGCCATGTCAAGCAGATCCTCGAAGTCAAAGCAGATCCGAATTTCCCCAGGAGCTAAGCGATCCCAAGCGAACCTTCCCCGTGCCCCATCCTCCTGAGCGAAGCGGAGCGGAGTCGAAGGATCTGCTTCTCGAATCTTTTGCGAAATGGGTGGGACGTCATGCTCTGTCCCGCACTAACTCCCTAACTCATCCGAAAGGTGGATGCTCCGCGAATCGCGCGCAACACTTAGCCACGCCTTGTGTCTTCATGGACGTGAGCGCGGAACGGCCACAGCAACAAACCAAAACCACCGCCTCCCGGAGAAACACCATGAAACTCTCTTTCGTTGGCGTCGGGATTCTCGCACTGACCTCCACTCTTGGCTTTGCTCAGGCTGCTCCGCAATCGGCTCCGGCACCGAAGCTTGGCCCCGCAGTCACCCAGAACCAGCACCAGTTCAATCATCGCGCCGCAAACATCAATCAGCGACGCGCCTTCCAGCACAAGCGGATCGCGCAGGGTGTCCGCACTGGCTCTCTCCGGCCAGCGCAGGCTCACCGCCTGATGAAGCGCGAAGCCTCCATCGGCCGCCAGGAACGGCACATGCGCTTCGCTCACAACGGGCGGCTTACCCGCTTCGACCGCGTTCGGCTCAACCACCGCCTGAATCGCACTTCGCGAGCCATCTATCGCGCCAGGCACAGCGGACACAGCGCACGTTTCGCCGGCGCACGCAAACAGTAACTCGCCCTCCCCACTTACACTGGGCTAAGTCAACTTACTTAGCCAAATAACTCAAGGGCCGCGTCGATTTCTCGGCGCGGCCCTTGTTTGTTCTTCTAGATTTCATCCGAGTGAAACCGGTTCGACTCCAATAAAAGAGGAACGGCAAAATCGCCGTCCCTTCTTTACGTTCTGCTCACGTTGACTGAGCCGGCCTCGCTTTGCGGCGGGCTGCCAGCACTTTGCGCTATGCCGCCGGTTTCAGGCTCTTCGCGCTGACCTGCGGCATGGCAGGATGCATGCTTTCCTGGGGCTGAGCGTGGGTGCCCAGGTATTGCAGCACATCGTTGATCGAGTCTTGGAAGCGGGAACCGGATTTGTGCGTGGCCCGCACGCCCTTGGAAACGAGCTGGCAGACTTCAAAGCGGTTCATTCCCTGCGCGAGTACGCAGTGGATTTTTTGGGAGCGCATGACGGCCTTCGGCGAACTTGGTGATTGTCGCGTGAAAGTACGGAGCTCGTCTGAAGCGGTAGGACGGCCGAAGCCGAGCAGGCGGGTCTACTCTTCATTTTACGCCGGAAAGTGCTCCAGCGCCGCGCTGAATGCGACCCGGAACGCAAATGTGGGACGGTTCCACAGTTTACGTGCACCCTCCCGCATCGTAGCAGTCGCATTTTCTTAAGGAAAATTCACTCCTGGGCACTCATTTCGGCCACGAAAAAGCCGCAGGATCAAGGCTCTTGCTTGAGCCCTCATCCCGCGGCCATCCAGCTTTCAACTCCGCTTCAAACCATCGGTTCGGCAAAGCCTTACTTGTGGCTACCGCCGCCACCGCCTCCACCGCCGCCACCACCACCGCCGCCGCCTGAGGTGCATGTCGTGCAC
>CAYWSR010000310.1:0-4086 GCA_964460385.1 uncultured Occallatibacter sp. | reverse complement strand
CTCCGCCAACGCGCGCGGTTCCGCTCGTCGGCTTCACCAGCCCAAGAATCATCCGCGCCAGCGTCGACTTGCCCGACCCCGACTCGCCCACCAGCCCCAGCGTCTCGCCGGCTTCGATCGCGAGTGAAACTCCATCCACCACCGTGCGGTTCTTCGCCCCGATGCCGGCCCCCTGCGCATAGCTCTTCGTCAACCCGATCGCTTCAACCAGCGCCATGTTTCGATGGTATACGCGCTCGACTGCGCCCCAGACCCTAGACCCTAGAACAAAATGCACATCGGCGCGGCCGCCGGAAAGTTCTTCCCCGTCTCAGCCAGCACGCCCGTCTCCGGATTCCGCGCAAAGACGCTGATCCAACCCGAATCCTGGTTCGCCACCAGCATCCATCGCTCCGTCGGGTCCAGCGCAAAGTTCCGCGGAATCTTGCCGCCGCAGTTCGACCGGTTCATCGCCGTCAGCGCGCCGCTCTTGGGGTCGGCGTGGAAACTGTACAGAAAATCCTTGTCCCGGTTCGCAAAGTAGACAAATCGCCCGTCCTTTGTGATCACCGTGTCGCACGCCCGCGTGATCCCTTGATAATCCGCGGGCAGCATCGGTATCCGGTTCACTACTGAAAGGCTTCCGTCCTCTTTGTGCCACTCCAGCACGTCCACCACACTCACCAGCTCATTCACGGAATACGCCGTGTGCCCATTGGGATGGAAATGCAGCGTCCGAGGCCCCGCACCGGGCTTCGCGTTGTACGTCCCCGCCGGCGTCAGCTTCGCCGTCTCCGCATCGAGCCCGTAGATGTGAATGCAGTCCCCGCCCAGGTCGTTGATGTAAGCAAATCGGTAGTCCGGCGAGAACGACGCAAAGTGCGCATGCGCCGACTGCTGTCGGTCAGGATTGGGCCCATGCCCCGTGTAGTGCTCCGTCCAAACCGCCGGGCCCACCGTCCCGCCCGCCACTTGAAACGACGCCGCGCTGCCGCCGCCGTAGTCCGCCGACACCAGAACATGTCCTGTCTTATCCAGCGCGACGTGGCACGTGCCCTTCCCTGCCGAATTCTGTCGCGATGCCGGAAGCAGTTTGCCTCCTTCCACGACATAGCCTGCGACTCCGCCGGTCGGCTTGCCGTTGAACGAGTCCACCTCCGAGGCCGCATACAGAAACTTCCGGTCGTGCGAGTACACGATCCAGTCCACATTCCGGAGCCTCGCCGCAACGCCCGCAGCCGTCAGTTCTCCCGTCGACCCTTCCCAGTCAAAGGCCAGGATTCCATCCGCGGTGTTCGACCCAACGAAGACGCGCTGCTTTGCAGACCCTGAGGCGGGTGGCAGCCCGAAGGCTGGCAACGAGGCGGAAGCAAGCGTGGCTGCCGAGGCAGTCAAGAGAAAATCGCGGCGCGAGAGGTTTTCCATGGCAATCAGGATTGTCGCCGATGGGGCGACAACCGCGCCAGCGAAACCCCCTCGATCCTCGAGTCCACTGGAATTCCCGCGAGCGAGTAGCAAGCGTTTTGCCGCATGCAGTGCCGAGCGGCGAGCGAACCGCCGCTGCATGCAATCGCTGCAAGCAATGCTTAGCGTTCGATCCTGAAGACCACATCGACGCTCGTCTCCACCTCAACCGGCTGGCCGTCGAGCATGTAGGGCCTGTACCGCCAGGTCTTCACTGCGTCGACGGCAGCCTGCTGCAGCACCGCCGGCCCGCTCACCACGCGGAGATTCTCAATCGTTCCGGCCTTCGAGATCGTCGCCGCCAGCACCACCGTCCCTTCAATGTGCATCGTTTTCGCGATGATCGGATACGGCGGTATCGTCTTGAAGATAATCATCCCCTCTTCGACTCTGGAGGAGACCGGAATCGCTTTCGGCTCGGAATGAACCACCGGGGACGGGTGGTGGAAGGCGTCATCCGTCCCTCCGGGCGTAGAGCCGTCAGCTCTCTGATCGCCGAACGGTATGCCGATCACGTCTCTCGGCTCCTGATCTCTCGCGATAAAGATCGTCGCCGGAATGACCCGCGGAGCCTGGAACGGGTCCAGGATGTTCCTTGCCGCACTCGCCGAGGCCGGGTTGGCCGCCCGATGAAGCATTGGCGGCGCTCCCTTTGGCGGTTGCAGAGCCGCTATCAAATATGGAATTGGCTGCACTGGGAGCGCTGAAGGGTAGATGAGGGGAATTACAACCAACGCCGCGAGAATGGAACTGTTGAACGCAAGCGCCGCAACCATCCACCTCTTGCTGCGCGTGTGAATCCTGCCCTGCGATTCGAAGGTCGAGTCTTCAAACATGGCCTGCCTCCTTTTTTGAATCTCCGTCGTCCCGGCCCGCTGAAGGAGATTCAGAGGCGCATAGCCGCGCGCTGCTCGCCGCCCTCCTTATGGCGGCCCGAGCAGCCTTAGCCCGATTCCACTCGCCTTGAAACCTCCGTACATCCCTGCCGAAACCCCTGTGTCTTGGTAGACACCAGCCCATGCAAAACTGTTCCCGCCCATCGCGAGTTTCCATCGTCACCCCCGAAAAATCTTCTGCGAGCGAAAAGCGAGCACCTGCTGCATGCAATGCCTGCTCCATGCTAGGTCGATGTAACCTTTTCCGTTGGCCCCTCGTAAGCATTGTCAGGAGAGGAATTGCGGATGGAGAACGGATCCGGCGACGTCCTGAACGCATTCCGGCACGGCAGCGTGGACGCCTTCGAAACCCTCTTCCGCCTCCACCAGCGCGCAGTCTATGGCTGGATTCTGCGCATCGTTCGCAAACCAACCGTCGCCGAGGACCTAACCATCGAGACCTTCTGGCGCATCCACAAGGCTCACGCCCGCTTCGAACCCGCGCTCGGCTTCGAAGGCTGGGCCCGCCGCATCGCCACCCACGCAGCGCTCGACTGGCTTCGCAGCGCCCGCAATGAGGCTGCGCTCACAGTCGAGGGCCTACCCGAACCGGCCTCCGCTCCCGGCGCCGACCCCGCTATCAAGGCGGAAATTCGCTCGCGGACTTCACAGGCTCTTGCGCGGCTCCCGGTGAAGCTCCGCGTCGCTGCCACGCTCGTACTCATTGAGGAGTTGGCCCAAAAAGAAGTCGCTGCAGCCCTCGGCATCTCCGTCGCTGCCGTCAAACTGCGCGTCTTTCGCGCGCTTCGAACGCTCAGAAAGGACCTGGAACAGCAGGGAATCCGACCATGAAACCACACGACCAAACTCAGAAACGCGAACAGATCACCCCGGAAGAGGATCGAATCCGCGATTTGCTTCATCAGGCGCTTCCGCCCGTCGGCGACGCTGCTGAGCCCGCACGCGATCTCTGGCCAGCCATGCTCAAGCATCTCGACGAGAAGTCCGCAACGGTCCCGTGGTTCGACTGGGCTCTGCTCGCCGGCCTGCTCGGCGTCGTGGCATTCGTTCCGGCTTCGATTCCCGTGCTTCTTTACTACCTGTGAACCCGCGGGCCGCGCCCCCCGTGCGTGCGCCTCGACCGCCCGCATCGAAAACACCCTCAAGGAGGAAACCATGAATACCCACCCTTATCTTCGCGCTTATCTGGCCGGGGTCTTTTTCCCCACGCTCGGTATGGTCGTCATGCTCGCCGGATTTCTCGTTCTGCGAGGAGTCTTCCAGGTTACCTTTCCCATCGAACGCGGCCTCATCTTTCCACTCGCGCTCGTCCCGTCCGTTTGGGGATTGTGGAACATGCTTTGGCTCGCCTTGCGCGCCGCTCGGCCCATCCCACTCGGCTTCCACGGTGCAATTCTGCCGCTGTTGCTCTTGCCCGCAGGCGCTTGCATCGCCACCTGCCTGGGAATCCTGGCCCTCGGCTCGCATGGAGTCACCTGGTTCCAGAGCTGCTATGTTCCCTACGCACTGATCGCGCCGTGCTTCCTTGCCGCGATTGCCGGCTACTACCTCGTCTGGAAATACGTTGTTGGCTTCGTGAATCGCACGCTCGGCATCGCCTAGCGGTTGCGGGAAAACTCAGTAGGAGGGGCAAGAAGTGTCAGGGCACGACTTCAGTCGTGCCGTAAACACCCCAGAATCGACGTGGGCTTTAGTGTCTGCGTGAGAACGCCCTTAGCCCCGTTGTTTGGCGGTGTTCGAGTTGAGT
>CAYWSR010000309.1:0-4107 GCA_964460385.1 uncultured Occallatibacter sp. | reverse complement strand
TGCCGGGACGGATTCCGGGGATGAATGAGCCCGATTTGCGGAAGTTGTCGGCGATATCGTCCGGCTTCATCACGATGGAAATATAGAAGTAAGCGAAGAAGATGATTCCCAGGATGTACAGGGTCTCATACCACGGATATCCCGGCTGCAGGGCCTGAATGATCGGCAGCAGGAAGCGGTTGTTCTGCACCCACTCCACCTGCGCGAAGAGCATGGGCGCAGAAAGGATGGAACTGGCGAAGATCACGGGCATGACGCCGCCCGCGTTTACCTTCAAAGGCAGGTGACTGGACTGGCCGCCCATCATCTTGCGGCCGACAATGCGCCGCGCGCTCTGGATGGGAATGCGCCGCTCGCTGCGCTCGACAAAAACGATGAACGCAACAACCGCGATCATGGCGATCAACAGGCCGATTACGGCAAAGATGGTGAACGAACCCCAGGCGTTAGTCTGGATCTTGGAGTAGAGTTCGTGAACGGCGCGAGGCAGGCCAGCCACGATGCCGGTGAAGATGAGCAGGCTCATGCCGTTGCCGATGCCGCGGTCGGTAATCTGCTCGCCGAGCCACATGATGAAGGCCGTACCGGTGGTCAGCGTGAGCACGGTCATCAGGCTGAAGCCGATGCCCGGATGAAGCACCAGACCCTGACGGGTGAGAATGGCCGCGATGCCAATCGACTGCAGCGCAGCGAGGACCACCGTCATGTAACGGGTCCACTGGGTAATCTTCCGCCGGCCGAGTTCGCCTTCCTTCTGGATGCGCGCCAGCGGCTCATAGACGACAGTGAGCAGTTGGAAGATGATAGAGGCTGTGATGTAGGGCATGATGCCCAGCGCAAACACAGTCATACGGCGCAGGTTGCCGCCGCCAAACAGATCCATCAGGCCCAGAGCCGAACCACCCTGCGAGTTGAACATCATTTCCAGCTGGTGGCCGTTGACGCCGGGGGTGGGGATATGCGCGCCCAGGCGGTAGACGGCAAGGATGGCCAGCGTGAAGAGGACACGCTTGCGCAGGTCGGGAATCCGGAAGATATTGAGGAATTTCTCAAGCATGTTCGGTTATCCGCTTCAGGACGTTTTTCGCCCTTGATTCACTCACCTAACCATCTTAGTCGATTCCCGATTGCGCTTGATCGTAGCCGAACCGGGAGGACGCGTATATGCGTTCCGTCACACCTCGTCCATCCTGATTCTCCGGTGCCCCAACTCATTTGTATTGAGCGTTTGGAACCGGAGAGCCATAGAAACGAAGCGCTGCCGGACTAGGCTACTGCCGGAGCCGCGGGTCCGCCGAGCACGACGGCTTTGCCGCCAGCCTTTTCAATCTTTTCAACGGCCGACTTGGAGAACTTGTGTGCGTGGATGGTAATGGCCGAGGCCAGTTCGCCTGATCCAAGAATCTTGATCAGCGCTTTCTTGCTTGCTGCGAGGCCCAGTTTCTTGTAGTCGTCGATGCCGATTTCGGTAACGGCGAGACCCTCGACGTGCTCCGCGATGCGGTCCAGATTCACGACCGTGTATTCGGTGCGGAAGATGTTGGTGAAGCCGCGCTTGGGCAGGCGGCGATGCAGCGGCATCTGGCCGCCTTCAAAACCGCGCATCAGGCTGAAGCCGGTACGCGAGCCCTGGCCCTTGTGGCCGCGGGTTGAGGTCTTGCCCATGCCCGAGCCCATACCGCGGCCGACACGCTTGCGCGACGTATTCGCCTTCTTGGGCGCGCGCAGATTCGATAGATTCTTTGCCATGATTTCCTCGCTGTAGCGCCGGCGGGGTTGGTCCCAGCCGACTCGCGTTTCTTGTCAGTTCACAGTTCCTAGTTCTTAGTTCATAGCGAAAGCCGCCTGCCGTTCATCAAGGCAACCGAAAACTGTGGACTGCGAACTGTGAACTAAGAACTAGCTTTCAAGTATCCGCACCAGGTGCGGAACTGCCTTCACCATGCCGCGGATCGACTCGTTGTCGACGCGCTCGACGATCTGGTTGAGCCGCGTGAACCCAAGTCCCTTCACGACTGCCTTGTGATTGGCGGGGGTGGAGTTTTTTGAGCGGTAATACTGAATGCGAATCTTCTTGGTCTCCGCCATGACTTAGAGCTCCTCAATGGACTTGCCACGCATGGTGGCCACTTCGCCCTTGTCGCGCAGCTGCACGAGCGCGTCGAAGGTGGCCTTGATGACATTGTGCGGATTCGCCGAGCCGAGGCTCTTGGTAAGCACGTTCTGCACGCCGACCGAGGTCATGACCGCGCGCACTGCGCCGCCGGCAATCACGCCGGTGCCCTCGGGGGCGGGCTTGAGCAGCACCTGGCCTGAACCGTAGCGGCCCAGCACCTGATGCGGAATAGTCGTCTGGGTCAGGTTGACGCGGTAAAGGTTCTTCTTGGCCGACTCGATTCCCTTGCGAATCGCCTGGGGAACCTCCTTGGCCTTGCCCGAACCGTAGCCCACCACGCCCGAAGCGGCGTCGCCCACCACCACCAGCGCGGCAAACGACATGTTCTTGCCGCCCTTGACCACCTTGGTCACGCGATTGATGGCCACCACCTGATCCTTCAGGTTGTATTGGTTGGCATCGAGTTTCTTCTTCAACATCGTCATTGCTCTCTCATTTTCCAGTTGTCAGTTATCAGTTTTCAGTTATCAGCCGTCAGAACTTGGGTGAATCCGGCAAGATCCAACTGATCACTGACCACTGTGAACTGATAACTGCTTTTAGAATTCCAGTCCCGCTTCGCGCGCTGCATCGGCCAGCGCCTTGATGCGCCCGTGATAGAGGAAGCCGCCGCGATCGAAGACCACCTTCTTGATGCCCTTCTGAACGGCCAGCTCGGCGACTGTCTTGCCGATCTCGCGGGCCGCGGCCACGTTGCCGCCAGTCTTCAACTTGATGGTCGAAGCCGACGCCAGGGTGACACCC
The DNA here is from genome assembly GCA_964460385.1 of uncultured Occallatibacter sp. Classification (GTDB taxonomy): domain Bacteria; phylum Acidobacteriota; class Terriglobia; order Terriglobales; family Acidobacteriaceae; genus Telmatobacter. Next base: position 1,187 of record CAYWSR010000309.1, on the reverse strand, counting down.
TTCTCGTCGTCGATAAGCTGCGCATAGATGTTGTTGAGCGAGCGGTAGACGTTCAGCCGCGGACGCTCCCCTGTACCCGACAGCTTGGCCCGAATGCGTGCGTGGATGCGCTGGCGGATTGCGTTTCTCTTGGTCTGCGTAATCATGGTCTCTTTCCTATCAGCGGAGCCGCCCGGCGGCCCCGTTCGGTTTGAATTCAGTTCACAGTTCTTAGTTCTTAGTTGCGGGTCGCCGTGAATCGTCAACTATGAACTGAGAACTGTCCTTCTTACTTCGTGCCGGTCTTGCCGGCCTTCTTCTTCAGCTTCTCGTTGGTGTACCGGACTCCCTTGTTCTTGTAGGGATCCGGCTTGCGCAGTGCACGCATGTCGGCAGCCACCTGGCCCACCTTCTGCCGGTCGATGCCGGTGATGGTAAGGTGCGTCTGCTTAGGATCGACAGTGACATCAATTCCTGTGGGCAGCGGCACCTCGATCTGGTGCGAGTAGCCAAGGGTAAGGACGACCGTTCCCTTGCCCTTCATTTCGGCGCGATAGCCGATGCCGACGATATCCAGCTCCTTGGTCCAACCCTTGGTGACACCCTCGACGGCGTTGAAAACCAGCGCGCGCGTGAGGCCGTGAACCGCGGCGTATTTGTCGGACTCGCGGTTGACGTGGAGAACCCCATCCTTGGTCTCGAGGGAGATGCCGTTGGCGACCATCGCCGAAACCTTACCCTTGGGTCCTTCGACCAGAACGGTGCTGCCTTCCACCTTGTACTTGACCCCCGCCGGAAGCGGGATTGGCTTTTTTCCAATACGCGACATCGAATCAATCCTTCTTATGGCTTGCGAGTCCCGAAAAGCAGTTGTCAGCTATCAGTATTCAGTTCTCAGGTGATAACTTCAATGCGTTTTGTTCCACTGCAGCCTGTAAAACAGTTCACAGTTCTTAGTTCGCAGTTCTCAGATTCAAGCGCGCAACCCGCGACGACGATGAACCAAGAACTGGGAACTCTGATCTGCCTTTACCAAACTTCGCACAATAGCTCGCCGCCAACGCCTTCGCGGCGCGCCTGACGGCCGGTCATGACGCCCTTGGGGGTGGTCATGATAGAGATGCCCAGGCCTCCCTGCACGCGCTTGATCTCGTCGCGGCCGATGTAGACACGGCAGCCGGGACGCGAGATGCGCGCCAGGTCGCGGA
>CAYWSR010000308.1:0-4109 GCA_964460385.1 uncultured Occallatibacter sp. | reverse complement strand
AGCTACGGCCTCCACGAGAGCGGCCTCGTCCGCCTCATCCGCAAGAGCTACGAGCTCCTCGGCCTCATCAGCTTCTTCACCGCCGGCGAAGACGAGTGCCGCGCCTGGACCATCCCTCTCGGCTCCAAGGCCCCACAGGGCGCAGGCGCAATCCACACCGACCTCGAGCACCATTTCATCCGCGCCGAGACCATCCGCTGGGATGCCCTGCTCGATGCCGGCTCTGAAGCCGCCGCCCGCTCTCGTGGAACACTCCGCCTCGAAGGCAAGGAGTACATTGTTCAGGACGGCGACGTCATGCACATCCGCCACAGCGGCTGACATCGCTCCAGCCGCTCAGCGTGTCAACAGCACAACGCTGTCATCCTGAGCGAACGGGGCCCCAGGCGTACTCTTCAGCCTGGGGGTGGTGAGTCAAGGATCTGCGGTTGCTTTTTGGGTCGATTGATTCTGAGGCGAGGGAGGAAGGAATTCTTGCTAAAGCTCTCTTTACTTCTCGGCACCATCGCCGCCCTCGCCGACATCGTCGGCGGCCTGGTCCTGGTCCGCGCCAAAGGAGTCGAGCGGTATCTCCGCTACTTCGTCGCCCTCGGCGCTGGCTTCCTCATGGCCACTGCGGTCCTCGAGATGACCCCCGAAAGCCTGCGCCTTAGCCCGCGCCTCGGCCCCATCCTCATCATGGCCGGATACTGCGTCGTCCATCTCCTCGAACACACCATCAACGCCCACTTCCACTTCGGCGAAGAAACTCACCACGGCGAATTCGTCTCCCGCCACACCGGCAACTCCGTCATGGCAGGCCTCAGCGTTCACGCCCTATTCGACGGCGTCGCCATCGGCTCAGGCTTTGTCGTATCCACCGGCCTCGGAGTCCTCATCTTCCTCGCCATCCTGCTCCACAAGGCCCCCGAAGGCTTCACCATGGCCTCCGTCATGCTCGCCAGCGGACGCAGCCGCGCCATCGCCCTCTATTCGGCCGCCGCCCTCGCCGCGGCCACGCTGGCCGGCGTCCTCATCATCGAACTTGTTCCCAGTTGGCTTCCCTACGGGCTGCCCATCTCCGCCGGCGTCGCCCTCTACGTCGCCGCCACCGACCTCGTCCCCGAAGTCAATCGCGAGCCCGGCATCCGCATGGCCCTCGTCTTCTTCGCCGGCGTCGCTGGCTTCCTGCTGCTCCGAATGCTGCTCCCCGCCCTCTGACCCAAGCAACGACGGCTTGTTGTGAACAATCAGCCAGCGTAGGATTTCCTTAGCTGCGAGAGGTAATTCCCCAATGAACGAAATCATCTTCGATGTACGCGAGGACGAGGCAGACGGAGGATTCACGGCTTTCGCACTCGGCTATGGCATCCATACCCAGGGAGACACCATGGAGGAGTTGCGCGCGATGGTCAAGGATGCCGTTCGCTGCTACTTCGATGAGACCATGGAAGCACCCAAGATCATCCGGCTCCAGTAATCCCCTACCGCCCCTTCACCTTCCCCGCATAAAGCCGCGCCAACAGCCGCGCATAGTCCCAGCCCACCCTGAAATTCGCCTTGCTCGCCCCCCTGTACCTCAGCCCAAACGCAAAGGGCACTTCCTCGATCGATTCAATCTGCCCCCGCACCAGCACCTCCAGCAGCAGCTTGAACCCCGTCGGCATGAAATCGATCTTCTCCACGCTGTGCCGCCGCACCAGAAAGAACCCCGACATTGGATCCTTCGCCCGCACTCTCCGCTTTTGCAGCGGCCAGGTCACCCATACCGCCGCCGCCGACAGCAGCTTCCTCGCCGGATTCCAACTCCCCGTTTCGCCCCCCGGCGTATACCGGCTTCCAATCGCCACATCCCGTCCGCTCCCGATCGCCGCAACCAGCTTCGGCAAAAGCTCCGGCGGATGCTGCAAATCGGCATCCATCACCCCCAGCACATCCGCGTCCGTGTTCTTCCATCCGTATAGAATCGCGCCCGATAGCCCGCGCTGCCCTTTCCTCACCAGCAGCCGAACACGCCCGTCCTGCGCCGAGATCGCGCTCACCACCGCGCCCGTCCCGTCGCTCGAATCGTCGTCAACCACCACAATTTCGTAATTGATTTTGAGCGGATCGAGCACCCGCCGAACATGATCCAAAAGCCCGCCTATATTCTCCGCCTCACACAAGGTGGGAATCACGAGCGAAAGCTTTCCTATTGCACATTCCGGCTTCATCTTCGTCGGCGTTTGCGCGGTCATACCGGTTTCCACCAACTGGCCGGGAGCCTCACTACTGATCGTGGACACTACTCGCGATTGTAAATGACTCATGCTGAAGCACGCCGCGTCCGCTCGAACCGCTTCACCCCGCCCAAACCGTCAATCCTCGCGCCCAATCCCGGAGGACTTCCCCGGAGAAGCAAATGTCATAAACTGGTTTCCAGTCCATCCGGCTATCCCCACGGAACCGGAGATTCACAATCGCATCATTTCCCATCGAAATGCTCTGACCGTCGTTCTTCATTCGCTCTAATATCTTGACTGAAGCTCTAACCATCGGGGTACTCTCTTTTGACTTGGCGCCGCTTTCTTCGTCCGTTCCTCCTCACCTCTTTTTTCACAGCCCTCGGCTTCCTTGTCATGGGCTATCACCCCGGCATGGAGGATGACGCCAACTTCCTTGCAGCCAGCAAGGCCGCACTCAATCCCGCGCTCTATCCATACAACTCGGGCTTCTTCCGCCTGCAGTTGAAGCTCAGCATCTTTGACAAATTCATTGCCGATTCTGTTCGCCTCACCCATATCCCGCTTGCCTGGACTGTCCTCTTCTGGCAGCTTCTATCGCTCTTCGTCATCCTCTGGGCTGCCTGGCGAATCGCCGCGCGCCTTTTCTCTGAAGCCTCCGCGCAGTGGGCAGGCGTAGCCATGCTCTCCGCCATGTTCACCCTCCCCGTCGCCGGGACCGCCATCTATATCGCCGACCAGCATCTTCACTCGCGCAACATTGCTACCGCCCTCATCCTTCTCGCAGTCTCGCGCATTCTCGAGCGAAAAACCTGGCAAGCCGTCCCGCTCGTGCTTCTCGCCTTCGCCTTCCATCCGCTCATGGGCGCCATGGGCATCTCCTTTTGCTGTGTGCTCAGCCTCACTCTGTTCCAGCCGCTCCACAAGTGGATACAGGCCCGGCGTAACCGCAACAACGATGGGCTGGCGACAACTGCCATTGCCGCCATCCCTTTCGCCTGGCTATTCGATCCCCCATCGCCCACCTGGCTTGAAGCGCTCCACACCCGCCGGTTCCTCCTCCTCTTCGAGTGGACCTGGTATGAGTGGCTCGGAGCCATCGCTCCCCTGGCGCTCTTCTGGCTCGTTGCCCGCGTTGCTCGCAGGCGCGGCGATTGGATGCTCGCGCGCTTCGCCACGGCCATCCTCATCTACGGCATCTTTCAGCAGGCCGTCGCCTTCCTTCTTCTGGGACCGCAGTCGCCCATTACCTTCTGCACCCTGGAGCCCATGCGCTACCTGCAACTGGTCTACATCTTCCTGGCTTTGCTGGGCGGTTGCTACGCCGGCCGTTACCTGCTCAAGGCCAGCGTCTGGCGCTGGACTCTGTTCCTGCTCATCGTCAATGTCCCCATGTTCTATGTTCAGCGGCAGACCTTCCCCGGTACCGTCCATCTCGAAATGCCCGGCGCGGCTCCCTCCAGCTCATGGCTCCAGGCCTTCGACTGGATCAGGCACAACACCCCCACCGATGCCTACTTCGCGCTCGACCCCTGGTACCTGGATGCACCCGGAGAGGACTGCCACGGCTTTCGCGCCCTCGCCGAGCGCAGCTCCCTCGCCGACGCCGTCAAGGACACCACAGTCGTCACAAAAATGCCCCAGCTTGGCCCCGCCTGGAAGGAACAAAACCTGGCCGAGGTCGGCTGGTCCCACTTCCAGCTCGCCGACTTTGAACGCCTCAAGGCCCGCTTCGGCGTCGACTGGGTCCTCGTCTCCTATCCCCAGCCCGCGTCCCTCGACTGCCATTGGCACAACGACATCCTCGCCGTCTGCCAGATTCCTTAACCGCTGCCGCTCTGTGCCGTGCCGAATCTGTGCCCCATTCGGGGTCTGTGCCCCATTCATCGCGGCCTTATCGCGATGAGT
>CAYWSR010000307.1:0-4148 GCA_964460385.1 uncultured Occallatibacter sp. | reverse complement strand
TGAAGGAACTCTACGATCCTTCCAGCGCGTCTTATCGCAAGTTCCTCACGGTGGAGGAGTTCACCGCAAGGTTTGGCCCCAGCCAGGAGGATTATGACTCGGTGACTCGCTTCGCGGAAGCGAATGGTTTGACCGTGGTTGGCACCTCGCGCAATCGCATGAACCTTGATGTGGCGGGTCCGGTGGGGAACATTGAGGCAGCCTTCCATGTGACCATGGGCACCTACCAACATCCCACGGAGAGCCGCATCTTCTTTGCGCCGGACCGAGAGCCCACACCGAATTTGGCGGTCCAGTTATGGCACATCGCGGGCCTCGACAACTATTCGACCCCAAAACCCGCTGTCGTGCGTAGCGATGCGAGCGCGGCGGAGGCGGGGCCCAATGCCAAAGCGAAGCCCAATGCCACGACCGGCACCGGCCCATCCGCCTCGTACCTGGGCAGCGACATGAGGGCGGCATATTACGTCAATGGGAATGGCTCGGCGACTCTCACCGGCGCCGGCCAATCGGTGGGGTTGTTCGAGTTCCTCGGTACCGATCTGGCTGACCTGACCACCTACTACACAAACGTGGGCCAGACCAATCACGTACCCATCACGCTCAAGTCCGTCGACACCCAGAACACAAGTTGCGTCGAACATAGCTGCGACGATACGGAACAAACCTTGGATATGACCGAGGTGCTTGGCATGGCTCCGGGGTTGTCCAGCCTTGTGATGTACATCGGAACGGGCGGCTTAAGCGGGCAAACACTCGACGATCCCGGCATTCTTAACGCCATGGCCACGGCCAGCCCGCTGAACGCTCAACTGAGCTGCGCGTGGGCGTGGAAACCCTCGGATCCGACCACCGACGATGTCTACTTCGAAGAGTTCGCCGCGCAAGGCCAGAACTTTTTTGCCGCTGACGGCGACGACGGTAATTGGATTCACGCGACATATGTTTGGCCCGCGGATAGTGTGTATGTTACGGCGGTTGGCGGGACGGATTTGACGACAATCGGGGCGGGCAACGCCTGGGCGTCGGAAACAGGTTGGGAGGACAGCGGCGGCGGCATTGCGCCGGACGACTTTCCGATTCCATCGTGGCAGGTGGCCACGGCGGCTGGCTGCGCCAAATGTTCCCAAACCTACCGCAACGGCCCTGACGTTGCGGCCAATGCGGATTTTACTTATTACGTCTGCGCCGACCAGGAGGCGTGCACTTCAAACCTTTATGGTGGAACCAGTTTCGCGGCGAGCATATGGGCCGGCTATATGGCTCTGGTGAATGAACAGGCAGTCCTTAACGGCAACCCCGTGCTCGGTTTCATCAATCCGGCTCTGTATACGATTGGTTTGGGCGTGGACTATGACATCGACTTTCACGACATCACCAGTGGAGGCAATACCCTTGGGACAACCGTCGGCTATGATTTGTCGACCGGCTGGGGCAGCCCTAATGGGCGCGCCCTGATCGACGCACTTGCCGGAGCGCAGAACCCCAACTTCTACATTTCCCCCTCGCCCTCTTCGGTCTCGGTGGCGCAGGGAACGAGTGGCACATCGACGATCATTACGACCCATGCGGGCGGCTTCAATTCCTCCATCGCCTTGTCCGCAACCGGCCTGCCCGCGGGCGTAACCGCAAGCTTCAATCCCATATCGATCGTGGCGCCGGGTTCCGGCACCTCGACCCTGACCCTGACCGTGGCCTCGACCACCACGATCGGCATGTATCCCATCACCGTCACCGGTATGGGCGGAAACGTTACGCTATCGACCACGGTCACTTTGGATGTGATCGCCGCGGGGCAGGTCGCCGTACCCAACGTGGTCGGTGAACCCCAGGCAGACGCGACGACAGACATCGAAGCAGCTGGACTAATGCTTGGCACGGTCACCACAGCGGGCAGCCCCACAGTCGCATCCGGCAACGTGATCAGCGAGAGCCCGAGCGCGGGCACGGGCGTGAATTTCGGCTCGGCGGTCGACATCGTCGTCTCCAGCGGCTCGGGCGGCTCCGGGCAGGGTCCTGCTGCGGCAACGCCGGTGTTTTCACCTGCGGCAGGCACATACTCTTCCGCTCAAAGCGTGACCATTACCGACTCCACCAACGGCGCAACCATCCACTACACCACCAACGGAACAACGCCCACAACAAGTTCGCCCGTCTACAACGGCACGATTGGTGTTGGGGCGACGGAGACGCTTGAGGCCATTGCCGTCGCCAGCGGCTTCTCTCAGAGCGCCACTGCCGTGGCTTCCTACACCATTGGCCTTCCCGGCTCAGACGAATGGACCTGGATAAGCGGAAGCAATGCGGCTGGCGGCGTTGGCGTCTATGGCACGTTGGACACGCCCGCGGCCGGCAACACTCCCGGAGCCCGCGGCAACTCATCGACATGGACTGAGAACAGCGGCAATCTTTGGCTTTTTGGGGGCGGGGGGAACGATCTTTGGGAGTTCAATCCTTCCACCAGCGAATGGGCCTGGATGGGCGGAAGCAAAACGGCTGGCGCTGCTGGCGTCTATGGCACGCTGGGAGTAACCGCTCAAGGAAACGTCCCCGGAAGCCGCTCGGGCTCTGCGAGCTGGACCGACAAGAAGGGCAATTTCTGGCTCTTTGGGGGCAACGGCTTTGATTCCGTTGACAGTCAGGGCGCTCTCAACGACCTGTGGGAGCTCAATCCTTCCACCAGCGAATGGACGTGGATGGGCGGAAGCAGCACAGTCGGCAGCAATGACGGCCAGTCCGGGGTGTACGGGACGCTGGGCACGCCTGCCGCGGGAAACATTCCCGGCGGCCGCTCTAACGCTGCGAGTTGGACCGACAAGAGCGGCAATCTATGGCTCCTTGGGGGTTATGGTCTGGATGTAAACGGAGCGTTAGGCTATCTCAACGATCTATGGGAGTTCAATCCATCGCTTGGAGCACATGGCGAATGGGCGTGGATGGGCGGTAGCAGCCCGGGCAACCAGCCCGGAGTCTATGGCACGCTGGGAACGCCCGCTGCCGGAAACATCCCCGGAAGCCGGTCTGGCGCTGTCTCCTGGACTGACAGCAGCGGTAATTTCTGGCTCTTTGGCGGTGAAACAGAAGGTGCCGATGCGAATACTGACTTCTTCAACGACCTTTGGGAGTTCAATCCATCGCTTGGAGCACATGGCGAATGGACGTGGATGAGCGGAAACAGCTCGTTCGGCTTCGGTTTCGGCCAGTTCGGAGTGTACGGCACGTTCGGTGTACCTGCTGCCGGAAACGTCCCCGGAGGCCGGTATGGCGCTGTCTCCTGGACGGATGCCACCGGAAATCTCTGGCTCTTTGGGGGTAATGGCATAGGCGGTATAGGCTATGGCATTCTCAATGACCTTTGGGTGTTCAGCCCGTCCACGAGCCTGTGGACCTGGATGGGCGGAGCGAGAGACCAAACCGTCTGCAATCCAGTTGCATGCTTCCAGCCCGGCGTTTACGGCACCCTGGGAACGGCTGCCGGCTCAAACATCCCCGGAAGCCGCCAAAACGCATTGGCATGGACTAACAGCAGCGGCAATTTCTGGCTCTTCGGTGGATACGGCGCGGATGCATCAGGAACCACCGGCAATCTCAACGATCTCTGGAGCTTTCAGCCTCCCGCTCCTGCCACGATTGGGCTGACCCCGGCCGCGACGCCCACGTTTAGTCTGGCGTCAGGAACCTACTCGACAGCACAGATCGTAACAATCTCCGACGCCACGGCCGGTGCGACCATCTATTACACCACCGACGGGACTACGCCGACCACATCGTCCACCATCTACAACGGCGCCATCAACGTTTCTGCCACGGAGGTCATCGAAGCCTTCGCTGTAGCCACCGGCTACGCCAACAGCGCAGTGGCTTCGGCATCCTACACGATTCAAGTCAGCGTGCCGATTCAAGTCGGCGTGCCCAACGTGGTTGGCGACACCCAGGCCGCCGCAACGACAGCCATCACCGCAGCTCATCTCGTGGTTGGCACAGTCACCACAGCGAGCAGCCCCACCGTCCCATCCGGCGACGTGATTAGCGAGAGCCCAAGCGCGGGCACAAGCGTCAACCCCGGCTCGGCGGTCAACCTTGTCGTCTCAGCCGGTCCGGCGCAGGTCACCGTGCCCAACGTGGTCGGCCTCACCCAGGCCGCGGCG
>CAYWSR010000306.1:0-4155 GCA_964460385.1 uncultured Occallatibacter sp. | reverse complement strand
GAGATTGTTCCGGCGATGGAGCAGCCTTTCGCGGAGACATTTGTGTACAACGCGATCCGCAAGACGGTGGACTACGGGCAGTTGGAGTTCGTAAAGTCAGGCAACCGCCAGCCGGTGCCGGTGACGACGCGCTACTACAGCCGCTGGCAGAAGAGGTTTGTGTTCACCGAAACGGACGACGCGGAGCGGCTGCGGTATCTGCTGTCGAAGGTCTATTGGCTGTCTGGTGTTCTGGGTGAAAGCAAGCCGGTGTGGATTGCCGACCCGCGCGACGCGCAGTATCTGAATACAACCGAAGCGGATCTGCTGCGCATGGCAGGTCACGAAGCGGGCGAGGGATTGATGGTGGTGGAGGGCGAGTTCGCTGCCGCCACGCCCAAACTGATGGAGCGGGCTGCCGACTATCAGGCAGCGCTGGAGGCGGCGCTGGACTTTACCAAGCCGAAGTTCAACGAGAGCATGCGGTCTGGCCACGCAAACATGTAGTCCGCTGTCGAACGGCTCGCGATCTCATTGGTCTGGCCCGTCGGTTAGAGCGGTCCTCCGCAGGCGGAGCAGAATCGCGACCCGGCGGGGTTGGTCTGGCTGCAGCGCGTGCAGGCATTGAGCGTACCGGGGTAGGTTACTGATCCAGCGGGCGGGACGTTGACGGTCACGTTGAAGGGCTGGCTCCAGCCGGGTATTGGAATGCCTAGCGCGGCGGCAATGCCCGCGGCCTGAATGGCATTGAACTCGCGCACGCGGCCAGGCATGAAGAAGCACTCGATGAAGCCGAGGATCCAGGTGACGCCGGTCCAGGAGAAGCACAGATAGAGGATGCCCAGGCCGGTGCGCCGCAGATAGAAGTGGTGAACGCCGAAGCCGCCAAGGAAAAGCGCCAGAAGGACGCCGACGACCTCGTCGCGGCGGACTGACTCGTAATGCTGGTAGAAGATGGCTTGCGGGTTGGGATAAGTTGCGGTGGCCATGGTGGCTCTCCTTGAATGCGCCTCGCTCGCTAGGGTCGTCGGCGGGCCTTATTCAATTCAGGATACGCAGTTGGGCGGAAGCTGGTTCCCCGGAGCGGCTCAGAGCGTAGGCGCGAAGCGAGCGATTTGGGCGCCTACATCCGAGGTGCATGAGGCGGGGCGATGGATCAAAATGGACAGATGAGCAGCGAATTGAGTGGGGGATTGAATGCGGCGGCGGGCGGGAGCTTTGCGATTGGCGGCGAGCTGCCTGTGAACCGGCTGGGCTACGGGACGATGCGGCTGGTGGGTGAGGGCGCATGGGGCGAGCCGGACGATGCGGCAAACGCGCGGAGCGTGCTGCAGCGCGCGGTCGAGCTCGGAGTGAACCTGATTGACACGGCCGACGCGTACGGGCCGGAGATTGCGGAACGGCTGATTTGCGAAGCGCTTTGGCCGTATCCGCAAGGGCTGGTCATCGCCACCAAGGGCGGCATCACGCGGCAGGGTCCGGCGAAGACGGAGTACGTGGGGCGCGCGGGCTACCTGATCCAATGTGTGGAGATGAGCCTGCGGCGGCTCAAGCTCGATTGCATTGAGCTGTATCAGTTGCACCGGATCGACGAGCGAACGCCGGTGGAGGAGAGCCTGGGCGCGCTGAAGCGGATGCAGGAGGCGGGAAAGATCCGGCACATTGGGCTGAGCGAAGTATCGCCGGCAGAGATTGAAGACGCGGGCAGAATCGTTAATGTTGTGACTGTCCAGAATCGATACAGTCTGGCGGACCGGCGGCACGAGGAGACGCTGGCGTATTGCGAGAAGAATGGAATTGGATTTTTGCCGTGGTATCCGATGGCGGGCGGGAAGATGCTGAAGGCGGAGCATCCGGCGGCGCAGGCGCTGGGGCTGATTGCGGAGCGGCATGGGGCGAGCATCGCGCAGCTTTCGCTGGCGTGGCTGCTACAGAAGTCGCCGGTGATGCTGCCGATTCCGGGAACATCGAAAGTGGAGCATCTGGAGCAGAACGTGGCGGCGGCGGCAATCAACCTAGACCCAGAAGTCTGCGCACAGCTTGAGACACGGTTGTAGGCTTAAACGATGGATCGGTTTGTTGCCTCTTGCTGAACAGCTCGTCCACATCTTTGGAGAACATGAAGTCTTCGCAGATGCCCAAGTGGGGGCAGTTGCCACAATTTTCGGGTTTGTGGCAGCGGACCTTTGGGGGGGCGAGGACGTCGCCATCTTTGGTTCGAGTTTGGGCCTCCACCCCGTACTTGGGGAGGATATCGAGTTTGCGTTCGACGTTTTGGGAGGCGATCTGGAGGCCGTAAAGGAGGAGCCCGGCGCTGCGCGGATCGAGCTTACCGGATCCCAGGCGGTTGAGGACCTGGGCGAGGGCGAGCTGAATGGCGCAGCGGTCTTCGAGGACGGGGAACTCGAGCGGTTGATCAGCGGTTCGGCCTTTTTGAGGGACGCGACTGTGCACACGCGTGTGGAAGTAGCAAAACTGCTTGCCGCGCAAGGCAGGCGAATCACACTTGTCGCCGTTGGGCATGATGTGACGACAGACTAAATACATGAGGCACCCCCCTCCCCCCTGCTTTTCAGGTAAATTCTTGATTTTTCAGGCCCTTGCCGGATGGCGGTGACCGCAAAATCCTGATTGCGAAGGGGTTAAGTATCAAAATCTTCATTGCAAAGGACTTAGGGCGACGTTTCGGGCGCTGGAGGTCCCGCGCGGCGGTTTCCGGCGTTGCTGTGGTCCTTTGAGATTTGTTGGTTGGTTCGATTGTGCGCCGAAGTGGGGAAATGATCTGCAAATCGTGGGGATTTTTTTTAACTTGGGGCAGCTCTCCGCCGTGATTGAAATCGTGCCCTTTCAAAAACGCCGATCCGTAACCGGCTGCAATTCAGCGCGCGAAGCGGATGCTTCAGGATTTCTGTGCTAATTCTGTGCTAGGCCTGACCAGCATGAAAGTGAGTACGGGTTGCCTGCATGGAAACTTCCGGGGCAATAACATACTTGACACACAAGGCGCGTCGGGTAGACAATTGCATATCGGAGTCAGCCTATGGACCCTTCGCGTACCGCTGGTATCGTGGCGCTCGTCCTCTCAATTCCGCAAGGACTTTCCGCCTCTTTCCAAATTGTCGACCGGTTCAATTCCAAAAAGCTGGAGGTGCCTATGATCTCCAGTAAGAGAACATGGTTTCTTGCCAGCCTCTTATTTTTGGGAATGGTGGCCTGCATCGCATTTGGATGCTGGATTCTATTTGCAGATCCTTTTCGTCCAGTCACTATCGAGAAGACCGTGACTGTTGACAAGGTGATCGAGAAGACGATTCCTTGCCCACCTGAAAAGACAGGCTCAGCAACCACGAAGGGAAATCGAAGCCCAGCGATAACAGGTAGCCAGAATGCTGTTACATACGGCACGCCGGCGAAAGGATCGCCGAAGCAATGAAGTTTGGAATAGTGATCCTGTTCTTAACTACCGCATCCTGCTTTGCGCAGCAGAGGCCGACGCAACCTGCCGCCACAGGGAATGCGACTGCATCTGGTCTGTGTGGAACAGCGATTACCGGGAATCACAACACCGTGAACTACTACGGGGATTGTGTGTCTCCCGAGGAAGCAAAGGAGAACCAGACTCTTAATTCTATCGCTTACGAAGCGGTCGGCAATGCATTGAATACCGAAGCGCTTATGCGCGAGGAATGGGCAAAAATACTTTGGGGATGTCAAAGACAAATTACCCCAATGATGATGCGTAATCCTTCTAGCATAGAGGCGCAGGCTGCGGAAGAGACGCTTCACTTTTGCATTCTGGATGAGATAAAGACATTCGATCCAAAATGGAAGAAGGCCGAGGAGCAAATCCAAACCCAGATAGATACTGCAAGAGATCGCGTCAAGAAAAACGAAATGCGGAAGCTACAAACGAACAATCAGCGGAATGCTTGGCGAGAAGAGTTTAGTCGCACCTGGTTCGAGCCTTGCAGATTCGCGATGATGAAGGCGGAGCACAATCCCACGGTGGTGGACTTAATACATAAAGACACCAACGCAGACAGGTTCGCGTTATTGGAAAAATATCTAACGGACCTCCGCAGTAAGGTAGGAGACTACCCAAGCCAATGAAGCCCGAATACCACAAGGGATCAGAAGCGCGGAAGAACTTTGAACAGACAATGACGAAGCTCTTTC
>CAYWSR010000305.1:0-4156 GCA_964460385.1 uncultured Occallatibacter sp. | reverse complement strand
GCTCCTTGTGTTTGCCCACGCCCTTGGTGAAAAACATCTTCTTCGGGACCATGCTCTTTCCCAATTTCTATGTATCCTCCGTGTCTGAAGAAAAACGCCGTTCGGAGCATACCGCCCCGCATGAGTCTATCGCATTCTGTCAGTTGCGGATAGACCCCTTGCAAATACACTGTATTTTCACAAAGCCCGGCGCCTCAAAAGTGGCCTTTACGCGCTCTCTAAACGGCAAGAGCAACTAAAACACAAATGGCTCGCAAGACCAATGTCGAATCCGCCAACGAGGCACACCGGGAGAAAGCAGATGCCCGGGATGTCAAACCTCTACAGCCACCCCGGCAGGACTGGAAGGTCCCCCTTGCCTGGCCAGAGAGTCTGCGGCATCGGATCGAATGTAATACAGGGCATCAATGCAGAACAGAACGCTCGCGATGATCTCTGCGCCGGCCAGTAGTACCTTGCAAAACTGGGGCAAGTTACCATTAGCCGCTGCGTCAAGAAACACGCACCCTACAGTTATCGACGTTAGGGCAAGCAAGACGGTGTGAAGACTCCGGGACGATGAGCGAAGAGCCCTCGCCCAGAATATAGCGAGTGTGATGAAGACCGCACAGTAGGCGTGGCGCCATGATACTGGGGAAGCAATCGTAATAATCAAGGCAAATGTTGCGATTGCTTCCGTTCGATAACTGCGGCCGATCAGACGGCCCCGCCAAACCAGGTAAAGGCACAAGAGATAAAACGCGCCGCTTATCGCCTTTGCCGCAATCAACAAACCATACGGCCGTTGGGGCATCTCTGCCAGTGCCGGTTCAGGAGGGAAGACTCTTCCGAAATATACCCAATTCGCCAGGGAACTGAGAGTCTTGTTGGCTTCGGCTGGAATGCCCCCACCCATTGCTGACAAGACGCTGGGATAGACGGTTACGTTGTGTATACCGTTCAATCCAACCATTGCCGCTACGAGCCCCAGAGAAAATGCCACGTAAGAAATAAGCCATCGCCGGTCCTTCCAGATAAAGAAGAGAGGAACAATCAGAATTGGAGTGACCTTGAAAGCGGTTGCCAGCGCAAAGGCTGCGGCTGACAGGATTATGCGGTCGCGGGAATAGGCAACAATGCCGACTGTCCAGAGTGCGAGCATGACGACTGAAATTTGCCCTGCAAAGATGGCCTCGCTGATCGGGAAAAAGCTATAGGCGGCCAAAGTCATCACCGCGAACTCAAAACTCAAGAAGGGCACGCGTAACATCCTGGCAAGGAGCTGTACTGACAAGAACACAAGGGCAAGATTGAATAATCGCCAGATGAGAGCCGCAAGATTCGCGGGAACCTTGGAGATGGGAGCGAGAATGTCGGCAAGGAGAGGTGGGTAGAGATACAACATCGCGCCATGGATGCCAGCCGCCGCCGCGCGTGCGCCGATTTCACCACCGGCTTTCGCGTCGCGGCCTTGCGGGTTTACTCCCATCGCCTCGCTGTAGAGGTCGGCATGAGGGTTGTCGTGCACCACTTGCGCCGCTAAATAATATGCGTAAAAATCGGCGTTCCTGTCGTATTCCCTCTTGTGGTCGCTAAGATACTGCTGAGCCAGGGCGCTCGCCAGGACAGTCGCCAGCGCAAATGCGAAGAATGTCCTACTCTCAAGAAGCGTTCTGAGCTGCATCAGTCCTTCCTTTCTTGCAGATCGACTCCCTGGCGCAGATCGCCGGCTATCTGCCCCGGGGAATACCTTCACCTTAACTCAGAATTATGAATCCATCCTATCGGCCCGGAGGCCCAATTTCGCCGGAATCCTCTTTCCCTACAAAAGTTTCGCAGATTCTGTGCCTCTGCGGCAGAGTGCAAAATGCGTGGGTGCATTGCACGTTCTTAGTTGCGGCAGGAAACTGGCTCGAGTGCGATGGTGAAGGCTGCCGGAACCAGCGTCGGATCAGCCGTCCCATCGGCCCTTCGAACAGCCGATAGCTGAGCCAGCCGGCGATAAGAGCAGCGGCCAGATTGAGCGGGAACCGCAGAGCAACAGTTCCCGGCCACACGAGAAAAATTGCCCAGGACCAGCCGAGACAGTAGCGCCCAGCGCGATCCGCGGCTCGGCAGGATCGTCCGTTGGAGGCACGCGGTCCAGTAAGCCGCAGCCTGCAGGTCCGCTGAATTCTTCCCAATCTGCGCAACATTCTTCCTCGGCCCGTGTTCGACGCTTCATGAGGAATCGTCCGTTTCTGCGCTGTGCCGTCGTCCTGGCAGCTTCCCTTGCTGTTGGAACCGCTGTTTCGTCCTTTGGTCAGGCCCCGGGCCCCAAGGTCGGCCCAGCCTATCCGCCCGACCAACCCCAGCCGGTTCCTTCTGCGTCTCAGCCCATCTCCGCGATTCTCGATTGGACCCCGCCCGCTATGGCGGATCTAAGCACCCAGGCGTCCTCGAAGACAAGTTTCGCCTTTGACCGCTCCATGCTCGAGGCGATGGCCGCAATTGAGGGAGGAATGGACCAGGAAACCCGGCAGGCATGGGCAAAGCTGGACGGCGTCAGCGTCCGTTTGCTCCGCTTCGGGCCCGGTGGAATCCCCAGCGAACAAGCGGTGGGAGCTGTGCGCGAGGCTTACCATGTCCGCGGATTGAAGCATCTGGTCACGAGCGTCGGCAGCGGCGGTCCGATTCACAGCCGCACCGCCGATGTGTGGCTTGTCCTCGACGGCATCAATGTGAAAGGCGCGGTGATTCTTGGGGAGACAGCCAAGAGCGTGACGCTGGTGACTGTGAAGGGCGATATCAGCCCGGCCGACATGCTTCACCTGCGCGGGCACTTCGGCATCCCCAAATTCGATAGCAACGGACCTGCTGTTCAGGCAAATAACTAGGCCTCTAACCGATTGAGCTGAAGCTTCGCGATTCGCTCAGCCGGATTCGTGCCCCTCCAAGGGGCCGGCGCGGCGATTCCACGCGGTTCGCGTCCCTACAAGTCCGCCCGCATACCGACCCAATTGCCTCCCTTAAAATGAGAGTGTTAGGCTCAGGTTCCGAGAGCACGCCCGAAAGGACCACCCACACTCCATGCAGAACACCTACAACGGCCTTGCGCTTCCTGCCGATGGCCAGCCGATCGACTACAGCAATGGACAGTTCCAGGTACCCGGCCATCCCATCATCCCTTTTATCGAGGGCGACGGCACGGGCCGCGACATTTGGAAGGCTTCGCAGCGGGTCTTCGACGCCGCGGTCGAAAAGGCCTACGGCGGCAAGCGCTCCATCAAGTGGTTTGAGATCTTCGCCGGCGAAAAAGCCTTCCGCCAGTTCAGCACCTGGCTGCCCGACGACTCCGTCTCCGCTGCGCGCGACCTGCGCGTCTCCATCAAGGGACCGCTGACCACGCCCGTAGGCGGAGGCATTCGCTCACTCAACGTGGCGCTGCGCCAGCTTCTCGATCTCTATGCCTGCGTCCGCCCGGTCAAGTATTACCAGGGCGTGCCCAGCCCCGTAAAGCATCCCGAGAATGTCGATATCATCATCTTCCGCGAAAACACTGAGGACGTCTACTCGGGCGTCGAGTTCAAGGAAGGGACAGCGGACGCGGCAAAGCTCATTTCGTTCCTCAACGACGATCTCTTATCCAAAACCAAAAAGAAAATCCGTACCGACTCGGGTGTGGGCATCAAGCCCATCTCCATCTTCGGCTCAAAGCGCCTGGTGCGCTATGCCCTCCGCAGCGCGCTCGAAACCGGCCGCAAGACCGTAACGCTCGTGCACAAGGGCAACATCCAGAAGTTCACTGAGGGTGCGTTCCGCGAATGGGGCTACGAAGTGGCCGTTCAGGAGTTCCGCGAGCACACCGTCACCGAGCGCGAAAGCTGGATCCTCGGCAACCTCGACGCGAATCCGAACCTCACCGTGGAGCAGAACGCAGCCATGATTGAGCCGGGCCTTGAGTTCGGCAACCAGGCCTTCCGCGACGACCTCTACGCCGAGATCAAGGGCGTCCTCTCCTCCATCGGCAAGACGCATGGCAACGGCGCGTGGAAGAAGAAGATCCTTGTCAACGACCGCATCGCCGACTCCATCTTCCAACAGATCATCATCCGCCCTTCGGACTACTCGATTCTGGCCACTACCAACCTCAACGGCGACTACATCTCCGACGCGGCCGCGGCGCAGGTCGGCGGAC
>CAYWSR010000304.1:0-4165 GCA_964460385.1 uncultured Occallatibacter sp. | reverse complement strand
CAAGGGGATTTGCCCCATCCGATCGGTAAGGCGATCTTTGTTTTTGCCGGCGGCACCAGTTCAACACTCGACGGTTTCGGCAAGAATGGGGACGAGAACTCGTTGCGTGCAGCAAAGGTCCCCGATTTCGTCAGCCGCCTGAAGGGCTACCTGAACGTACTGGGTCCAAACGTCAGGCGCGATGTTGACGATCCGTATTATGTGCTGCGGCGCGCGATCCTGTTGCGCTCGATGTTGGAGAGGGGCGCGCCTCACCTGCAGAGGAACGGCAAACTCGAGATCGATGAGGGCGTGCTGCGGGCGCTGCTGCTAACCCGCACATACAAACACGGCGCGCGGTCAATGAAATCGATCATCGACATGAGCGAGCTCGACGGCAGGATCCGTTTTGAGCGGTCATGCTTGCCCGCAAGGGCGCAGCTCGATTTGCACGTCGACGGACGGAGCTTCCTCGCCCTAGTCCACCAGCTCAAGTTCGATGACGAGACGGTGGAACGCATGGCGAAGGTGGCGCATCGGGTCAACTTCGAGCTGCAGGAGGCTCTGGAGGAGAAGAAGAGAGCGGCGAGCGGGGAGGCGGGAACAAACTCTCTGTCCATGATTCCGTTTGAGCAGCTTGGCGCGGACAAGCAGGAGCAGAATCGCGGACAGGTGCGAGATATTCCCGCAAAGCTGGCCCTTGCCGGCTGCACCATCGTGCGCACTCGCGAGGGCGACCGCCCATTTGTTTTCACTCCCGAGACGCTGGATTTGCTGGCTTCGAAGGAGCATACACGCTGGTTGCGTCTGAAGGTAAGCGAGGGATTCAGTTATGCAGACGAAACCGACGGGGACAACCGGCTGCACAAATGCATGTTGCCCTGGCGCAAGGGCGAGCTGAGCGACTACGCAGGCTTTGCCGACCGCCTGGGACCGGAGGAGCTCTCCCAAGAGGAAAAGGACAAGGACCGCGCGGCAGTGAAGGGCATTGCCCGGATTCTCAACGAGACCGGATATACGGTTGCAGGGGAGTGAGGCGCGGGCCTAGAGCTTGTAGACACGGTAACCTGCGTCCCGCATGATCCGGGGAATCTGTCTTGCGATCCCCATGTCCGCCGGATTGGTCAGTGGGCCCGGCCCCAACTTGGTTGAGATGTACTTGTGCGGATACTGCCGGGCTAGATCCTCTGCGGAGATGGCATCCCAGGGCACCAGGTCCGGGCTAGTGCGGGGGCCTGCGGAACCCGTCCCCTTCCCTCCATAAACAAAACCATCGTCAATCTTGTCCAGAATCCACCGGTCATGTTCCAACCGGGCCAGGTGCTCGGCCTCTGCGTCGGCAAGTTCTTCCGGTTCTTCTGAATCGCCTGCCGCCAGCACCTCGTACATATACCCGATGGATGCAAGCTTGTGTGGAATTCCCCGAACCGGCACCCGGTTCTTCTCCTTGTTCTCAGGGGAGAGCTGTGCGTACGGGACATGCGCGAGCGGAGATTCTCGCGATACCTCCCGGTAGATCTCGTGATGCGCCGCAGCCAGCCGCTCGAGGGTTTCTCCTTGGAATTCGACGTCCGCCGTGATCAAGCCGAGAAACTCCGGGGAGCGCACATGAAGTGCCAGCACTTCGGCGGGCGGAAGCGATGAACGGTGAAGACCGCCGGAATCTCCACGATGGCAAAGCTGAATGATCGACTCAAGCGAGCGAATGCCGTGCTTGAACTCCCATACCTGCAGCAGTGCCTTGAGAACGCCGTCGTCAATATTTGCCTGGGCACCCGCCCCGGTGACATCCTTGCGATATCTTTCAAGGATCGAACGTAGCGCTACGGCGCGCCGGATCACATATTGCGGGTCGCTTAGAATCGCCCCTCCCCGCATGCACTCGCTCCGGTCGATGCCAACCATGTTGATACAGCCGCGGATTCGGCTCTTGAAGTCGGGGACTTTGGCTTCCCGATATTGATTCTCCGATTTCTCTAAATCCTTGCCCAATTCTTCGATCGAATTTGCGGTTCCTCCCGCAAACACAAAGATGGCCCGGCCAATCGGATGATTGATTTGCCTTTGTGTAAACTCTCCGTCCTGCATCGGCGCGAGAAACATTTTGAGCCAATACAGAGGGTCTCTGTCTTTGCTGGAATCGAATTCGTCCCAGAAGACAAGCGGCATTTTGCCCGACAGCCCAATGTCCCTGACCCGATGAAACGCGTCGGTCAAGTCGTCGACGGAGCTGAATTGGGAAACATTGAATGCGATCTTCCCGATCTCCTCGCTGGAACCGGCAGCGACTGCATTCGCAACCTGTGTCACTCCAAAGGATTTGCCGGAACCTGGAGGGCCAAAGACCGCCAGCGAGAGCGGTTTGTGCAGGCCCTTGTTTCTGCAGTAGTCCTGAATGAGGTCATATGTTGCACGAAACGCTTCAACTTCGTTTCTGTCCACGGTGGTCAGCCCTTCAGGGCCGCCAAAGCGGGCGCACGGGATGGTTCCCAGGCTGCGATCCACACCTTCCTTCACGATCCGCATTCCCAACTGAAAGAGCTGGATGCGTGAAGGATAACTCGACTCCAGGATGGACCATTCCGCGGGGTGCGCGAGGTCGGCCTGAGTTCCGGCGGGAACGCTGTAGTGACGGTAGCCGAGCTGAACGCGAATCTCAGGCAATTTCAGCGGAGCATGAAGGGCGCTCTTCATCTTCGACAGCGGCAGTTCGATCCGCCCGCTCTTCGGAGCAATGCGGTACCCGTTGGTATGCAAGGCTCGCATCATGGACAGGCCGGATTGCGCAGCGCGCGTCATTTTCGGCTTCTTGTGCGACTTGAAGGCGGCGGTGAGTTCTCGCGCGATGGCCAGCGTCAGGCAACTGGTGTAGCCCAACAACAGACCGGGACGGTCTTTCTCCCAGTCGCCTTCGATGCAACCAGGGTCATACACCAGGGTAGTTGCAGTACTGGGCGTGCCCGGGGCGGCCCTGGACGCATCCCACCGGGAGTACCACACCCCGGAAAGGCCCAGCGGCACAACCAGCGCATGGATCCCGGCAAATAATTTCATCCTGGGGTTGTAATTGAACTCCCAGGAGAGATCCTGTGCGGTCCGTTCCCAAGAGAGTCCCCTTGAGATCTGAAAGCTATCGCGGCGCAGGTCATCAACCGGCGCAACGACGATAAGCCGCTCTGCCCACTGCTGGCAGAGATCTTTGAGCAACTGGCTTGTTAACAAAGGCCACGCCAGCTTGAGAATGATCCAGGGTGGATTTGACGGGGAGCGCTGCCGAACCCTCTTAAGCAACTGAAGAACATCAACTGCCTGCGTGCGAATGCCCGCACCGGAGTTACCCGCTCCCGAGTCGTCAATAACTACTACATGCGGGGAGGCGCTGCCGCCCAGGCCCTGAACGGGACGCATCGATAAAGGAGGTTTGAAGCCGCAAAGACTCTCCACTCGCAGGACGTTCTGTTTTGAATCGGGTCCCTGGAGGAACAGTTTGCAAATTGTCATCGTCTCGGTAAAGGAGCCCTCTTCTTCTACTTGGAAGATTGCCCCATCCGATCCAGTGGTTTCCTGCAGGCCGGTCGCGCCTGCAAGACACTTGTCCACAAGGGCCTGAAGCAGCCTGGAGCCGCCAGGGCGCGCTGTAATATGCCCGCCTGTGCTTTGCCAGTTGATGGAACCCGCCGCGGCGCCATCTGCCTGAATGATGTGCCAATCTACCGAAGCGTCACCCAGCACGAGAATCCGACTTTTTTCAGTCATATCTCTCTCCGCGAGCAAAATCGTTTGTTAATTACTGGCTTTGTCTGCAAAGTGAAGGAATTATATCGTAGCTTGATTAGTTTGTGGTTGCAAAGGATTCACGCAACTAGCTAAAGGCTATAAGAAATGGCCCGCCAACCCACACTGCGATGAGCAAATCGATGTGGTCGACTACGTAGTGGCCGGCGGCTAAGTACGCGTCGCGGCGCGGTTCCACCTTGTCCTCTGGGTCGCGGCGCTCGTCGCGGATCAGCTTCTCCCGGAGAAGAACCGGACGGTTCGATTTAGAGAGGAGTTCACGAAACCCCTGCTTCGATTCTTTTGTCGCAAAGTCGTCGAGATAGTCCTCAAGGGCGAGCGGGAGCACGGCTCTGTGCCTCTTTGAGTACCATTGTCGCCCATTCCAGGCCTGGTATGCGCCGTTGGGAGA
>CAYWSR010000303.1:0-4194 GCA_964460385.1 uncultured Occallatibacter sp. | reverse complement strand
CTGGACCGTCATTGATCGCGCCCTGCGCGCAGCGGGCCTCGAACCACCTCCATCGGCTCCAGCTCCGGCTGCCGCGCCGCATCCTGGCTCCGGACCGGGGAACTAGGGACTGCTCACCTTACCGGCCTTGGCGTGTCCATTTCTTCTGAAGGCTACCCCCACCCCGGCCTGTGGATTTATCCTTGGATGCTAGGGTTATTTGGGGACTACTCAGGAGAATACAGGTTGCAAGTCCAGTCCGGTTCTAAGTCCCGCTCCACCACACCTCGCTTCTCAGCGTATCGCCGCCCTGTAGTCCGCTTGCGGGGCGCGGTTCTCATGGCGGTGGGCGGCGTCATCCTCGTCCCATTCATCGGATGCCACCCCTCTCCAGGTCCCGATGTTGTGGCAACAGTCAACGGCAAAGACATTCCCCGCTCTGATCTGGACCGCGCCTACCAGGACGTCAGGATCAGCCAGGGCCCCAGCCCCCAGGAGCCTTCTCCCGAGCAGGCCAAGCTCATGCGCCTCTCGATCCTTCGCAACCTCATCGATGAGGAGATCATTCAGCAGCGGGCTGCGAAGCTCAACGTCGCCGCCTCGGATGAAGACGTAAACGCCCGCCTGACGGACATGAAAGCGCCGCTGACTCAAGAGGAATTCGATAAGGAGCTCAAACAACGGAATGAGACGCTCGACGATCTGAAGAAGCAGATTCGCCACCAGCTCACCAAACAAAAACTCCTGAACAAGGAAATTGAGTCCAAGATCAACATCACCGACGCAGAGATCGGTACCTATTACACCGCCCACAAGGCGGAATGGAACTTCATCGAGAACATGTCCCACCTTGCCTGGTTAGTGGCAACCACCGCGCCCTCTCAGCAAACAGGCAATCTGCAAAACAACAAGGCCTCGGGCGACGCGGACGCCAAGAAAAAGATCACCGGCCTCCATCAAAAGCTTGAAAACGGCGAAGCCTTCGACGCCCTTGCCATGCAGTACTCTGAAGACCCCAACACGAGCTCGGTTGGCGGCGACCGAGGCCCCGTTCCTGAATCTGCGTTGCGCACTGATCCCGAGGCCTATAACGAGATCAGCAAGCTGAAGCCTGGCCAGTTCACCGATGTGCTTCCCATCTACGACGGTCCAAACCCGGGGCACCACATCATCGGCTACGCCATCTACAAGCTCCTTGGCCGTGAACCAGCCGGCCAACGCGACCTCAACGACCCCCGCGTCCAACAAATCATTCGCCAGGGACTTAGAGAGAACCACGCTCAGCTTCTGGAGAACGCATACATCGAAATGCTGCGCGACGACGCCAAGGTCCACAACTACCTCGCCGACGACATCCTCAAAGAGGGCGCCCACTAGTCCGGTTGAGAGTTTCATGTTGATCCAGGTCCGCAAGGCTCAGAACTTCGTCGTGACTCGGCTCCTGGCGTAGCAAACCGCCGTGTCCCTCGCCTCGGTCACGTCACTGCCCCTCAATCTGTCCGGTTCCGCCATCAACCCCTTGAAGCGGCGCTCTTGAGGCATCACCCGTCCCCGGAAATCGAAGCCTTCGTAGCCAGGTGCAAACGCAGACAGCCCCCGCGATCGGCGGGGGCTGTCTGGGAATCGTTTATCCGATCCGTGATTACTTCAGGTTGCCGCTCGAATCCATTGTGATTCCGCCTGGCCCCTTGTTCTTCTTCTCTTCGTTCTCTTTGCGCGTTCCCATGGCCTTGGCTCGCCATTCTTCAGCCTTCGCAATATCGTCCTTGCGAGCAGCCTCATTGCCAAAATCCACATCCGCCTTGCGACGATAGATCAGGTTCAGGTAGACCATTGCGTCATCGTAATTCGCACGATTCTGCTCAGCCTGGGTCAGATACTGCAGTCCCTCTTCCACCAGGGCTGAGTTCTCTGCCTTCAACGGCTGCATCACCTTGATGGGCGCTTTGGCATTGCCTTCACCGTCGTCCGTTATCCCCGCCGGGACCAGCGCCTTCAGCACGTTCTCGTGCGCTTCCGTCCAATCGATCACGCCGATCGTGTAGGCCGCTTCGGGGTCCTTTGGGTCGATTGCAAGCACCTTCTTCTGCCAGGCCTTGGCATCGTCCAGCTTCTTGATGCTGAAATAAATGCCGGCAACCTGCTTCAAGCTGTTCACATCCGTCGGATCCTTGGCCAGAACTTCCTGGAAGATGTTGATCGCCTGTTGCGCGGTCTTGATGTTATCCGGTGTATCGAGGCCGGGCACTACGTTCTGCGCAATCGCTGTGGCCAAATAGGTCTTCGCCATCGGCAGGCTGGGATCCAACTCCGTTGCTTTCTGAAAGTGGCCGATCGCCTCCTCATATCTGGTGCTCTTGTAAGCTTCCACTCCCTTGTTCAACTGGTCGCGTGCCGCCAGGCGTTTGCACCCGCTCACGGCAAGCACCATGCCGGCCATTACGACCGTGAGCGCCGAAAATCGTGCGAGTCGATTCATTTTCTTATCCTTCTCCTTCAGGCACGTCTGTCGATCGCGTACCTGGAATCTCGTAATGCTGGCCGTTCCCGCTCAGGGAGGGTCATTGCTACCTGCCTCTATTGCCCAGCCAAGACCTTGGGCGTCATCAGGCCAATATGATCGACACCCACCGAATGGCCGAGGTCGATCACCTGCGCAACCTCTGAAAAGCTCAACTTATCGTCGCCCTTGACGAACAAGACTCGTTGGGCTCGATTGGCATAGATTTTCGTGAGTTGAGCAGCTAGATCTTGCCCTGCAATCTCATGCTGGTTGATCTTGAAACTCGTGTCCCCGCCAGCCCCCTTGAGCACTTCCAGGACGACTGCGGACTCGTGGCCCCCAGTGGAGGCCTTGGGCGCCAACACTGCGTCTCCCTTGGGCAAGGCGGGAACGATCACCATGAAGATAATCAGCAAGACCAACAAAACATCGATCATCGGTGTCACGTTGATCTCGGAAGTCATGCTTCCGGAATTGCCGCTTCTCATGGTCATGGTGTAATCCCCCTTTCCTTTGCCTTCGATTGAAGCTACTGCAAATGCCTCTACTGGCCAGCCAGGATCTTGGGGGTCATTAAACCGATGTGGTCCACGTTCGCCGCGCGCCCGATGTCAATCACCTCAGCCACATAGGCAAAGTTGACGTCGTCGTCGCCCTTCACGAACATGACCCGCTCCGCGCGATTTGCATAGATCTCTGTGAGCCTGGGCAGCAAATCACGCTTTTGCACGTCGGTCTCGTTGATCTTGTAGGTCGGCGCGCCACCTCGGTTGTAAATGATCTGCACAACAATGGTGCGGTCATTCTGCGGCGGCGTCTTGGTCGGATCCTTGGGCGGTTGTGGAACCAGAGCGTCCAGGCCCTTGGGCACCACCGGCACAATGACCATGAAGATGATCAGCAACACCAGCAGAACGTCAATCATCGGGGTCACATTGATGTCGGACGAGTACCCGCCCCCGCCCCCAGTTGTCATCGCCATGGCTTTAAGCTCCTCGTTGTTCTCTCAAAATCGTTCTTCAAACAATTTCAGTGTCGACATTTATTCCCCGCCGGAAGACCCTGGACCCTCGCGCTTCTGCGTGAGCAGACCCACATCGTCAACACCGGCTGTACGCACGGCATCGATCGCATCTTCTACGGCTCTGAACTGTGCGCGAGCGTCCGCGCGGATATAGATGGTCTTCCCGGGCTTGTCCGCCAACTTATCGCGTACCTGCGGCCCCAACTCACTAACACCAATCTTATTCTGCCCAAGAAACACGGCACCATCTCTCGTGACGGCCACGACTATCGCATCTTCCTTGTCCGCGTCGGGCATGGCCGTGGGGTTATCCACTTTGGCCATATCCACTTGCACCTTTTGCTGAAGCATCGGTGTAATGACCATGAAGATGATCAGCAAAACGAGCATCACGTCCACCATCGGGGTGACGTTGATGTTCGAGGTGACCTTTTTTCCCTCTTCGCGCTTACTAATTCCCATGGTTGGGGCTCCGTGCCATTGTTTTTTGTCCCGGATGGCTGCCCGGTGCTGCTCTTCCTTAACTCGAGGGCCCGAGATTCAAACTGGCGGGCAAGTGGAGTATTTCCCTCCCCCCGCCCCGCCAAAGATTCTCGCTCTCGCTGGCAAGTATCCTGATTACCGCTTGTTGGACTGCTTGATGAAGTAGTCCACCAGCTCGCTGGAGGAGTTGTCCATCTCCACGTCA
>CAYWSR010000302.1:0-4208 GCA_964460385.1 uncultured Occallatibacter sp. | reverse complement strand
GTCGGCAAGTATTCCGAAATGCGCCTGAGCATCATCCCCGACCGAGACCCCCACCCCAACGCACGAACCGGGAACCATCCCGCCGACATGGGCGTATGGGGACTGATCTTTACGATCGTCCCTGAGAGGGACCCAATAAGCGGTTTGGGCTGTTCTCGCCAACTGAAGGACAGTTTCTAAGTCGGGAAACTTCGCAACGCAGTCGGCGTTGGAGTGGAGAACGCTGATTCAGCCTTCCGAGTGGCTTCCTTTCGATTAGGTGTTATACGCTTGCAGCATTCCCTTGCCCATGTGGCTTTGCTGCATCCGGAGGTCCCCCAAAATGCCGAGCGCATCACGTTCCTTTGAGCCGTCGATCGCGGTTCTACTATTGTCCCTGTCCGCGAGTTTGGCCCATCCCCTTCTGTTGAACGGCCAAACGCAGGCAGGGACCTCTCCACTCCCGGCTCAAGCGCAGGTTTCGGCGGTGAGCGCAAAGCTGCCGGCCGATGTGCAGACACAACTGCACAAACTGGAAGATACGCTGAAAGCAGCGCGCGCGAGGGGGGACAGGAAGAGCGAGACTGAGGAACTCATACAGATTGGCACACTGCGCGCCCGCACTTCGGACTTCCCGGCAGCGCTGGACAGTTTTACCGAGGCCCTTTCGGTGGCACGCACGTTGAAGGACGCGGTCCTGGAGGCGGCCGCGCTGACCGGGATGGGAGACTCTTTTCGAGGGCAGGGCCAACAGCAGAAGGCCATAGAGATGTATCAGAGGGCATTGGACGGCGCTACGGCCTCTGGAGATGAAAATGGACAGGCGTCCGCACTGAGAGGTCTCGGCTATGTCAATAACTTAATGGGCGAGAACAAGCAGGCGCAGGAACTTGACGGCAAAGCATTGGAGATGGCGCGGAAGGCGGGCGACCGAGATTTGGAGGGAACGATTCTCCTCCAAATCGGACTTGTCTGCTCCGAGCTTGGGGAGAAACAAAAAGCCCTGGACTACTACAACATGGCGCTGCCGATAGTGCGAGCTATTGGCGAGCGCGCAGGCGAAGCGGCGGCGCTGGTCGACATAGGCATTGTCAGCTCCGGTCTTGGGAAGAAACAGAAGGCGCTGGATAACTACAACCAGGCGCTGCCGATTTTTCGCCAAGTGGGTGATCGTGGCTCCGAGGCAATGACGATGGTCTACATAGGGACGGTATATGACGACCTTGGGCAGAAGCAGAAGGCACTGCGCTACTACGGCCAGGCACTGCCGATTCTGAGAGCTGTAGGCGATCGCAGCGACGAGGCCACTACGCTGATGAACATTGGCATTGTCTACGACGATCTTGGGGAAAGGCAGAAGGCGCTGGATTGCTACAATCAGGCGCTGCCTATCTATCGGGCGGTGGGCGATCGGCGCGGCGAGGCCTCAACGCTCAGCAACATTGGCCTGGTCTACGGCGAATTTGGGGAGAACCAGAAGGCGCTGGATTATTACGTGCAGGTGATGCCGATTCTGCAAGCTGTGGGCGACCGCGGAGATGAGGCCATAGGGCTGATGAACATCGGCAATGTCTACGCCGATCTTGGCGAGAAGCAGAAAGCGCTCGACTACTTCAACCAGGCGCTGCCGATTTATCGGGCGGTGGGCGACCGCGACTATGAGGCCTTGACGCTGACGAGCATCGGCGGTGTCTATTCCGACCTTGGTGCGAAACAGAAGGCGCTGGACTACTACAACCAGGCGCTGCCGATTCTGCGGGCGGTGAGCGACCGCGACCTTGTGGCCTCGACATTGACGAACATCGGCAGTGTTTATTCTGATCTTGGAGAGAAGCAGAAGGCGCTGGACTACTACAAGCAGGCGCTGCCGATTCTACGGGCGGTGGGCGACCGCGACGCCGAGGCCGAGACCATGACCAACCTCGGCAGTGTTTACTCGGATCTTGAGGAGAAGCAGAAAGCGCTGGCTTATTTCAACGAGGCGCTTCCAATTCTACGAGCGGTGGGCGACCGCCGCATCGAGGGCTCGACGCTCAGCGACATCGGCCTTGTCTATTCCGATATTGGGGAGAAGCAGAGGGCGGTTTATTACTACAATCGGGCGTTGCCCCTGGCGAATGCGGTGAACGACCCCATTTTGGAGGCCACGGTTTTCTTCAATTTAGAGCGCAGTCAAAAGGCTCCGCGCCCTGCGCTAGCCATCTTCTACGGCAAGCAAGCGGTGAATTTGTTGCAGAGGGTGAGGGGCAATATCCAAGGGCTCGGCAAGGAGTTACAGAAGAGCTTTCTCTCTTCGAAGGAAGACTACTACCACGATCTGGCTGACTTGCTGATTGCACAAGGTCGTTTGCCCGAAGCGCAACAGGTATTGGAGCTGATGAAAGAGCAGGAGTACTCGGACTACGTTCGCGGCAAGGAAGCGAATACGTCGAATCCGCTGACGCTTACGCCTGCGGAGAACCAGGCGGAAGAAGACTACCAGAAATCTACCGCGCAAATTGTGTCGCTAGGTGAGAAGTGGGCGGAGTTGGGGAAGATCAAGGCACGCACGGGGGAGCAGGAAAGGCTATACCAGCGCCTCTCCGCACAATTGGACCAGGCCAGCACGGGGCTGAACGACTACTACGCGCGACTCTATGTGCTGTTTGGAAAGGACAGTGCCGCAAACAAGCAAATGGCCGATGTAAAGGGGGACGTGAGCGCATTGGAAGACCAGATTGCAGAGACGCCGCAAACGGCGGCGCTCTACACCCTGGTAAATGCCGACCACTACAGGGTGATTGTGATTACCGCAACAACAACCGTAGCCCGGGAGTACGCGATCACCGACAAGGAGCTGAACAAGAAGGTCGCCGACTTCGAGCAGGTCTTACGCAGCCCCAGCCAGGATCCGAAGCCGCTGGCGCAGGAGTTGTACAAGATCCTGATTGGCCCGGTGAAGACCGACCTCGACCAGGCCAAGGCCGAGACGCTGGTTTGGTCGCTGGACGGAGTCTTACGCTATGTGCCGATTGCCGCGCTCTATGACGGAAAGCAATACGTCGTGGAAACCTACAAAACCGTAACGATTACGCCGGCCAGCATAGCGCACCTGGGCGAGAAGCCTGATGTGAGCAAGCTAAGCG
Organism: uncultured Occallatibacter sp.; assembly: GCA_964460385.1. Classification (GTDB taxonomy): domain Bacteria; phylum Acidobacteriota; class Terriglobia; order Terriglobales; family Acidobacteriaceae; genus Telmatobacter. The sequence continues at coordinate 1,104 of CAYWSR010000302.1, read as the reverse complement.
CGTCGGCGATGGGAATCGCACACAAGTATGAGGCAGGATTGCCAGCCCTGCCAGCAGTGGCAGTTGAGTTAGACGATGTGGTAAAAGACCCGAAGGTCGAGGGAGCGAACGGCGCACTACCTGGCACGATTCTGCTGGATGGGCAATTCACCGAGTCGGCAATGGAGAAGCAACTCGACGGCCGGCCGGGTGTTGTACACATTGCAAGTCACTTTGTCTTCAAGCCGGGCGACGACAGCCAATCGTATCTGCTACTAGCGGGAAAGGACAATGACGGGGTTGGGTTTCACTTGACGGTTGCCGACTTTCGCGACAATAAGAACCTGACGCTGCATCACACCGACCTGCTGACGCTCTCCGCCTGCGAGACGGGAATGAGCGGAAGCGCAAGCAACGGTCGCGAGGTGGATGGACTGGGTACGATGGCGCAACTGAAGGGAGCCCGGGCGGTGATCTCGTCGCTGTGGAGCGTGAACGACGCGAGCACAGGAATGCTGATGGGCGACTTCTACAAGCGATGGGCGGATGGTGCGGGGAGGGTAACCAAGGTGGAGGCGCTGCGGCAGGCGCAACTCGATCTGCTGCTGGGGAGGGTCACGGCTGCGGGCGGCGTCGATGGGCGGGGCTACAAGAAGAAGCACGAAGAAGTGGCCGCGCCGAAGGGCTATGCGCATCCTTACTACTGGGCGCCGTTTGTGTTGATGGGAAACTGGCGGTAGTGGGCCCACTCTAAAAGTGGGCCCGCTTTTCCTCCAACGTTTGCCGCACAACCCTCCTTCCTGCCTTGGAGTCTGTGCGTCAATTGACGATGAATCCGCCAATGCGCGAATCGACGCCGGATCAGTACTGGATTGTCGCCAAGTGCTCGCCGATGTGCCTGGGCATGAGCCTGCACTCACGCAGACCCGCCAGCGCACGAGCCCGCCCCACCTTGACTCACCCACAACCGTGCCATCGCCCGGCCTGCCGCCCCGGAAAACTAGGAGCTAGAAGCTAGCAGCTGGAAGCTAGTATCTAGGAGCTGCTCCCTGGTGTTCCAGATCACCAAGTATAACAACTCTTGTTATACAAAACCTCGAAATTCCGCAAAAAACCACCCTGATT
>CAYWSR010000301.1:0-4266 GCA_964460385.1 uncultured Occallatibacter sp. | reverse complement strand
AGACAATGACGAAGCTCGTTCGCGCCCCTAGGCCTGTAAAGCCAGAGAAGCAGCCTAAGAAGGCTGCTTCGGAAGAGAAGAAGAACTGATGCGTTTACCGCGTCCCCAACGTTTACGGCGTGTGTCAGTCGGCTCCTTGTCCCGTCAGTTGGGTGTAGGTGAGGCGACGGCCTACGATCTGGCTCATCGCGACGGCGAAGCGATCCTCGTCTGTGAGCGGGTTGTCCTTTGTTGCACGGTTGTTAGACCGGAAGACTTGCTCCGCAATGTAGCGATCAAGATGGAACGGTTCAACAGCAACGTAGGTGCCGCGCAATCCGCGTTTGAGCAGGGACCAGAAATTCTCGATTCCTTGAGTATGGACTTCACCCCGTACATATTCGTTCACATGGTTCACCGTCTCATGCACGAACTCCATTTTGCGGAGTGGCTGGTAATCGCGAAGTCCATCGCTGTAGACCGTCGCTCCCTTTTCGACATTGCGAAGAATGGCTTCCATGAGCACTTCGCGCTTTACTTCGGGGATGACGTGGGCGCGTACCTGCCGCGCTTCGCGATCCATCATCCCAAACACAGCGGTCTTTTTGGTGGCGCGTCCGCAAACGTGTGGCACGTAATCAGGGTTGAGGCCAGTGCGTTCGCCATATTCATCCAAGAGATATTTCTTTCCATGGCCAGGATCGCGCTTGCCCAGATGTTTGTTCTTTGGCTGGCCGCCGAGGTATGCTTCATCGACTTCGACTGGGCCACCTTCGCTGCCCATTTTCGCAGACGAACCGCTCTTCATTGCTTCGCGAATCCGATGCAGCATGAACCATGCCGTTTTCTGGGTCACTCCAATGGAGCGATGAATCTCGTAACTGGAAACTCCATTCTTGCAACTGCAAATCATCCAGACTGCCGTCATCCACTTGTCGAGCCCAATCGGAGAGTCCTCAAAGATCGTGCCGACCTTGACGGTGAATTGTTTTTTGCAGCCGTTGCAAAACCACAGTTTCCGCGTTTTCACAAACGAGTTGCTTCCCGATCCGCAACGGGGGCACGTAACCTTGTCATCCGGCCAGCGAAGGAACTTCGCGTAATCGAAAGCGCGGTCCGCGTCTCCGAAGTAAACTATTGCCTGCTGAAGAGTTACGGGTTTTTTCATCTCTCACACCATCCGTCTAAAAACAGAATAGCGCAATTTGACTTGTGTGTCAAGTATATTATTGCCACTTCCGGATAGGCGGTGATACACCCAGAACCGTGGTAACACCTCGGCAATGACTTCCGACAAGCGGACATACCCTAAGAAATCTCAGGACTGGACCTAGGGAGTTTGTTGGCTGAAATTCAGAGCCAAGCCGGGCCAGTGTGTCTAGGGAAGCTTTACATCGAGGGCGTAAATCTCTTCCGAGCTTGTATCGCGCGTAGCCAGGATGGAACCATCGGGAGCAAGCCCCGTCCACCATCCTCCCTTTCCGTAAGCCAAAGGGCCATCCTGGGCCATGTCAGCCACATGCTGAATCTTGCCGTCGCTAAGGCAGATCCGATATTCCGGACTGCCCTTCTCGTGTGTTGCGTTGAAGTAAATACATTTACTGTCCGCGGTCCAAACTGGATAGGTCGCTTCGACTTTATCCTTGGTCAATTGCTGCCAGCTGCGACGGTTGAAGTCGTACAGCATGAGCCTGTCTCTAGGGTACCCGTCATTCATCGGATATGCCAGCAGGTATCGTCCGTCGGGGGACCAGCGGGGTTCCCACATCCAGGCTGAGTCCGGTAGCGGCGTCACATGTCGTGTTTTCAAGTCAAGGATTTGAAGCTGCGTGTTGGTGTTCCAGGCCCCTTTCACATACGCGAGCGAATTGCCATCTGGCGACCAGACAGCATCTCCATTGTCTACATCGCCGGATGTGAGTTGCTCCGGATTTCCTCCCCAAGCCGAAACCAGGAACACCTGGGATGGTTCCCCAGGCCGAACGCCAGTAAACGCGATCTGCGACCCGTCAGGAGACCAGCGCGGATCGTAAGCTGCTATCGGAGGAAACGTGAGCTGGTGACGATCACTGCCATCTGTTCTGCTCTGCCAGAGAATCCCCTGCGGATAGGAGTTGTAAGTCATCCGTTGCGCATCTTTGGTGAAGCTGGGTCCCTGGGCCGAAAAGCCTGGGAGAAAAGGCGCCAACGTATGCGTCCCGAGGTCGTAGCGCATGACTTCTCCGCGACGCCTGACGCCGATAAAGAATATCTTCTTGCCGTCCTTGCTGGGCAACGGAGCACTTGAGCTCATTTCGTCGTGGGTGAGCTGCACTGGCTCGTGGCTGACTTTGTGCCAGAAATCCCCGCTCTCCCGCATGGCCCACAGGGTGGAGGCAACCCCACGGATGGACTGAAAGATGAAGTACTTCCCATCGGATGTCCAGTTTCCGCAGCATACGTAGGCTCCTTTGTTGAAGCCGGGGAGCAACTGCCTCAGTTGGCTGCCGTCACTGCGTGCTTCCCATAATGTCGTCTTGCCAAGCCCAGGGTTTTCGTCAACAATGAAACGAATAAAACGACCATCAGGGGAAATGCGAGGCCAATAAGTGGATCCTGCGGCGGTAAGAAGCTTTCGGAGCTGGCTTCCATCTGCGTCGGTAACAATGATGTCCTTATTTAAACCGAAATAAATAGCCTTGCCATCCGGCGACCAGGTCGCAGAAAATTCATTCGAAACAAGGTTCCCGACTCGACGTGGCTGGGTGCCGGGCAGGGAGAGCCGCCAGAGCGGGACGCCCCCATCTGTATACAGCCCATTCTCAAGCAGCAGCTCAGACCCGTCCGCCGAAATATCATGGGGGTGGGCCCCACCGACATCAATCGGGACAGTCTCGCCGCCTTCGGTCGAAACCTGCTTCATTCCTGATCTAATCTCATCGAAGTAGATTCTCGAACCATCGGTAACTAAGGGGGCGTGTAAGGTAGTCCAGGTCTTCGCCATGCCGTCTTGGGTTAACTGGGTCGTCCCAGTGACCTGCGGCGGCGGAAGGGCGGGACGCAGCAGCCAGGCGAGTGCGACCGCCGGAACTGCGGCCAGGGCCCAGATCCATTTTGGTTTCCGTGAGGATTTGCCGGAACTTGGCGAAGATGCAGCCGGTTGCCCGCCGGACACGGACCCCGAGGCAGCATTTTCGCCGCTGACATAGCCGGAGTCCATATCGCGCTTCAGCCGCTTCAGGTCAGCGCGCATATCCGCGGCATGCTGATACCGCAGATCGCAATCCTTCTCCAATGCTTTGTTGATAATTTCTTCGAGAGAGGGGGGAAGATCCGGATTCAGGCGCACCGGTGGCACAACGACCCGATTCAGGATGGCTTCAAAGACAATCCCCGCGCTCTCGCCTCTAAACGGCAGCGCTCCAGTGACCATCTGGTAAAGCACGACACCGAAGGAAAACAGGTCGGTGCGGGAGTCCAGTTCCTTGCACTTTACCTGCTCGGGGGACATGTACTCGACCGTACCCATGGCCGAGCCGGGGTTAGTGAGACGGCCGTCGCTGACAGTTTCTGCAACTGCGGCGGCCTCAGGGGTTGCCGCGCGGGGCGGAGTGACTTTGGCGAGTCCGAAGTCGAGGATCTTGGCATGCTCGCGATTGGTTACGAAGATATTGGCGGACTTGATATCGCGATGGATGATGCCGTTTGCATGAGCGGCGTCGAGGGCGTCGGCTACCTCAATGGCCAGGGACAGCGCGGTTTCGAGATCGAGGGCTTTTCCGGCAATTCGCTGTCGGAGAGTCACGCCTTCCAGGAATTCCATGACGATAAACGCGTGGCCATCCTCCTCACCGATCTCATAGATGGTGCAGATGTTTGGGTGGTTCAGCGTGGAGGCCGCTCTTGCTTCGCGGCGGAATCGGTTCAGGGCCTGCGAGTCTTTTGCAAGTTCATCGGGCAGGAATTTGAGCGCAACAAACCGCCCCAGACGCGTGTCCCTGGCCTTGTACACCACGCCCATGCCACCCGCGCCAATTTGCGATTCGATTTCAAACGGCCCAACCCGCGTACCGGAAGAAAGCTCCATCGGTGCCCGGATTATAGCAGGAGGCCAAGTCCGATTCAGGCACGAGGCGAGTTACTAAACGCTGGGCGGGGTTCTCGCTTTTTCGAGGTCGTTTTCCCTCGCTGCATCAAGCACTTAAATGCTGTGCACGAATCGAGGAGGGCCCGCCGCCCGATCAAGCTGACCTCCAATTGGAATCGATGAACGCCTCAGCTTCCCGTCGTTTCTGGATGGTCGCCAAT
>CAYWSR010000300.1:173-4283 GCA_964460385.1 uncultured Occallatibacter sp. | reverse complement strand
GTTCCAGCTCTCCGACGCCGTCCTTCAATCCATCTTCGAGCCCATCATTGTCACCGACGCCAAGGGCGGCATCCTTAAGCTCAATCAGGCCGCCCGCGAGCTCCTCGGCGACGCCGCCGGCGACCGCATGGCCCTCGCCAGCACCCCCGGCGGTGACAAGATCCTCAACGCCATTCGCAATGCCGTCTCCATCCAGAAAGCAATTGCCGAAGAAGACGAAGCCGTCATGCTCCCCATGCGCATCGGCAACAAAGAACGCAGCTATCGCCTCCGCACCACCCCCATGCGCGACTCCGAAGGTCGCCTCCTCGGCACCGTCACCACCCTCGAAGACGTCACCAGCCTTCAGGACATCGACCGCTTCAAAACCCAATTCATCACCGTCGCCAGCCGCAAGCTCCGCGATCCTCTCCTCCAGCTCCGCCGCGGACTCTACGCCCTCAACCAGGGCTTCGGCGGCGAGCTCCAACCGCTCCAGACCGAGCTTGCTGTCAACGCCTCCAACGAAGCGGATAAGCTCAATGAGATCATGGGCGACCTCATTGAAGTCGCTGAGCTCGACACTGGCAAGCGCGAGCTCAAGCTCGAGCGCCTGCGGCCACTCCAGGCTCTCACTGAGGCCCGCGACCGCCACTGCGACGAGTCGACTCAAAAGCACATCCGCGTCGAGGTCAAAGCCTACGCCGATCTCTCCGTCGTCAAAGCCGATCGCCGCGCGCTGCGCTCCATCCTCGACAATCTGCTCACCAATGCCATTCGCTACACCCCCCCCGACGGCGAAATCCTCCTCGCTGCCGAAGAGATCAGAGACTTCGTCCAGTTCACCGTTCGCGACTCCGGCCGCGGCATCGAGGCCGAGCGCCTAGGCACCATCTTCGATCGCTTCAATCCATTCTCTGAGAGTGGCTCCGGCCTCGGCCTCGCTCTCGTTCGCCGCCTCGTCGAGTCCCTCGGCGGTCAGGTTGCTGTCGAGAGCCGCCTTGGCCACGGCACCACCTTCCGCTTCACCCTCCCCATTGCCACGGTTGAAGCCGTGCATCATCCGGTCGAGGTGGGATGACCCATGGCTGAAATCAAGCTCGAGCAGGAAAAAGAACCGGCCAAACTCCGCATCTACCTCGGCGCTGCGCCCGGTGTCGGCAAAACCTACGACATGATCAACGACGCCTACCGCATGGTCCACCAGCAGAAAATCGACGTCGTTATCGGCCTCGTTGAAACCCACGGCCGCGCTGAAACCGAGGCCCGCATCCGCGACCTCGAAATCATCCCCCAGCGCGTCATCGCCTATCGCGGCGTCAACCTCAAGGAGATGGACGTCGACGCCATCATCGCCCGCCATCCCCACACCGTCGTCGTCGACGAGCTTGCCCACACCAACGTTCCCGGCAGCAAAAACCGCAAGCGTTACGAAGACGTCCTTGAGCTGCTCGACGCCGGCATCGACGTCATGACGGCCGTCAACATCCAGCACCTCGAAACCCTCAACGACGCCGTCAACCGCTCTGCCAGCACCACCATCCGCGAAACCGTCCCCGACAGCTTTCTCAAGCGCGCCGACGAGGTCGTCAACGTCGACGTCACTGTCGACGAACTCCGCACCCGCCTCCGCGAAGGCAAAATCTACGCCAGGGAAAAAGTCGAGCAATCCCTCGCCAACTTCTTCCGCAAGGGCAATCTCAATCTCCTGCGCGAGCTCGCCCTCCGCACCACCGCCGAGCAGGTCGGCTCCCGCGAAGCCGCGTATCGCCGCACCCAGGGCCTCGAACAGGCCCACGTCCCTGAAAAAATCATGGTCTGCCTCAGCACCCGCCCCGGCACGGAGCGCCTCCTCCGCATCGGCGCGCGCATCGCCGGCCGCCTTGCCAGCAACTGGTACGCCGTCTACGTCACCCGTCCCGACGACAAGGGCCACGGCGACCCGGAAGCCTTTCACCGCCTCGAGGAATATCAGCGCATGGCCAAGGACCTCGGCGCCACCGTCGTCAACCTCGTCGACCGCAACGTCTCCGACGCCCTCATACGCTTTGCCCAGCAGGAGAACATCTCCCACGTCGTCTTCGGCCAGACCGTCCGCTCCCGCTGGGACATCCTCCTACGCGGTTCAGTCCTCAACCGCTTCCTCTCCGAAGTCCGCGACGTCACCGTCCAGGTCGTCCCCATGCAGAAGCCCATCCGCCGTAGCGCCTGATGGGTTGCGTCTTCAGCTCGCTCTGCAAATGCTCTTCTGTTATTCAGCTCGCACAAAAAACACGCTGTCATCCTGAGCGAACGGGCCCCCGGACGCTTTTCAGTTCGGGCGTGGTGAGCGAAGAATCTGTTTCTTGTCCCTTCAGATTTTGCCGGGCGCCGGGTGCCCCAAGGTCTGCTATCTCAAATCCGAGATAACTGACAACTGAAAACTGAAAACTGTGAACTACGAACTATGAACTGCCTCACTCGCAAAACACCCTTACCTTCGTCCCGTCATTCTTCGCGTCCACATCCACCGTCAGATCTTCCAGGTGGTCGATCAGCTCTTCCAGGTTCTCCGGCTTGATCTGCGAAAGCGTCAGCGGAACCCCGTGCCGGCTCAACTCCTCGTCAAGCTTCTCGTGTGCCTGCGCCGGGATCAGGCTTGCCAGCCGCACCCCCGCATACAGCAGTTGCATCGGCACCCGCACATTCACTGTCGTCGGCTGCCCATGGTCGGGCGACTCCACCAGCACCCGCAGATACTTCGCCTTCGCTTTCGTACGCTGCGGCACAGCCCCCGCGTACGGCGCGCTCATCGCCGGCGCATCCTCAATCGCTGCAAGCAGCCGCTCCGCCTCATCCGCCGTCAGCTTCCCTGCCGCCAGCATCTCCAAAATCTGTCTCCGATTTTCGTTCACTGTATTCCTCCTCGAAATCCCATAATCATCACCGCTGCTCCGTGCATCCACCCTGTCGCCCGCAACGTATGCGCCAGATGCTCCACCGCCGGCAGCGCCCCCGAATTCAAAAGCACCAGCAGCGCAATCCCAATGCAGCCCATCAGTATCAGCGCGCCTTCCCGGCTCGCCTGCCGCGCGGCCATCAGCCGCTCCGCCTCCGCCGCCGTGATCCGGCCCGTCAGCAACAACTGAAATACTCTCTTTCGTCCCATCGCCTTCTCCCCACGATTGATCCGGCCATGAAATAGAAGCACCGTGCCCCATCCATTTCGCGGTTCTTCGAGGAAAAATCGCGAAATGGGTGGGAGACGATCACACTGTTTTTCGCCAAATCAATTTGCTATCCGCACTACACAATCCGAATCACAATGTTGGTTGCATCCGCGCTCGCGTGCACCCGCACGTCCGTTCCCGGCAGGCTGCACACAATCCTCCACAGCACCGCGATCATTGTCCAAAAGCTCACCCGTCCCAGCCAGCAAGCCACCGCCAGCACGATCAGCACCAGCGGCGCCAGCACCACTGCCGGAATCCACAGCAGAAACACCGGCAGCCAGATCCGCGGCCAATGAAACCCCGGCGCATCAATCCCCACCACCGCAAAATTCGGCGTCATCTCATCTCCTCCAGCGCCCTGATCGCCTCGTCCGCGCCAATCTCCCCGCTCTTCAGCCGCTCCAGCACCTCGCCCCGCGACGGCGACGGGTTCGTCTCAATAAATTGCAACTGCCCCGATATCCGGTTGAGCCGCGCCTTGATCGTCGGATAGCTCACCCCGAACACCTGCTCCATCTCCTTGATCGACCCATGCGACCTCAAAAACGCCGTCACAAACACCTGGTCCTCCAGGCTCAACCGTGCCAGCTCCGGCAGCGTAAAACTCCCCTCAATCGCCACACCCTTTTCCGCCAGCCGCACCCGCTCCACCACCAGCGCCGACCCCTGCGCCATCCGCAACAGATCCTGCCAATCGGAGATGCCCTTGCCCTCTTGGTCCATCGATTCCCGCTCACGTTTCTCAATCACAACCCGGATCATAGTACAGTTTCTTAATTAATGCAAGTATTTTTATTATTTTTATTCATTTTCTTTAGAACTCCGCTTCCGTCCCAACCTGGCTGTGCCCCATTCATCGCAGCAGCTGTGCCCCATTCATCGCAGCAGCTGTGCCCCATTCATCGCAGCAGCTGTGCCC
>CAYWSR010000300.1:0-73 GCA_964460385.1 uncultured Occallatibacter sp. | reverse complement strand
CATTCATCGCGGCAGCTGTGCCCCATTCATCGCGGCCTTATCGCGATGAGTGGGCGGCGGATGAGTGGGCGGC
>CAYWSR010000299.1:0-4306 GCA_964460385.1 uncultured Occallatibacter sp. | reverse complement strand
GCTCATGCCGGCCTTCAGCGGAATCGCAAAGCATGGATACGGTTTGCCGCGCAATCCCGCGAATGCTGTCCGTGAGTTCGCAAATGTGTTTACGCGAATTCCGAACCAGGCCACACCGTAGCTGCCCGCGATGCCGACAAGTGAAAACAACAAGATCACCGGCAACGTTACCGCAATCGATTTTCCCGGCACCGGCGCCAGAACGCCGAAGTACAGAGAGATGATCACCGCGATGAAAGCCCACAGCAGAAGAATGAACTTGCCCTGCGTCACCAGGTACGTCTTGCATGTCTCATAAATCAATTCGGAGATCTCGCGCATCGTGCGATGAACCGGCAGGTTCTTCAACTGAACATAGATCGCCAGGCCGAACAAAAGGCCGCCGACGCAGAACAGCAATCCGATCATCAGAAGCGCATGTCCGTTCATGCCGAAAAAACTCACGGTCGTCAGATCCGGCAACACCAGGTTGGCTTCGCCTCCGCCGCCTGCGTGTTCCGTCTGCGCGTAAGCGAATGTCGGTAGCAGCAGGAACATAAGCGCCGCCACGGCTTTGTACTGCCGCTTCAAAAATGTCCCGGCGCTTGCCCTTATGGAGCCGGCGATATCGAGCATCTGCGAAGGTCCGATCTCCGAACCGATCATCTGGGGTGTAAAAGAGAATGCCCCAACGAGCGAAAGCGCGCTCACGGCCAAAAAGAAAACTACCCAATACGTTGCAGTCACATGTCCTCCCGAGATCAGGTTTGAAGCCGCAATCCCAAACGGCTTTACAGCGGTTCCAGGGTTGCTGTACCTGGGACCCAATGTCCTCAAGTCGACGCGACCCCAAGGAGCGGCGACCTCAAAGAAAGCCAACAAGGGCACATCTACCTGGAACCGCTCAAAATTCGCGCCCAATTGAAGTACCGGGCAATGCCACCGGGAAGGCTAACATCCATATCGAGGGCTGTCGAGTGATTGCAGTCACAGGGTTCCCGGGGGCGGAAAACCGTGGGGAATTCCAGGTTTTTTGTTCCAATTCGGTCAAATCAATCCAATTGAATTGGCCGGGCTCCGCCGGCGCCTACCTTGAAGGTGCGGATTCGGCTGGCACGGGTGGGCAGCTCCTCACGGACCCTGATCGATGGGGATCAGGATCTTGTCGCCGGGCAAGGGGACCTGCAGATTCTCTTCGCCGTAAACTCGCATCTGCCCTCCCGGCAGCGGGCGAAGCTTGAAGAGCACCAGCACATTGCGGTCCGAGTTATCGAGCGCGTGAAAACTGGCCACCTGCTCGAGCGAGTACAGCATGTGCAGGTCTTCGAGTGTGCCGGGATCGATGTCGTTCCATGTGGCCCACCAGCCCGGCTGGTAGCGGGCGAGCTTCGTGACCAGGTCAGGCATGTCGGCTGTGGGCGTGCCGAAGTCGTCGCAAAGCGTGGGCAGGTGGGTCATCATCGTGATCTCATCGCCGCTGATCGAAACAAGAAGCCGCTTGCCGTTGGGGTGCTGGTCGATGTAGCGCGTCAGCTCGTCGGCCGCGGTCACATAGGTGTATTCAGGATGCATCGCGTAGCTCAGGGTCCATGCGGCGTTGCCGGCAGCTGTAGCGGCGGTGAGCACGACGGCCGCTCCGCCGAGCCAGCGCAGAGGAAGGCCGGCCCGCAATCGCTCATCCGCGCCGAGCAGCGCCTCCGCTCCCATCGCCACAAGAAAGAAACAAAAAAAGGCGACGAACGCGAAGTAGCGAGGCTGAGGGTGGTTCTGGTAGGTCATGAACGCAATGTACCCGGCTGATGCGAGGATGGAGGCGCCGAAGACCGGGTCGAGCAGCAATTTGCGCGCCCACGGCGACGACCACCCGATCGCTGCAGCGACCGCGATGAGGATGAGCACTCCGGCAAGCGGGATGAGAATCTGGTCGATCCAGAGGCCGCCGTGAAAAGACCACCACAGGCTAGTGAGCGGCCAGTAAAACTGCGACGGCTTGACATACTTGTTGATAAAAAACAGGTACTCGTAGTCGGGCAGCAAGCCGTTCAAAATAACTAGCCCCATCCAACCGCCAAACGCGACCGCAAAGGTCGCCGCGGCAGCAACTGTACAGCGGACGATCTTCCTCCAATCGCCCCAGAGCGGAACAATCATGATCCAACCGAGCGCCGGCATCAGAAAGACAGCGGTCGTCTTGGTGAGCATCATGAGGGTGAAGAGCAGGCCGATCGCAATCGACCAGGCCAGCGGCCTGCGCAATCGGGGCAGACGAAGGCCGATGTTGAAGGCGCTCAACGTGAACGCGGTGAGCATCGGCTCCAGAATGGCGAGCCGGCTGAAACAGTAGAGGAAGGGGCTCGTGACCACCAGGGTAAGCGCGAGGAGTGCGGTCCAACGCGGCCCGCGCGCGCGCAGCAGCAGGTAGCTGAGCGCAAGATTCGCAAAAAAGAACCCCACGGCCAGACCGCGCGCCGCCTGGATGCTCACGCCGGTCACGAAGAAGAGCAGCCACTCGAGAAAGGGCCACACCGGCACGGCGGGTGCGGGGTTGAAGTCTCCGCGCAGATACCAATTGCCGAACAGATGCGCGCGTACCGCGGCGTTGCCATACCAGCCTTCATCGGTGTACTTGGCAAAGTCGAAGATCCATGGCGTGTGGTTGGGGAAATCGGCGCGCAGGTTCAGAGCGTGCAAAACCGCAAAGCCGCCGATGACGACCAGCCAAACAGCGTGAATCCAGCGTGGGTGCAACTTGGTCAATGCGCTTCCCCGCGTTGAAAACTCCTGCGGATGAGACGCAACCCATGCTCTTGGCGCACGGTTGGTGGAAATCCGCAGGCCACGGAACACGAAAAAAGGACGCCTCAGAGGAGATGCACCGAGTATATCGTGCGAGGGTTCCGGGCCATGCGCCTACTCGTAGGCGAGTGCGTCGATTGGATCCTTGCGCGCGGCCATCCATGCTGGGTAGAGCGCCCCGATGATCGCCCCGAGGAAAGCGATGATCGAGGCCTGCGCAATCCACAACCCGGTGACGTCAAACTGCTGCAACGGAAACAGGCGGGCCATCATCAGCTTCACCCCAAAAGTCCCGGCGATGCCGAGCAGCACCCCGCCCGCAGCCAGGACCGCGGTTTCGCGCAGCACCACGGAAACAATATCGAACTTCGAGGCGCCCATCGACTTGAGAATGCCGATCTCGCGCGTTCGTTCCAGCACCGCCGTGTACATGGCCTGAAAGATGGCCAGGAATCCGACCACCACAGCAATAAACGTCACCACATCCAGCGCGATGTTGAAACCCGGAATCTTGTCCGGAGTCATCTCCCCCAGCCAGTCGTCGACTGTGTAGGTCGGGTAGTTTTCCAGACCGTGGGTCGCATGAATCTCCTGAATGACTGCGTCGTCATTCTTCGAGTCGTCAACCTTCACATAAAACAGCGAGGCTTTGCCCTCGGCGTCCGTCAATTCGCCAAGCGTGTCGATCGGGATCATCCGGCGGCCGCCCTTGCCGTGTTCAACGATGCCCGAAATGTGGAAGGGGTGCTTGAGGACGGTGATCGTATCGCCCACGTGGTACCCCTTGTCGGAAGCGGCGGAGACATCGTCGACGATCACGTCGTCTGCGTGCTCAAACTTCCCCCCGGCAATGTAAACGAACGGCTTGAGTGCGTTGAAGCTGTCGTAGTCGATGCCGTAGAGGATCTCGATCTTGCCGGCGGTTGAGAACTTCTGATTCACCGGCGAAACCACGGTCACATGGGGCAGCCCGCGCAGCGCTTCGGCAAAACTGATCGGCATGGGCGCGCCGCTCATGGCTACAAAATTGGACGACCCCGGGGGAAACACCATCAGGTCCGCGCCAATGCCGTTGGTCCGCGCCTTGGTGTCGTTCAGCATCCCCATGAAAATCGCCGAGATCGACAGGATCATCACCACTTCGATGGCCACCGCAAGCACGCTGATCACAGAACGCACGGGCCGTTGCACCAAATTGGCAAAGATGAGCTTGTTCATACCCTTTTTTTGCTTGTCGATGTTGGTACGTCGCTGCCGAACCGGTCTCTGCAGCCCGGCAAGCCTCAAAAGAACCCTCGCCTTCAGGTTATCAGCCTGAGCCGGGTCAAAATCCGCGGCTGGCCCGAGGCGCAGCGGGCCTTCTATAGCCCTGTGAACGACCGATCGTAATCCGCTGGCGACCAACCCCGTTCGGCGCGCCGGACCGGGCCCAGACTCACCAACTACCAACGCGGGATCCGGCTGCACTTGTCTTGCAACAGGTTCCCGCAACAGGAAAGCCGCTTGATATCATGCAATTCAAGATCGGAAG
>CAYWSR010000298.1:0-4334 GCA_964460385.1 uncultured Occallatibacter sp. | reverse complement strand
CGATCCGCCAGCTTCTCGCTCTTTTTCTCTTTCTTGTTGGGCTCGCCTTTGCCGGTAGCGATCAGGTTGCGGAGGCTGGTGTTGATGTAAAAGCCCCACGCGCTCGAGCAGCCGTCGAAGCACTCAACCTCGGGGTTCAGGCCCAGGTGAGTGAAGCGGACTTCGGTCTGGCCGCCCTTTTTAGAGATTTCAAAGGCAACTTCTGTGCCGTTCCATTCCTTCTTGTCTTCGACGAATTGCAGGTAGCTGTCGACAACAAGCCACGCGACCTTCTTGCCGGGGACCAGCTCTGTGATCCGCTGTTTGGAGTAATGGATGTCCTTGTAGCGATAGCTCCACTCCGCGTCGAGCTTGCCGGTGTTGCCTTCAATCTCTCCAGACCACCATCCACGCACGTTGTTGATGGCGGCGAAGGCTTCTTCCGGTGTCTGGTCAACGGTAATTGTGAAGGTGAGATTTTGGCTTTTCATGATTTGTCTCCTTGTCTGGGGAATGATTTTGGGTTTTCTTTCTCGACTCGTTGCTGTTCAGTGAATCTGCCGTTCGGTGAGCTGTTTGGGGATCTGCGTACAGGCGATGTTCTCGTGTAGCGAAGTTTTGCAGGGGCTGAAGCCCGCGGAATCAGGAAGCCTTTGTTCGGCATGACTGAAGTCGTGCCCTGACTCATGGTGGGCCAGTACGGAGCTTCCCGGAGCAGTGCGTGGCTTGGTACCTCGACGCTACTTGCCTGCCTCGGCCTGCCAGCGGACGCGCTCGTGCATTGAGGCCCAGCCCTTGTTCATTCCAGCCTTGTGTTCCTCTGGCACGAAGCCGAGCGCGGTGTGCTTGAAGGCGATGAGTGTTCCGCCGTCGACCACACTCAGCCGATATTGCACATTCGAAACCATGGGGAAGGAGGCAAAGAGGGGGCCGGAGAACTCAAGCAGCGTGGGGCGCTTGATGGCCTGGACGGTGGCCCAGAAATGGCCGTTGCCGTCGCCGAGGTCGCGGTACCAGCGGCCGCCGGGCCACGGTTCAATCTTCATGTTGAGAGATTTGCCGTCGGGCGTTTCGTTGCCGGGCCCCAGTTGCTCGAGCAGCGCGGCAAAGGTTCGGTCCAGCGGCGCCTGCACATGGATCTCCTGATGGATCGTAAGGGTCAGGTTTTCGAGGGTCTGTTCAGTGGGAATCATTGTTTCTCCTTTTCGGTCGGTTCCGAGGGTGTCGGGTTTGAGGGGTTCGGATTTGGGGAATTCAGCGCCTCTGCGTCCTGATCCAGCGGGTTGGAGCGGACCATCTGTTCCGCGCGTTCCTTCACTCGATTCAACTGGTGCTGCCAGTAGCGCTCGAAGAATCCAGCCCACTCGTGCAGAGGCCGGATGGCTTCAGCATTGGTCCGGTAGAGCTTTTGCCTGCCCTGGCAACGCATCCTTACGAGGCCCACGTCGCGCAGCACCTTGAGATGTTTTGAGACGGATGGCTGCTCCAGGCCGAGGGCTGCCACAATCGCGCCCACGGGCCGCTCCGTGGCGGCAAGGTAGAAGAGGATCTCCCGCCGCCGGGGTTCTGCGACTGCGTTGAATGCGTCGGAGGTGGTGGATGCTCTTGCCATGACGAGACATTACATTCCCATATAGGAATATGTCAAGAGGTTTTTTCGATGGGTTGGGTTATTGCGTTGAATGGGGTGTTCGGTCTAATGGCCCTCGGTTTTGGCAAACTTGGCCAATCCGCCTATACTTTGGCCAAGAGGTGCCCATTATGCCCACACGCAACGTCAATCTCCCCGACAAACTCGATCAATTCATCACTGCCAAGGTCGCCTCAGGGGACTACGCCAACGCCAGCGAAGTGATGCGCGCGGCGCTGAGAGGCATGGAGCAAGAGGATCGCGAGTACGAAGAAAAGATGGCCATCCTGCGAGCGGCGATTGCGGAGGGCGATGCGAGCCCCGATGCAGAGGGCGACGTCTTCGAGCGCGTCTACGCTTATATCGATGAATTAGCCGAGGGAAAGGGCGAGAACGTTGCCTAGATATGCAGTTGCAAGAAGGGCTCAATCGGATTTGCGGGAAATTGCCCGGTATACCACAATGACCTGGAGTTCGAAACAGGCGACTCGGTACATCGCCCAGCTTCAAAGCTGCTTCAACATGCTCGTTGAGAATCCTGAGATCGGACGGAGATGCGATGAGGTGAGTCCAGGCGTTCATCGCCACGAGCACGGCAAGCACGTCATTTTCTATCGCATCAAACCCGACGGCGTTAGAATCAGCCGCATCCTCCACCAGCAGATGGTTCCGCTCAGAACGCATTTCAAATCCTGAATCCGGCCGTCGCATCTGCCTCCCACGCCCACACGCAAGATTCCCCGCTCGTTCTCCACATCTCCACATAAGCGAGCTGATATTCACCGGGTTTCCGCCTTGAATCGGGACCCGGCCAGGACTACGCTTTCGGATAGAGACTTCGATCGAGCCACGGACCCGCTGTGGGCTTTTGCACAGAATTCAGGGCAGAATCTTTCTAGTCATCCCCGCTCTGCGCATGAGCGCTGTGAGCTTTCCACACGTAAATCCTTGTGTTTAGAAGCCAGATGCAGGAAATGCACATCAAATACAAGATATTGTGGTTTTGTGTTGACACGCACCACAGACAGCGCTATTTTTTCATCTGCGGCTGTAAACAGACTGTAACGTAATCTGACGTGAGTAGCCGTCAGGCTGGGGTCGAAAGCAGCCGAAGTCACGGTAATCCGAACAACCTTTTCCCGGTCTTTGCGACACATTGTGTATGCCCTCCTGCTGGCTTTCCCCAAGCCGGTTGTGGCCATTTTTCACCGATTTTGCCGATCTTGAGAGGAACCGATGAACGAGTCCTACCTGCACACTTCCACTTCAGAAACCACCACTTCCTACACTCAGAAGGGATTGACCTTTACTCGCCGATTCTCGCGCGACAGCGTTTCACCGTACGACGAGGTGCAGTGGGAGAAGCGCACCGCCTCAATTACCGACACCAAGGGGAACACGATCTTCGAGCAGAAGGACGTGGAAGTGCCGGTGGATTGGTCGATGACGGCCACCAATATTGTTGCGTCGAAGTACCTGCACGGGCAGACCGGCACGCCCGAGCGCGAGACCGGCGTCCGCCAGCTGGTGGGGCGCGTGGCTGAGACCATCCGCGACTGGGGCATTGCCGGCGGCTACTTTGCCAGCTCGGTCGACGCGGAGATCTTCCACGACGAGTTGACCCTTATGCTGCTGACGCAGCGCGTGGCGTTCAATTCGCCTGTCTGGTTCAACGTGGGCTGCGACCGGCTGGAGCCCGAGTCCGCTGGGCAGAACTGGCACTGGGACCCCTCGACGGGCGGTGTTCGCTACTCGGCCACGGGCTACAAGAACCCGCAATGCTCGGCCTGCTTCATCAATTCGGTGGAGGACTCGCTGGAGTCGATTCTCACGCTGGCCAAGACGGAGGGCATGCTCTTCAAGTGGGGCTCGGGCACGGGCACCAACTTGTCCACCATCCGCGGATCGAAGGAGACGCTCTCGGGTGGCGGCGAGGCCAGCGGTCCGCTCAGCTTCATGCGCGGTTTCGACGCTTTTGCCGGCGTGATCAAGTCCGGCGGCAAGACCCGCCGCGCGGCGAAGATGGTGATCCTCAACGTCGATCACCCAGACATCATGGATTTCATCGACTGCAAAGCCAAGGAAGAGGAGAAGGCCTTCACGCTGATCAAGGCCGGGTACGACGGGAGCGGGCCGGACTCCGAAGCCTACTCGTCGATTTTCTTCCAGAACGCCAACAACTCCGTGCGGGTGAGCGACGAGTTCATGCGCGCCTACGAGCAGGATGGCGAGTTTACGACCCACGCGGTGAAGAGCCACGAGCCGGTCAACACGTATAAGGCGCGCGACATCATGCACAAGATCGCCGAGGCTACCTGGCTCTGCGGCGACCCCGGCATGCAATTCGACACCACCATCAACCGCTGGCACACGAGCAAGAACACGGCACGGATCAACGCATCGAATCCCTGCTCGGAGTACATGTTCCTGGACAACTCGGCCTGCAACCTGGCGAGCTTCAACCTGATGAAGTACCTCAACCCGGCCGGCGTCTTTGACATTTCCGCCTACCGTCACTCGATCTCGGTGGTCATTACGGCCATGGAGATCCTGGTGGACAACTCCGGTTACCCGACGGAGGCCATCGCGCGAAACTCGCACGACTATCGCCCGCTCGGACTCGGCTATGCCAACCTGGGCGCGCTGCTGATGGCGCTGGGGCTGCCCTATGACTCGGCAGCCGGCCGCGATATGGCCGCAGCCCTCACCGCCATCATGTGCGGCC
>CAYWSR010000297.1:0-4345 GCA_964460385.1 uncultured Occallatibacter sp. | reverse complement strand
TGACTACGTCGCCGCCGGCGGCAACGGCTCCTCGATGCCCGAAACCGCAGCCACCGCTTCCTCTGCTACGCTCCCCGCCGTGGTGGGCGAACCCCCCATGTCTGCCACGCCTGTTCTCCCCGGCTCTGCCGTCAGCGTGCAGCTCATTCGCGGCGACCTCGAGCTTGCCGCCACCTGCACTGTCACCTACGTCGATCCCAAACAGCTCCTCGCCTGCGGCCATCCCGTCCTGCAGGCCGGAACGGTCTCCCTCCCCATGACCACTGCGGAGGTCGTTGTCACCCTCGCCTCTCCCTACAGCCCCTTCAAGATCGTCAACACCGGCCAGACCATCGGCGCCTTCACTGAGGATCGCGACTCGGCCATCCGAGGCGTCCTCGGCGTCCGTGCCCACATGATCCCCCTCCATATCGCCGTTCGCTCCCCCACAGAAACCCGCGAGCTCCACATCGAGATCCTCGACTTGCCCGCCCTCACCGCCCAGGCCATGATGGTCTCTCTCTATGAATCCCTGCTCGAAGCCAACCAGAGCACCTCGGAAACCAGCTACCACGTCAAAGGCTCCATTGACCTCGACGGCGCGGCTCCCTCGCCCATCGATCTCTGGGCTTCGGCCTCCGACCAGGCCAACTCCCCCATTGAAGCCGCGCTCTTCACCGGGCTCAGCTTTGCCCGCATCTACCAGAACGGCGCTCGCCAGGGAAGCATCCACTCCATCGACCTCCAGATCGATGAGATCCCCGGCCGTGTCACGCTCGACCTCGAATCTGCCCATATCGTCTCCAGCGACATCGTCCACGCCGGCGACACTGTCGTCGTCGAAGCCACCCTCCGCCCCTGGCATCAGCCCGCCCGCAATATCCGCATCCCCGTCGAGCTCCCCGCCCGCCTCGAACCCGGCAATCTCCGCCTTCTGGTGTCGGATGCCGGTACGCTGGACCGAACCTTGGATCAACCCCGCATGTCAGGCCACTCGCCCGACCTCCAGGCGGTTCTCGCCCAGGCCCGCGCAAAGCACCCCGCCGACCGCCTTTACATCAGCCTCCTCGTCCCCGAAACCCAGGCTGGCTTTGACGGCCACACGCTCACAAGCCTTCCGCTTTCAATGGCAAACGCCCTTGAGCCCATGCGTGCCGCCCAGGATGTAAGCCTCAACGGCGAGTCCGCGGCCCTCTCCGCTGAGGTTCCCGTTCCCGGAGTCGTTAACGGTTTCCAGATCCTCAATCTCCACATCGACGGGGGCGGCGGTTTAGACTAACTCTGTAAGGGTTTCTCTCCTGCACGCTCTCATCTCCGGCAAGCCTGCTTGCCCGCATTTCCGGCAAGTCTTCTTGTCGTCGGGCTTCCTTTCACCCCCCAAAGAAGGAAAAAGAACGCGAATGGCTCAAATTCAAGGACTTGCGGCCCATGCAGCGGGTGCTGAACTGCTCCCCTTCAAGTATGACCCGGGAAAAATCGGCCCCGAGGATGTCGATATCGCCGTCTCCCACTGCGGCATCTGCCATAGCGACCTCCATCTCATCTCCAACGACTGGGGCATCAGCCAGTATCCGTTCATCCCCGGTCACGAGATCGTCGGCAAGGTCGCCGCCGTCGGCTCCGACGTCAGGCAATTCACCGTCGGTCAGCGCGTTGGCCTTGGCTGGCAGTCCAACTCCTGCGGCGTCTGCGAGTGGTGCACCCGCGGCATGGAAAACCTCTGCCTCTCCCTGGAAGGCACCTGCGTCCATCGCAACGGCGGCTACGCCGATCGCGTCCGTGCCAACCACCGCTTCGTTATCCCCATCCCCGACGCCATCCAAAGCGAGCACGCCGCGCCATTGCTCTGTGGCGGCATCACCGTCTACAACCCCATCCGCAATCACGGCGTCAACCCGTCCTCCCGGGTCGGAATCATCGGCATCGGCGGCCTCGGACACATGGCCATCCAGTTTGCCCGTGCCTTCGGCGCGGAGGTCACCGCCTTCTCCACCTCCGCCGACAAGGAAGAAGAAGCGCGCAATCTGGGCGCGCACCACTTCGTCAACAGCCGCGAGAGCAAGGCGCTCAAGGAGATCGCCGGCACCTTGGACTTCATTCTCTCCACCATCAATGCCGACCAGGACTGGGGCGTCTACATCCAGGCGCTTCGCCCTACCGGAACCCTCTGCTTCGTTGGTGTTCCGCCCTCGGCAGTCAGCTTCCAGGCATTCCCCCTCATCAGCGGCCTCCGCTCTATCAGTGGCAGCCCCATCGGCAGCCCTCACCAGCTCCGCGAGATGATCGACGTCGCCGCACGCCACGGCGTCAAAGCCACCACCGAATCCTTCCCCATGGCCAAGGCCAACGAAGCCATTGAGAAGGTCAAAAAGAACAAGGTCCGCTACCGCGCCGTCCTCGCCAATTAGCGCTGCGCGGTTTCACTCCTTCACTTTTTCACCGTTTCACTGCTCTTCAGACCCCAGACCCCAGACCCTAGACCCCTCTTCACCGAGTTCAGCAGCTCAGATTCGCCTTCATCCCCTGAAAACATCACAATCTTGCAATCCGGCAGCTTTTCTCGCAGACAAGTTGCCAAATCGATGCCGCTCGATCCCGAGAGCTGAGCGTCGATGAGGGCCAGGTCTGGTGGCATCAGCAGCGCGGTTTCAAGCGCGGTCTCCGCATCGTAGGCTGCGATCACGGCAAAGCCGCTCCGGTCGAGGTTTTCCGTCAACTCATCGGCAATCGCTGGCTTGTCGTCGACCACAAGAACCATGGGACGAAGCGCGCTCGCAGCATCCGATGGATCGGACGCAGGTATCTCCTCGACCGGAACGATGGGGAAACTCGTCGCCAGGCCCTCAAGGGACGTGAGAGAAGGTTCAGAAGTAGGTTGGCGCATGCGATCTTCCCTTCTTTTCAACCACTGCTCGGCTGACGGGACAGAATGAACAGGCAATGCGTCCCAGCCACGGCGCATTCGCATCGATCGGTACCAAACCATGCACCAGCGGCACATTGTGTGCGCCGCAGACCGGCTGATCTGAATCCTTTTTCTCGAAACATTGAACAGGCATGTACTTCTCCTAACGCCACTTAGCGTTTCTAGAACTCCATGCGTGCCCCAGGATTGTGCGGCATCGGCGCCGTATAAGTCCTGCGGAGAATGCGACCCGTCCCACGCCGGGAATTGATCTCTAACTGCGAACCTAGCAGGCCCTCGGCAATACGGGTTAACTCTTTACGTTACGCTCAAAGTCTTTATAATCTTATATTTATATGGATCTTCTCTCGAATGTGAACTCTGCGCAAGAATTGACCAGATCGCCGTTATAAGCTTGCTCATTCACACCGTGATCGGTATGCTTTCAGCAACAGGATAGCTTTACGGCAATTTAGGCGTACGTTAAGCTGCGGTTCCTTGATCCACGAAGCCGACCCAAAGGGGGCTCACGACATGGCAACCGATCCAGTTCCGAACGCAGAGCCGATGAAGTTCCAATCCATCCTTCAACTGGATGTCCCTAAGGGCCGCGATGGAAAGCACAAGGGGATTGTGACGCGGCTGCTCAGCGACATCGATCAACTGGTGGTCGGAACCGCGCTCAAGATTCCCCTCTCCGCCCTGCCAGACACCAAGGAAAACATCCGATCCGCTCTGAATCGCGCCACGCACGCCAGAGGATTGGAAGTGGCCACCTCCAGCGACGCAGACTACCTCTATGTCTGGAAGGTCGAGCCCGCCCCAGCAACAACCCCCACTACGTAGTCCCTCGCCGCCCGGTTTCGCTCCTTCACTGTTTCACTTTTTCACTGTTTCACTATTTCACTGCTCTTCCGGCCCTAGACCCCAGACCCTAGACCCGATACCCCACACCCGATACCCTAGACCCCATATGCGCATCGACAAATGGCTCTGGGCCGCCCGCTTCTTCAAGACCCGCGCCCTTGCCTCAAAGGCCTGCGATCTCGGCCGCATCCACTCCAACGAAATCCAGGCCAAGCCAGCCCGCGACGTCCGCATCGACGACATGCTCCACATCCGCAATGAGGGCGGCGAATTCCACGTCCAGGTTCTCGCCCTCAGCGAGATGCGCGGCCCCGCCGCCGTCGCCCAAACCCTCTACGCTGAAACCGAAGCCAGCAAAGAAGCGCGCCTCAAGCTCGCCGCCGAGCGCAAGGCCATGCAGGAGTTCGCTCCTATCCCCACCCACCGCCCTTCGAAACGCGACCGCCGCCACATCATCCAATTCCGCGGCCGCAGCTAGCACCCGGCACCCCAACGGTCGCCCACCATCGCCCGTCACCTAAAAGTGAGAGCTGTCATCCTCTATGAAAAAGGCCGCACCTGTCCATAGGTATTTGCGAATAGTTGCCGACAGAC
>CAYWSR010000296.1:0-4347 GCA_964460385.1 uncultured Occallatibacter sp. | reverse complement strand
GAATTCCGACCGGAATCAGCGAAAAGAAGACCAGAGTCACCAGGTCGCCGGCAAACATATTTGCCCAAAGACGAACACTAAGCGACATCATGCGTGCAACGTGCGAGATCACTTCAATCGGAAACAGGAGCCACGCAATCCACCAAACCGGGCCGGCAAAGTGCTTCAGATATCCAATCACGCCCTGTTCGCGGAGGCCGTGATAGTTGTAGTAAATGAATGTGGCAACAGCAAGACCGAATGGAACGGCCAAAATTTGGGTCGGCGATTTGAAGCCCGGAAGCAGGCCCAACAAGTTGCAGGTCAGCACAAAAAGGAAAATGCAGGTAACAAAGGCCTGAAAGCGTTCGTACCCGTGGCCGATGATCGATTCGGCCTGCCCGCCTACAAACTCATGAATCATTTCCGCGATCTGCTGGGGAGCCGCCGGCTTTTCAACCGAGAGGCTGAGGCGCACCAGTGTAAAGAAAGCGATAAACCCGAGGACGACCAACAGCTCCAGCGAAAATGTATCGTCAATCGGTGCCGCCGGATTCGAGGGATGAACGTGAAATATTCCCAGGAGCGAATCCACCGGCCCGGCAAATACGCTGTTTAGCAGGCGGGTGATGGAGAGCGATGCATCCATGAAGAGAAATATCTTTCTGATTCCGGAGCATGTTATTGAGCGTTTCGAGTCGAACCCTCAATCTCGAAACATGCGAAGCGCCTCCCACATGAGCGTCAGAACTGCAAGACTCAAGCCGCAAACCAGCGCAATCAACGAACCCCGGAAACACTTCAGGCTAACATAAATCGCCGCCGCGAAAAACAGCAGCCGCACCAGAAAGAACGCCACCACCAGAACGGCACCCCGATGCGCCTTCTGTTTCCGAATGCGGAGATTGACGAGACGAACCAGCCGCAGCCATTCAAGAATGCTGGCGGCCGAAATCAGTGCCCCAGTCATCAGCATTGCAGCGTTCCGCCATCCTGAGGCAATCACCACAACTCCGGCGGAGAACACCCCTAAAATCAGACCGTTGCGAAATGACCTCTTGAGAAGGGCCTCAAGCTCTTCCTCTGTAAGCAAGGGAATCGAATGGGCTTGTCCTGTCATTGCTTATTTGCTGGGTCCACGCCGTTATCCCCATCCTCACCCTTCGCCGGCTGATTCTCGCGGTTCCCGCTGATCATCACCAGGCGGACAACATAAACCAGCCCTGATATGCCGCCAAAAAGGATTCCTGAGAGCCCAATCCACGACTGGTGCAATTGGCCATCCAGCCAAGACCCAACAAGCCAGCCCACAAGCGCCGCCGCCGGCAACAGAACTGCGATCTGCAACATCTTCTCCGCTTGCACATAGAGCGACAGCCCGCTTGGCTGCTTCTTCGCAGGGCGCATGTTCTCCGGAATCGGACGATTAAAGGCCATCACCCGTGTTTATACAGGATGAGCGCCCTTCAACGCGAAAAGGCCGGACCTACTTGTTGGCCTTCCAGGTCGCCAGCTTCCAGGCCTTCACCCGGTACTTTCCGTCGTTCTCATTCAACGGCGCAAGACCGAAGGTTACAACGCCTCCGCCGTTTCCGCCCCCGATCATCCCGAACCGGGCTTCAAAGTAATAGACCTTGCCCGCCTCGGCGGTGAAGGATTGCATATCCACCAGATCCTTTGCCATTCCCGCCATCACCCCTTGCGCGCTCACGCAGATGTTCTGTGCGCCAGGAGCCACATCCAGCGTGAAGTAAGAATTGCCCTTATTCGCGCCTACCCAGGCTCCATTGATACCGAAGCGGATCGCCGGCCAGTGCATCAGCGCCCCCTCGTACGGAACGGTCCCGACAAGGACAATCTGTGCCTTGCCATCCGCGGGAGCGGCCGGCAGTGGCTGATCCTTTTCGGTCTTTACATCGAATTTGACACTGTCGCTGCCGCACGAATCCGGCAGAACGGTCTTGGCGCTCGCGCACACTCCAGAGACAAGCGGCGCACACAGGAGCAATAAAAAGAGCTTGGCTTTCATGCCAACCATCCTAAACGGCAACAGCGCAGATCGGTCAACGACTTTCAAACTCCGTCATTTAGCCGGAATGCCCGGCTCGGACCACAGAGGCGCAGCGACCCGCTCCGCGTCGCCACACGCCGGGCGATATACTTACTGTTGCCCCTGCAGTTAGCAAAGGAATCCCCGTGTTCGAATCAGAGTTCGAAGAGAATCTCTTTAAGCTGCGCCGCGGCAAGCTGGAAGAGATTGCCCGCCTGGGCCATCCGATTTATCCCAACCAGTTCCCTGCCTCACACACCGTCTCCGAAGTCCGCGCTAAATGGGACTCGTCGACTGCCGAAGAGCTCGAAGCCAATCGCATCACCGTCGCCGTCGCCGGCCGCATCATGGCCATCCGCGCCCAGGGCAAGGCCGGCTTTGCCACCCTCCAGCAGGGCGGCGAGCGCCTTCAAATCTATGTCCGCCTCGATGCTGTCGGCGAAGAGGGCTTTGCGCTCTACAAGCTCCTCGACCTCGGCGACCACATCGGCGTCGCCGGCTATCTCTTCCGCACCCGCACCAACGAGCTCACCATCCACGTCGAGCGCATCACCTTTCTCTCCAAGGCCATGCTTGCCCTGCCGGAGAAGTTCCACGGCCTCGCCGACGTCGAGCTCCGCTATCGCCAGCGTTACGTCGACCTCTTCTCCAACCTCGACGCCCGCGAAGTCTTCGTCAAGCGCGCCAAGACCCTTAAAGCCCTGCGCCAGTTTTTCGACGAGCGCGGCTTCCTCGAAGTCGAAACGCCCATGATGCAGCAGATCGCGGGCGGTGCGGCCGCGCGGCCCTTCCGCACCCATCACAACGCGCTCGACATGGATCTCTTCCTGCGCATCGCGCCCGAGCTCTATCTCAAGCGCCTGGTCGTCGGCGGTCTCGATCGCGTCTACGAGATCAATCGCAACTTCCGCAATGAAGGCGTGAGCACGCAGCACAATCCCGAGTTCACCATGCTCGAGTTCTATCAGGCCTACGCAAACTACCACGACCTGATGCAGATCACCGAGGACCTCGTAGCCTTCGTCGCACACGAGGTCAACGGCACCACGATTCTGCCATCCGGCGAGATGGACGAACACGGCAATTCGATCCCAAGGCTGGATCCATCAGGCAATCCAATCGACCTCGGCAAGTGGACGCGCCTCACAATGCGCGACGCCATCCGCGAGTTCTGGCCTGAGGAGGCCGGCGCGAAGCCCGCCAACTCTGCCTTCGATTCAGCTCCCGTCCTGCAAGCGCGCCTTCACGCGGCCATGAGCTCTCTCGAGAAAGCCTTTGGCGAAACCGCGCATCTCGACCCCGACCGCATCGCCGCGCTCAAGACCCTCCATAGCGCCATCTCCGCCGTCTACTACGATTCGTTGAAGGGATCCGCGCAAGGGATGGGCACTCCCGTCGGCAAGTCCGTATACAACCTCTTTGAAGCGGTGGTCGAGCCCAACCTGGTTCAGCCCACCATCATCTACGACTACCCAACCGTCGTCTCGCCGCTCTCCAAGCAGAAGCCCGACGATCCTGACCACGTCGAGCGCTTCGAGTTCTTCGCCGGCGGTTTCGAGCTGGGCAACGCCTTTAGCGAGCTCAACGACCCAGTCGAGCAGGAAAAGCGCTTCCGCGACCAGCTCGCCGAACGCGACCGAGGCGACGACGAAGCCCATGAGATGGACGAAGATTATGTTCGCGCCCTCGCCTACGGCCTGCCCCCCACCGGCGGCGAAGGCCTCGGCGTCGACCGCCTCGTCATGCTCCTCACCGGCTCCCGCTCCATCCGCGACGTCATCCTCTTCCCGCTCATGCGGAACAGAGACGCAGGGACTAGGGACTAGGGACTGGGGACTAGATCACAAACCGCTGTGGAGAAAACCCATGGGACAATCGTTTAAGGATCTTGTCGTTTGGCAGAAGGCGATCGACCTTACCGTCGACGTGTACAAGTTGACTGCAAGGTTTCCGGAAGCGGAGCGCTTTGGACTAACAAACCAGATGCGTCGTGCATCTGTTTCAATAGCGAGTAACATCTCCGAAGGCTACGGGCGCGCAACCAAGGGCGAGTATTTTCAGTTCCTGGGTCATGCCCGCGGGTCATGTTCTGAACTTGAGACACAGCTCGTGATTGCAAAGAAACTGGTGTTTGGAACTCCAGAAAATCTGGAATCCGCTGATTCTCTGTGCAACGAAAGTTGGGCGGATGTTTGGGGGGTTGATGAAGTCAGTTCGCGCCAGGCAAACCTAGTCCCAAGTCCCTAGCCCCTAGTCCCTCTTTCAGGAGCCCCCTTGAACATTCTCTTCGTCGGCGACATCTTCGGCAGCGCGGGCCG
>CAYWSR010000295.1:0-4476 GCA_964460385.1 uncultured Occallatibacter sp. | reverse complement strand
CCTATAGGCTTGCGGGTGATGGCCTCGCGGTTCGCCGCATGAAGGCGTTCATTGCTGTAAATCGGCGTTGCCCCCTGACCCAGCCGCCTCTTATGTTCTCAAGCGGTTAGCGCGCCAATCGGCGCTCAGACCCGCCGCCGATTCACATATGGCGGCGGCGCCGAGGCCGACGCCCGCGCCGCTATCGCCGACGCCTCGTCAAGGCACGAAGATCGCGGGCGTGATCGCGTTGCTGCAACGCGATCAGGGCGCGAAGCTGGACGAACTGATCGCCGCGACGGGCTGGTTGCCGCATACCGCGCGAGCGGCGCTGACTGGCCGCGCGAGCGGCGCTGACTGGCCTGCAAAATCGCCCGCAACCACGATCCGCCTCCCGGCAACATGGTCGTCTGGCGCGGCATGACCCGCTTGCACGACATCGCCTTCGGCATATCCATCGGATCAAGTCGACGATGTGGGTAATTGAAAGCTTCACCGGAGGCTTACCAATATGGCGACCTTGGAGCGGTTGATTGCCGTCAATCGGGATGAATCGTCTGCCGAACCAGATCGCGAACGCCGGATCTCGCCGCTCGAGCGCCGAGGCGTCTGACTGGGCATTCGATTGTCCCGTTGGCGCACCGCATCGCTGCAACATGCGACGAGACTATCGCCGCGGCGCAAACAGCAACCACCGCTGAATAGCTGGGGCGATCACCGTAAGTCGGCGCTCGGCTCGGTTGTCAACAGCACCCAGTCGTTGCTCCGGTTGGCCTTACGTCCTTCCATTCGTCGAATGACGTGTTCCACTGCAACCATCAAGTTGGCAACGACCTTGTCGGCGGCGTCGCGCGCAGCCAGCGGGTCTCTCCGACGAATGGCGTCCACCAGGAGCTGGTGCGCGGTGACTTCCAGCGAGCGCACCGCGGCGCTGCGCAGAGTATAAGAAAGCGCCACCCGGAACGGCTCGCGGATCGCCTCGCTTAGATACTGGAATAGGCGGTTGTGCGAGGCCTTCATGATGCAGGCATGAAGCTGCAGATCGAGGTCGATCAAATCCTCGATGCGCTTGCCGTCCGCCGTCACTCTGCGGTTGAGCGCCGCCTCGATTTCCGCGATGTCCTCCGCGTTGGCGCGCACCGCGGCGAATCCAGCCGCCGTGGGCTCCATCGCCAGGCGGATTTCGCAGAGATCGCGCAGGAAACCCGCATCGGGGTTCTCTTCCGATTGCCAGGCCAGAATGTCGGGGTCGAGCAGATTCCAGTTAGAACGGGGCAACGAACGCATACCGCTGCGAGGGCGAACCTCGATCATCCCCTTGTCGGCGAGCACCTTCAGCGCTTCCCGCAGGATGGTGCGGCTGACGCCGAGCTGCTCGCACAAGCCGTTCTCGTTAGGAAATATGATCTGAGTCGACTCCTGGTCGGCCCGGATCACCTGGCGGCCAAGGGTCCGCGTCACGCGGACATGGAGGGATTCCGGCGCCAGGATCCGCTCGAAGCGCGTCAGCATCGAACCGCCGGATTCTGTTCCCATGCGCTTCGTTCAGCCCCTATTGCGTCGACCGGTCTCCCGCAGACGCCGAAGCCCGCGAGTCCCGTGTCATGGTGTTCCGCCATTACCATGACAGGCCTGCACCATCTGCCGTCACGAGGGCGACCAGCCAACTGGGCAGAAGACTTATGTTGGTGATATTAGATTGACAACCTTCAGCCCACTGATATTATCACATGTCCAGACAGTTAGGCAAGCCGCAGGAGGAAGTACGCATGCCGTTATCCCCGGGCTTTACGGCATGATCCTGGCGCGAAAGTCAAAAGGCGCGGAAGCCACCGTGCGTGAGGCGCTCGCCACTGGCGTGGACCCGGCGGCGCTGATTGCCGACACCGCGATCCCCCCATGGACGGCGGGAATGCTCTTCGGAGAAGAGAAGTGCTTCGTTCCGGAACTCCTGCTCTCAGGGCGAATGCGGGCGCGATGATCACCGTGCACGCGCTGTCTGACCGCATAAGGGGTTCTCGCCATTGTCAGCGTCAATTGGCCGGAGTTTGAAAATCCATGACAACATCGCGAGAACGCGTGCTTTGCTCCTTGAATCATCATCAGCCTGACCGCGTGCCAGTGGACCTCTCCGGTTATCGCTCATCGGGTATCGCCGCGATCGCATATCCAAAACTTCGGGCAGCGCTCGGGCTCGAACCGCGGATGGTCGACGTCTACGATCCGGTCCAGCAGCTGGCGATTGTCCACGATGACGTACTCGACCGCCTGGGCGTGGACACTGTGGAGTTAGGACGGGGCTTCTGCCGCGAAGACAACTGGTGGGTTGACTGGACCCTGCCTGATGGAACGCCATGCCGGATGCCGGCGTGGGCGAAACCAGAGCGGGCCGGAACAGGGTGGGTGGTGCGAGCGCCGAGCGGGCGAGTGATGGCGCGAATGCCCGAGCAAGCGATAACCTTCGATCAGGTTTACTGGCCGTTCCTCGACGACGAAGAGGATCTGTCCCGCATCGAGGAGCTCTACCCAGAACATTTGTGGACCGGTATGGCGTCGCCGCCTGGGCCGTCGATATCCGGGCCGGCTGAACTGGCCGCCGGAGCGCACGCGCTGCGCGCCAGCACGGACCGGGCGATCCTCGGATTGTTCGGGGGCAATCTGCTCGAAATGGGGCAATTCTACTACCGGATGGACAACTTCCTGATGATGCTGGGCGGCGAACCGCAGCGTGTGCATCGGTTCCTGGACGCGCTCATGGAAGTTCACCTGCGGAATCTCGAGCAGTTCCTCGGGGCAGTGGGCGACTCCATTGACGTCATTTGCTTCGGCGACGATCTCGGTACGCAGAACTCTCCGCAGATCTCTCCACGGATGTACCGCGAATTCTTCAAGCCGCGCCACGCCATCCTATGGGGGCGCGCCAAGCAACTCGCCAACGTAAAGGTCATGCTTCACTGTTGCGGGGCGGTGCGTCCTCTGCTGCGGGATCTGATCGAGGCGGGGCTGGACGCCATCAACCCGGTGCAGATTAGCTGTAGGGGCATGGAAGCCGAAGGGCTGAAGCGCGATTTCGGAACGGATCTCACTTTCTGGGGTGGCGGCTGCGAC
This sequence comes from uncultured Occallatibacter sp., assembly GCA_964460385.1. Taxonomy (GTDB): domain Bacteria; phylum Acidobacteriota; class Terriglobia; order Terriglobales; family Acidobacteriaceae; genus Telmatobacter. Next base: position 1,389 of record CAYWSR010000295.1, on the reverse strand, counting down.
ACTCAGCGCGTCCTACCGAACGGCACACCCGCCGAAGTGCGCGAGCACACGCTCCATCAATGCGAGGTTCTTGCTCCTGGCGGGGGGTTCGTCTTCCAGCAGGTGCACAACATCATGGCGAACGTGCCTCCGGAAAATATCCTCGCGATGTACCACGCAGTGCAGGATTTCAACGCGCGCGTACCGGCATAACTCGCGCTGTTCATGACACGAATAGCCGCGCTCCTTCGGCTGCACCTCGAAGCGGGCTGAGCCCAAGACAGTCAGGCTTCGGCCCCGGGGGCTATCAGATCACCTGACGGCCTAAGGTCCGCGCGACGCGGGCATGGAGGGATTCCGGGGCCAGAATCCGCTCGAACCGGGTCGGTGTCATGTCACCGGGCTCCGCTCTCATGCGCTACCTCAATTTGATTGGCCTTCAACGGCCCAGAAGCCTGTGAGGCGGCGCCAACGTTGCTCATGTTAGATTGACAACTCGGGTATTCTGATATTATCAACCGTTCAGTGGGCTACGCGCTCGCCCGGCAACGGCAGGCCAATCATAGGAGGAAGTCCGGATGTTGTCCCAGGGACTCTACGATGCGATCCTAGCCGGGGACGCAAAAAATGCGGAAGCCGCCGTACACGAAGCGCTCGCCGCTGGCGTGAACCCGGCGATGTTGATCGCCGACACGATGATCCCCGCCATGGACGCGGTTGGGAAGCTATTCGAAGAAGAGGAGTACTTCGTACCTGAACTCCTGCTCGCAGGGCGGGCGATGAAGGCCGCCATGGAGCCGTTGCGGCCACTGCTTGCCGCCGCAGGGGCCAAGCCGGTCGGCGTGATCCTGGTCGGCACCGTCAAGGGTGATCTGCACGACATCGGCAAGAACCTCGTCGTATCGATGCTGGAGGGTGGAGGATTCGAGGTCCACGACCTTGGCGCGGACGTCGCGCCGGAGAAGTTCATCGCCGCCATCCGCGAGCACAAGCCGCAAATCGTCTGCCTCTCCGCGCTGCTCACCGTTACTATGCCGGCGATGAAGACGACGATCGCCGCTATCGAGCAGGCCGGGCTGCGCGGCGAGGTCAAAGTGCTCATCGGCGGCGCGCCGATAAACGAGCAATACGCACACGAGATCGGCGCCGACGGTTACGGCGCGTCGGCGAACGACGCCGTCTCTCTGGCGCGCACCTTTATCGGCAAGGCAGCGTGACATGACAGCCGCATTTACGCCGCTCTCCTATTCGCACCTCGCCGTCAGAAGCGCCGACGACCTAATCTTCGGTGTCGCGCCCAAACCGGTGCGGTGCGGCCTCGGCCTCGAAATCGGCGCCGGCAAGGTCTACCCCGAGGTCAACTTCACATTGCCCCCGATGGACATGACGGCCGAGACTTGGCCGGAGGTC
>CAYWSR010000294.1:0-4484 GCA_964460385.1 uncultured Occallatibacter sp. | reverse complement strand
CGCGTTCGACAAGGGCGACGGCGTGGCACTGGGCGACGTGGTCGAGGCCGAGGCCCTCAGGGGTTTTGGCCTTGATGCTGAGCTGGTGGAGCTTGATGGAGAGCAGGTCGGCTACGCGGGCGCGCATATCGCCGGCGATGGGCGAGATTTTGGGCGCGGCGAGAACAAGTGTGGTGTCGATGTTGACGATGCGGTAGCCGGCGTTCTGAAGCTCTTCCATGGCCAGGTTGAGGAAGATGGCGGAGTCGGCGTTTTTCCAGCGCGGGTCGCCCGGGGGGAAGAAGCTGCCGATGTCGCCGGCGGCGACGGCGCCAAGGAGGGCATCGGTGATGGCATGGAGGAGGACATCGCCGTCGGAGTGGCCGGCGAGGCCTTCGGGGTGGTCGATGGTCATTCCGCCGATGCGCAGCGGGACGCCTGGCTTGAATTCGTGCGAGTCGTAGCCAATGCCGATGCGTATGTCCATGCTTGCTGGAGGTCTCCGTGTCTGTATTGACTCTAAAACGTCGGCGATCTTTTTGCGAGTGCGCGGGGCGAGCGCGGCGATGGAAAGTGCGGCGCAAAGGACAGAGGCAGCGGGTTAGCAGAAGTGGAGCAAGTTAGCGAGTTAGCGCGGAGCATGATTGGTCAGCGGGCGCGGCGGCTGAGGTAGAACTCGGCCAGCTCGAGGTCTCCCGGCTGCGTAATCTTCAGATTAACCTGAGAGCCGTGGACCACGGCGACGGGATGGCCGGCGCGCTCGAGGACGGAGGCCTCGTCGGTGCCGATAAAGCCGTCGGCCTCGGCCTCGGTGAGAGCGTGCTGGAGGAGGCCATAGCGAAAGCCCTGGGGCGTTTGCGCGAGGACGACGAATTCGCGGGGGATGGTGGCGGTGATCAATGCGCCGTGGGCGGTGCGCTCGACCTGCTTGATGGTGTCGACAGCGGGCAGGCCGACGATGGCCGCGCCAAACTCAACGACGGCATCGATGGTGCGGTTGATGGTGTCGGCATCGATGAGCGGGCGGACGGCGTCGTGGATGAGGATAATGTCGTCGGCCTCGGCGGGAATGGCGGCGAGGGCGTGGGAGACGGACTCCTGGCGATGGTCGCCGCCTTCAACGACGCGGACACGCGCGGCGAGGTTGTGGGCGGCGCCAAACTCGGCGATCTGGGCTTCGGTGCGCTCCAACTCGGTTTTTCGAACGGCGACGTAGATGGCGGTGACGCGCTCGACAGAGGCGAAGGCGCGGAGCGAGTGGATGAGGATAGGGACGCCATCAAGGGCGAGAAATTGCTTGGGCTGGGGGCCGGCCATGCGGGTTCCCAGACCCGCGGCGGGAAGAATCGCGAATACCTGCATACGGGGGGAAGGATAGCACGATGGGGTGTAGGGTCTCGGGTCTAGGGTCTCGGGTCCAGGGTCGGGGATGGATGGAGGTAGAACATCTCGTTGGCGGGAGCGAAGCCGAAGGAGGTGTAGAGGGGCCGGCCGGCGTCAGAGGCGTGGAGGGCGACGATGCGAAGTCCGCGGCGGCGGGATTCGTCGAGGCAGAGCTGGAGAAGGTTTCTTGCGAGGCCCTGGCGGCGATGGGCAGGGTCGACATACATGTTGAGGACGTAGCCGCGGTGGTCGTTCGAGGGGTCGAGGGGATGGGGCGGCCACTCAAGCAGGAAGAGACCGGCGGAGGCGACGGGCTGGTCATCGGACTCGACGATCCAGCCGAGGTATTTGCCTTCGGCGAGCATACGCCTGAGCCAGGGCGCGAAGTGGAGGCTCATGGTGGCGAGGGCGTCGTCGCTTGCGGAGCCCATATCGGCGAACATGGCGTGACGGTGGGCGGTGAGGAGGGGTACGTCTTCGAGAGTGGCGGGGCGTGTGGCGGGCATGGTTCTTGCAGTATAAGTCGGGTGGGCCCGGGAGGGCCGCGCAGGCCGTATGATTTTGGGATGCGCGCCAGGCGGTCAAATCCGGAAAGGGTGGTTTCGCGGGCCCCTGGACTGCTGATCGACACGACGCTGCTGAGGCCGGGGATGCGGCTTGGAGTGGGCGTGAGTGGCGGGGCGGATTCGGTGGCGCTGCTGCGGGCGGTGCATGCGCGGAGGGCAGAACTGGGGCTGGTGTTGCACGTGGCGCATCTGCATCACGGGCTGAGGGGCGCGGAGGCGGACGCAGACCTGGAGTTTGTGCGCGCACTAGCGGCGGGGCTGGGGCTGACCTTCCACGAGGCGCGGGTAGAGACGGCGCGGGAGGCGGAAGAGAACGGCGAGTCGATTGAAGAGGCGGCGCGGCGGCTGCGGTATGCGTGGTTCCGAGAGCTGATGGCGGGGACACAGCTCGACGCGATGGCCACGGCGCATACGCGGGACGACCAGACGGAGACGGTGCTGGGGAAGTTTTTGCGCGGGGCGTGGACGGAGGGGCTGGCTGGGATTGCTCCGAAGTTCGAGGCTCCGGAGGGGATGATTGTGCGGCCGCTGCTGGGAGCGACGCGCGGCGAGGTGGAGAGCTATTTGACGGCGCTGGGGCAGACGTGGCGCGAGGACAAGTCGAATCTGGATGCGGCGTTCACGCGGAATCGCATCCGGCATGAGCTGCTGCCGCTGCTGGAGGGGTGGAATCCGCGGCTGCGGGAACACATGGCGCAGATGGCCGATGTGGCGCGGGAGGAAGAGGCATGGTGGGAGATCGAGCTGGGGCGGGTAGCGCCGCAATTGCTGCTGGCGGGGAAGCCTGTGCGGGGCGGCGGTAGGAGTTCTTGGTCTCCCACCCTTTCCGCACAGAACGCGGAAAGGATGGGGCACCCGGCTTCTCAGGCGGACGACGGGCTGGCGATCGATGTGACTCGATTCGCGGCGCTGGCTCCGGCGCTGCAGAGGCGGTTGCTGCGTCATGCGGCGGAGAAGCTCGGCGGGTCGCTCGACTTTGGAGGGACGGAGGCGCTGCGGATGCTGGCGCTGGCGGGAAGAGCGGGTCAGAGGCGCGAGCTGGCGCAGGGGCTGCGCGGGGAACGGACGCCGAGGGAGCTGCGGCTGACGGTGGAGGCTGCGGGAGGCGCGGAGGCAGGCAATGGCGGGCCGATTCCCGAATATGTGGGGACGGTGCCGGGGGAGATTGCGGGGCCGGCGTTTGGGGTGAGGCTGCAGGTAGAGGCTGGGGCCGATTCGGCGCAGGAAGGGGGCTTGGAGCAAAAACAGGCGCGGTTGCGGAACTGGAGAGCGGGGGATCGAGTGACGCTGCGCCACTCCTCGGGGCCGCGGAAGGTGAAGGAGGTGCTTGAGCGGCTGCGGGTTACGGGGAGCGATCGTGCGGTTTGGCCGGTGCTGGAGGTGGAGGGGCGGATTGTGTGGATGAAGGGGGTGGAGTTGGAAGCGGGGTGGGTGGTGACGGCGAGCGAGGGGAAGGTCGAAGATTGAGGCCTTAGAGGGGACTGGGGGGGAAATTGGGTTGGGGCCGGCAGCTAACGGACTCTAGCGAATGGACTGCAGACAGTTGTTCCTCAATGGGTTGCGGGGTGCGGCGATGGCCTGGAAGGTGTAGAGAAGAGCCGTTCGAAATCTTTCAACAAGGCCGTTCTTCAAGGTACAAAAGCCTGCCTTCAGGATACAATCGATATACCTGTTCTTCCGGCGGCGACCGAGCTCGATTCTGCGCCGCAGAGGCGTTGTGTACTTTCTGTGACTTTGCGCACGTTCAGGTCGTCTAAGGTTGATATGGCGGTGATGGGGGCTTGTTCCGAGGCGCTTCCCCCGCCCGGGAAAGAGGGAACCTGGTGAATTCGACGGTCAAGACGATCATCTTCTGGGTGTTCATACTCGTTTGCCTAATGATGCTGTACATGGTGGTGTCGCGCGGCACGGGCATGGCGGGCAAGCCCACGGACATCGGGTACTCCGACCTGCAGGACAAGATCGATGCCGGCCAGGTTCAGGATGTGTCGATTCAAGGCGACGAAGTGCATGGCCACCTGAAGGGCGCCAAGGACGAGTTCCACACGCAGATCGCCGCCAACCTGGTGGACAGCCTGACGAAGGAACTCCGCACCAACAAGGTGAGCACAACCATCAAGCCGCCGCAGAACAACGGGTTGCTGTTGCAGTTGCTGTTCAACGTGGGACCGTTTGTGCTGCTGGGGGCAATCTGGTTCTTCATGCTGCGGCAGATGCAGTCTGGCGGCAACAAGGCGCTGAGCTTTGGCAAGAGCCGGGCGCGCCTGCTAAGCATGCAGCAGAAGAAGGTTACGTTCAAAGACGTTGCCGGGGTGGACGAAGCCAAGGAAGAGCTGAAGGAGATCATCGAGTACCTGCGGGAGCCGCAGAAGTTCCAGAAGCTGGGAGGTCGGATTCCCAAGGGCGTGCTGCTGGTGGGACCCCCGGGAACGGGCAAGACGCTGCTGGCGCGCGCAGTGGCCGGCGAAGCGAACGTGCCGTTCTTCTCGATTTCAGGCTCGGATTTTGTGGAGATGTTTGTGGGCGTGGGCGCGAGCCGCGTGCGCGACCTGTTTG
>CAYWSR010000293.1:0-4488 GCA_964460385.1 uncultured Occallatibacter sp. | reverse complement strand
CGAGGATGACCTGGTCGTTGGTGTAGCTATGAATGGTGGTCATGATGCCGCTGACCAGGCCTGTGGTCTCAAGAATCACCTTGACCACCGGCGCCAGGCAGTTGGTGGTGCAACTGGCGTTGGAGATGATGTTGTGCTTGGCCGGGTCGTACTTGTCCTGATTTACGCCCAGGACGAGGGTGATGTCTTCATTCGTGGCGGGAGCGGAGATGATGACTTTTTTGACGGTGGAACCGAGGTGCGCCTTGGCCTTGGCTCCATCGGTGAAGTGGCCGGTGGACTCGACCACGATCTGTGCGCCAACGTCGGCCCAGGGGAGCTTGGCGGGGTCGCGCTCGGCCCAGACCTTGATCTTTTTGCCATCGACGGTGATGAAGTCGTCGCCGGAAGAGATGTCGTTCTTGAGGTTGCCGAGGATCGAGTCGTACTTGAGCAGGTGGGCCAGGGTGGCCGGGCTGGTCAAGTCGTTGACGGCGACAAAATCGATTTCAGGATTGCCGAGGGCGGCGCGCAAAACGTTGCGGCCAATGCGGCCGAAGCCATTGATACCAACCTTAACTGCCATGTGTGTCTTCTCCTTCGTTGTAGGTGAGGCTGAGGGTTGAACTTGTTCGGATTGTGACGCGTTTTCCGGCTAATTCAGCCCCAAAAACGCAATTCCACCAAACCCATCATCGTACCACTCCGGTGAGCGGGGCGAGGTGAAAACGCGTCGCGGAGCCGGAATGAGCGGAAAACCTGCCACCCATATTTTCCAATGGGGAACGTGCGGCGGGATGTGACGGAGTGCACAGGATTTGCGGCGGGCTTGGGAAGTGTGTTATTCCCGATACAGAAAAAGGTGTGCAATCCTCGATGAGACGACGCTCGAAACGCCCCCTGAATACCTCGGAGTCTACCGGCAAGATCGGCCAGGAACTCCCATCAAATCAACCGGCTCCACTGGTTCCAAGCTACGGGGACAATCGTCCCGTCGCGATTCCGCCGCCGCCGCAGCAGCAGCAGCCGAGGCCGGCGGCGCAGGAACGGCGTGGACGGCCGCACGAGAGCCCAAAGCCAGACTGGAGTGCGCCGGCGAATGCGGGCCGGCTGGAGTTGGAAACACAGCCGGAGATGCCGAGCGTTCCGCCGGCAGAGGCGCAGCCAGCCGACCGGTCGCCGCAAGCGCCGAAGGGCTACGTGGTGCTGGCCATCGGGATGCCGGGGTCGGGCAAGACGACGTGGTTCCGGCGGCGGGGCGTGACGCCGCTGTCGAGCGACTTGCTGCGGAACATTCTATTCGACGATGTGGAGGAACAGCGCTACCAGGGGTTGGTGTTCTCGACGCTGCGGTCGCTGCTGCGGGCAAGGCTGATTGCGCGGATGCCGTGGAACTACGTGGACGCGACGAACCTGTCGATTCACGAGCGGCGGCAGTGGATCAAGATGGCAAAGAGCTTTGGCTACGAGGTGCAGGCGGTGTTCTTCGACGTGCCGCTGGAGGTGTGCCTGGAGCGAAACCGCTCGCGCGACCGGAGTGTGAGCGAAGAGGTGATGCGCAAGATGGCTGATCGGCTGAAGCCGCCGGTGTTTGAAGAGGGGTTTGAGAAGATCACGGTAGTGCGGGTGAAGAGCGCGGGGTAGGGGCTGCCAGGGCACTCGATTTCGAATAAGCCACAGTTCGGATCTTGACAGGGAAGAGTCTGAGTCTTGCTGGAGGCTCGAATAAGGGGCTCCGGAGGACCGAGTGGTTGGGACGCTTTTGGTCAAAGTTGTCCTGATAGTTCTGGGCGTGTCTCTAGTTGTCTTGGTTTAGAATGGGGCTCCTTTTTGGACTCGGAAGTTCTCCTGGATGCCGAAGACACGCTTAGGGCAAACGCTGTGGCTTGTTGGACTTTTGGGGTTCCTGATTCTCTGGCTTGCCAGTGATTGAGCGGTCTTAAATATGGCGAACTCCAAACTAGCTATTTTAGCTGACTTCGCTATAATAGCTATATTGGAGGGCCAGCCATGATCACCAAAACATCCGCTGAAGCGCAGAATCAGTTTGGGAAGCTGCTGGATACCGTGCAGCGGGAGCCGGTGGCGATTACGCGGCATGGGCGGCCTGCGGCGTTCATGGTTTCGCCGCGCGACATGGAGGATTTGGTGACCATGAAGGCCAATCGCAAGCGCGCAGGATCGGCATTTGAAGAATGGTCAGCGAAGTTTGCTAGCCAGATCTCCCCTGAGGCCGCACTGCTTACTGATGAGGATGTAGTACGCATGGTGCACGAGGCACGCGGTGAAACGTCGCATCGTCGTTGACACCTCGACCTTGGTCAGTGCCGCGTTGCGGGCAGATTCCAAGCCGCGGCTGGCGCTGAAAAAGGCGTTGGAGTTGTCTGAGCTTTGCCTGAGCGAAGGAACAGTCTCTGAGCTTGAAACAGTTCTGGCAAGGCCGCAGTTTGCAAAGTACGGTTCAGTCGAGACCTTTTACGCATTCGTTGAATCGATTCGCACTGACGGAATCATGTTTTCTGTAGGTGCTTCCGATTTGGTTGCGGTTGATCCAACTTGCCGGGATCCAAAGGATAATCTCTTTCTCGCATTGGCTGCGGTCTGCAGCGAAAACATGATCGTGAGCAGCGATCAAGACCTGCTGGTATTGAGCCCATGGAATGGGATTCCGATTTTGAGTCCCGCGCAGTTTCTGTCCCAGGCCGAAATCTAAAATACAATCGAGGACTTTTCAATGAGCGTTTCCCCTGTTTCTGTTCCCTATGTTGAGCCGTGGCTGCGCGGGTCGTATGCCGATGTGCCGGCGGTGGGGCGGGCGGTGCTGCATGCGCTGGACCTGGCGCTGGACGATATTGCCAAGTGGACGGAAGGGCTGACGGATGGCGAGGTGCACGCCGAGCCGCTGGAGTTGACGAGCGTTTCGTTTCACCTGAAGCACATTGCGCGGTCGGTGGACCGGTTGCTGGGGTATGCGGAGGGGAGTCAACTGACGGCGGAGCAACTGGCGGCGTTGAGGGCGGAGCAGGGCGGGGAAGAGACGCTGGTGGAGCTGATGGCTGAGGTTGAGATTTCGTTTACGAACGCGGCGGAGCGGGTGCGGGTGCTGGCGACGGCGGATTTCGACATTCCGCGCGGGGTGGGGCGGAAGCAACTGCCGACGTCGATTGGCGGGGCGCTGATTCATGTGGCCGATCACACGCAGAGGCATGTGGGGCAGGTGGTGACGACGGCGAAGGTGCTGCGGGCGCTGCGGGCCTAGGCTAGGGCTACTTCACAAGTGCTGTAACGCCGACATTTTGGCATCCCACCCTTGGCACAAAAGCAAAGGCATGCCAAGGATGGGGCACCCAATCTTCACGCAATCAGTGAAAATGCTCTCATGAAGAGAATTGTGGATGCGGTGCGCGGCTGGTTCGGTGATCCTGTTTTTCTGCTGGCGCTGGCCGCAGGGTTGATCGCGTTTGCCGTGCAATCGGGAGAGCTTGGTTCGTCGGACGCACAACATCGGCTGCAGTCTGCTCACGCCTTCTGGACCGGCGAGCCGGAGGTTTTTTCAGAGGAATATCCGGATTTCGGCGTGCTCGGGCGCGGTGGCAAGCTGCAGAGCTTCTACGGTATCGGCCAGTCGTTGCTGATGCTGCCTGCGGATTTCGCGGGCACCTACCTGGAGCGGCTGCCGGTATTCGAGGACTACAACGGGAACGATCCCACGGTGCGGAACATCTTTGTCAGCTACACGACCAACATTTTGCTCAACGTGCTCACGGCGCTGGTATGCTTCCGGTTTCTCAGGCGATTGGGCTTCACCGAAGGACAGGCCGCAGCGGGCGTGCTGGCGCTGCTTGTGTGCACCACGCATCTGCATTACACGCAGATCATGCAGGAGAACAACTACATCTTCCTGCTGACGCTCGCGGGGCTCTCGTATCAATACGAGTGGCTCAAGAGCGGCAGCAGGCGCGCCCTGGTGATTGGGTCGGCAGCATTCGGGCTGAACCTGCTCACGCGGCTGACAACTGGCATGGATTTGGTTGCTGGAGGACTCTTCATCCTGCTGGCGCTGCTGTTTGAAGGCGTGAGAGGGCGGGCGTTGTGGGTTCGCTGCCGCGCTTACCTGACTGTCGCTGTGCCGATCTATCTCTTCTTTGGTTTTCTCGACCGGCTCTACCAGTTCTACCGCTTCGGCTCGTTCTTCAACACGTACATCGGCATCGCGGCGCAGGAGAGCAGGCAGCGCGATCCATCGCTGCCCTTGAACTTTCCATTCACTACGCCGTTCCACGAAGGCTTTCTTGGCGCGCTTTTTGCGCCGGCCAAGTCGGTATTTCTGTTCGATCCGCTGCTGCTTCTTGCAGTTCTTTTGGCCGCCGTGGCCTGGAGGCGGTTTGCTCCCCCGGTGAAGGCCTACACGCTGGCCGCTTGGATATTGCTGCTGACGTACATGGCATTTTACGCGCGCTATTTCTGGTGGGCTGGGGATTTCTCCTGGGGCGACCGCTACGTTTCCTC
>CAYWSR010000292.1:0-4499 GCA_964460385.1 uncultured Occallatibacter sp. | reverse complement strand
CGTTGATGCGCGCAAAGCAGCTCAGCGAGCTGATCAGGCCGATGTTCGGGCCTTCAGGCGTTTCAATCGGGCAGATGCGGCCGTAGTGCGTGGTGTGCACGTCGCGGACTTCAAATCCTGCGCGCTCACGCGAAAGCCCGCCCGGTCCAAGTGCGGACAGTCGGCGCTTGTGGGTGATCTCAGAAAGCGGGTTGGTCTGGTCCATGAACTGCGAGAGCTGCGAAGAGCCGAAGAACTCGCGGATGGCCGCCATCACCGGCTTGGCGTTGATCAGGTCGTGCGGCATGGCCGTCGACAGCTCCTGATACACGCTCATCTTTTCCTTGATGGCGCGCTCCATGCGGACCAGGCCGATGCGGAACTGGTTTTCCATCAGCTCGCCCACCGCTCTTACGCGGCGGTTTCCGAGGTGATCGATGTCGTCCACGATGCCGATGTTCTTGCGCAGCTTGAGCAGGTAGCGGATGGTCGCGTAGAAGTCTTCCGGCGTCAGGGTGCGGTGATTCAGGTGCGTGGCATCCTGGTTCTCGTAGAGCTTGATGTTGAATTTCAGGCGGCCGACGCGCGAGAAATCGTACTTGCGCGCATCGAAGAACATTCCCTCGAAGAGCGCAGTGGCCGTATCCAGGGTAGGCGGATCGCCCGGACGCAGCTTGCGGTAGATTTCGATCAGCGCCTCTTCCGGCTTGTGGATCGAGTCGCGCTTCAGGGTGTTGGTGATGATGTTGCCCACGTCGTCGCGCTCCGGGAAGAAGACCTCGAAGCTGGCGGCGCCGCTCGACAGCACCTTGTGCAGGCGGTCGGCGGTCAGCTCGACGTTGGCCTCGACAATCACTTCGCCGGTGTTCAGATCGATGACGTCGGCCGCGGTGAGCGCGCCATCCAGTTCGGCCGCTTCCACCTCGACGCGGTCGATGCCCGCCGCGCGAATTGCCTTCAGCGTGTGGGCCGTAACCTTGCGTCCGGAGTGGGCAATCTCTTCACCGTTGTGCAGCACGGCATGCGCAGGCTTGGCTCCCAGCAGATGCGTCGACGCACCCGCCTCCTGCGAAACAGCCCACTGCAGCTTGCCGTCCACGACGTGGATCCGGTCCACCGTGTAGAAGGTCTTGAGAATCTCTTCGTCGGAACGCAGGCCCAGAGCGCGCAGGAAGATGGTGCCCAGGAACTTGCGCTTGCGGTCGATGCGCACATAGAGCGTGTTCTTCTGGTCGTACTCGAACTCCACCCACGATCCGCGATAGGGAATGATCTTGCCCAGGAAGTAGGTGCGGTTGTTGGCCGTCTCAAAGAAGACGCCAGGCGAGCGGTGCAACTGCGAAACGATTACGCGCTCGGTGCCGTTGACGATGAAGGTGCCGTTCGGCGTCATCAGCGGAATGTCGCCGAAGAAGACTTCCTGCTCCTTGATGTCGCGAATCGTCTTGTTGCCGGTCTCGGGATCCTTGTCGTAAATGGTCAGGCGCACCGTAACCTTCAGCGGAGCCGAGAAGGTCATGCCGCGCTCTTCGCACTCCTGCTGGTCATACTTGAGCTGCAGGCTCACCGGGTCGCCGCACTTGTTGCAGAAGTCGGGCATGTTCTTGTTGTAGGTGCCGCACTTCTGGCAAAGCACATCGCCGGGAAGGAATGGATCGGTTATCACCATTGCCCCGCAATGCACGCAAGCGGTGCGCAGGTGATGCAGTCCCTTGAGGTGACCGCACTTGCACTCCCAGTTGCCGATCGAGAAATCCACAAAGTCGAGCTGCGAGATGCCGCGGAAGTCCGTGATAGGAAATACCGAGACGAAAACCGACTGCAGGCCCGAGTCATCGCGCTCGTTGGGCAGTTTGTCCATCTGCAGAAAGCGCTCGTAGGACAAGCGCTGCACTTCGATCAAGTTGGGGATTTTGGTTGCGGTAGGAATCTTGGAAAAATCGAGCCTGCTCCGAATCGCGCGCTTCTCGTTGGGCATTTTCACTCCTGAGGCTCATCGGACCGCGGGGCGCTCATGGGCTGAGGCCGTTGCGGGCCGGCGCCTGAGTCTCGGTGGCGCCGGGCTATATCAAGGTTCAAACCAAACATCCAGACCAGAGAGCCAAGCGGATCTCCAGCCTTCAGCCATGCAGTCCTCATCGGGCCGAGCCGCAACCGCGGGAGCAGCCAGGGGGACTACAAAATACCAAGCGGGTTTGGTGAGAGTTGCGTCAAAATCGCGCTTTGGGGATTGCCGCGCATCCGGCAATTGCGCTATGCTGCGCACATTCGAGAGTCAGGCCAACGGGAAAAAGCGCCCGTTTACTACTGGTATGCCTGTTTTTGGGAAAGTTGAGCGGATCTGCCCAGTTTCCCATTGCCGGGAGACACAAAAAGCCCGCAAGGACACAATGCCTCACGAGCGCCGACTATTGTCTGTGCTCCCAACCGAATTCTTTTGCACTGCTCTCGCCGATCCCAAAGCTCGCTTCTGCCGCTCGCTCGCCGCCACACATCAATGGATGCCGGAAATCTACCCGGAAAACCTAACCCATTGACCCTAAGGCACTTAACAACCTCGTCGTATCCCCAGCCGGACCGCTTGCCTCTGTCCCAGCTCAAGAACGCTCATGTGCCCTACCCGATGTCTTCAAGACGCGCCTGCCATCGCAGCTCCGAAACCTAGAAAACTCGGAATCAGCCGAAAAGACGCGCAACGACTATCGTAACGCGTCCCGGCTGCGAAGGCAAGCGCCCCGGGACGGCTGAAACCGTCCCGGGAAGCCCTGACTACTTGATTTCGATGGTTGCGACGCCTTCGAACTTCTTCTTGATCGCCTCAGCCTCGTCCTTGGTCGCGTTCTCCTTGAGTGCCTTGGGGGCACCGTCAACCAAGTCCTTGGCTTCCTTCAGACCGAGCGAGGTAACCTCGCGCACGGCCTTGATGGTGTTGATCTTGTTCGCGCCGAAGTCCTTGAGGATGACCTGGAATTCGGTCTTTTCCTCAACCGCCGGTGCAGCCGCTGCCGCGCCGCCGCCTGCAACCGCAACCGGGGCCGCAGCCGCGGCCGAAACGCCGAGCCGCTCTTCCAGCTTCTTCACCAGAGCCGCTGCTTCCAGCAGGCTCAGGCTTACAATTTGCTCTTCCAACTGTGCGATGTCCGCCATTTTGTTCTCCATTCAGAAAAATCGATATCGTTTGATGTTGACTACCCGGGCCGTTTTCCCAGACTGAGAGTTTCCGTTGCGCCAGACCAGCGCCCTCTCAACCTGTCTTCCGGCCAAATTCTGTTGAAACCAGTTCACAGTTCTTGGTTCAAAGTTCGTAGCTGCCGAATTCACGCGGAATCTCTGTGAACTGTGAACTAAGAACTATGAACTGCGGCGGCTACGCTGCTGCAAACTTTTCCTTCTCCACGCCCTGGCCGATAACCACAGCCAGGTCGCGGCCAGCGGCGTTGAGCACGGTGGCCAAACGCTGCGCCGGGGAGTTGATGAGGAAGAGCAGCTTCGCGTAGATCTCTTCCTTGGCCGGCATGGTGGCCAGTGCCTTGACGTCTTTCACGTCGAGCAGCTTGCCGTCCACGATGCCCAGCTTGAACTGGAACTCAGCCGCGTTGTCGCCGGCCCACTTGGCAAAAACCTTGGCCAGCGCAACCGGATCGCCTGAAGTGAACGCAATCGAGTTGACACCCTTGAGATCCTTGAGAGCCGCCTCGATCGAGGTGCCCTTTCCGGCGATCGGAGCCAGCTTGTTCTTGACCACGCGATAACGGCCACCCGCTTCGCGGATGACCTTGCGCAGCTCGTAATCCTTGGCTACGGTCAGCTTGGTAAAGGTCCCGATGATGGCCGTCGTCGAGCCCGCAAGCTCCTTCGACAGCAGTGCAACCTTCTCGTTCTTCTTCGCTTTTGAAATCGCCATTGCCTTCGCTCCGTTACGGCAGAGATCAGAGATCAGAGATCAGCGCATCCCGGCCAATCTTCCAGTTCGTCTTCGAATCTCGCCTCGCTGCCGATCACTCGGCAGCCCTTACAAATCTCTTCTGTCCGGCCAGATTGCAGAAACCAGTGCAGACTCTACTGATCTCTGATCTCTGACAACTGATCCCTGGCTTAGTGCTTGCCAACCGCGTCGGCCACAGCCGAGTCGAGCGGAACGCCGGGCCCCATGGTGGAGCTGAGCGTGACACTCTTGATGTATTTGCCCTTGGCCGCGGACGGCTTCGAGCGGACGATCGCGCCAATCACGGTGGTGGCGTTGTCGACCAGCTTCTGCGGCTCAAAGCTCAGCTTGCCCACCGGCACGTGGACCAGGCTGGTCTTGTCGGCGCGAAACTCAACTTTGCCGGCCTTGATCTCCTTCACCGCGGCAGCCACGTCGAGCGTGACGGTTCCGGTCTTGGGATTGGGCATCAGGCCCTTGGGTCCGAGCACCTTGCCGAGCCGGCCCACAACCTTCATCATGTCGGGCGTTGCGATGAGCGCATCGAAGGCGGTCCAGTTTTCCTTCTGGATCTTCTCCACCATCTCTTCGCCGC
>CAYWSR010000291.1:0-4510 GCA_964460385.1 uncultured Occallatibacter sp. | reverse complement strand
GCTGGGGCCGCGAAGGTCGAAGCAGTAGGAGATGCGGTTGGCAGCGATGCTGAATGCTGTTCCGGTGGCGGAGTAGATATCTGCGGAGCCAGGGCCAATGTCCTGGTGCTGCATGACGGCATAGTCGATGGTGGAGATGCCGACGAAGACGCCCGTGGAAGAGCCGCGGACGGAATCGAGGGGGCGGCCGGCATCTTCGAAGGCCTCCCAGCTTGCCTCGAGCAGCAGCCGTTGCTGGGGGTCAATGGCGTCTGCCTCGCGGGCCGAGATTCCAAAGAAAGAGGGGTCGAAAAGGTCAATGCGATCCAGGAATCCGCCCCATTTGGAGTAGGTTTTGCCGGGGCGGCCGGGGATGGGGTCGTAGTATGCAGCAATGCTCCAGCGGTCGGGGGGAACTTCGCGGATGGCGTCTGTGCCCGCACAGAGCATCTGCCAGAAGGCCTGAGGAGAGTTCGCCTCGCCGGGAAAGCGGCAACCGATTCCTACGATTGCGAGCGGCTCATTGGCGCAATTTTTCACGTGTTCTTACCGGCAGAGGTTGGCTGAGACATGGGCTTGAGTTGTGATGAATCTATTCACGATATCAGGAACGGGCTATTTGAGACGAGCGGATTGGTGTGGACCTCGGCCCTTGCTGAACGCGGTTCAAGCGGAGGGTATGCGTCAATAAGGAATGCGCGAAATTGGTAAAGAATGGCTCAGACGATTCGCACGCTTTGCACCCCTCGCAAGTCAGGCGTTGGCGTTGGGAAGCGGTCATGTGGTGCGGGCCAGAGGAGAAGCAACCGCAGGCCCTTCGGCTGCGCACACTGCAAAATCGCGGCCTGCTTGCCTCAGGATGACAGCATTGGTGTTGGTGCGAACTCGAGAGTCAGCGCCAGAGGGGGCTATTTGGCGTGGGCGTTGAGCTGGTCGATGGTGCGCTTGAGGTCATCGAGCTTTTGGCCGGCCTCGGAGAGCTTGCCCTCGGAGGTGAGGCGCTGATAGTCGGCGAAGTCGCGTCCAGCCTGGGCGGCGAGGCTCCTGACGTCGGTGGCGGGAGCGAGCCCGGCGGGGCTGGGTGAAGATGCGGGCGGCGCCTCCGATGCTCTGAGCGTCGACTGTTCCGAACCGAAGAGAGAGGCAAGAGCGGCTTCGAATGTGGGGGCGTAGGCGAGTTTGTCCTGGAGGGCGAGGACTACGAGGCGCAGCTCGGGCATGGGGCTGCGCTCAGCCTGCAGGTAGATGGGCTCGGCGTAGAGCAGGGCCTTGCCGCAGGGAATGACGAGCAGGCTGCCGCGGCGAACGTGGGAGCCCTGCTGGTTCCAGAGCGTGAGCTGGCCGGAGAGCTGGGCGTTCTGGTCGATGCGCGATTCGATCTGCTGCGGGCCGTCGACCAGGCGGGTTTTGGGGAAGTCGTAGACGACGGTGGTGCCATAGTGTGCGCCGTCGCTGCGGCCGGCGATCCATCCGATTAGGTTGTTGCGATTGGCCGGAGTGAAGGGCAGAATCTCGACAAATTCTAGGCCGCCCTCACCGGGAAGCGTCATGAGGACGAAGTTTGGGTCCATCGCTGCGGTGGATTGATCTCCGCCGGTGGAGCGGGTCTCGGAGGCAACCGTCCACAGATCTTCGCGGTTGTAGAAGACCTCGGGGTTGGTCATGTGATAGAGACCGTAGACCTGAGCCTGGACGCTGAGCATCATCTCCGGGTAGCGGATGTGGGCGTTGAGCCACGCCGGCATCGCTGAGCGGTCTTTGAAAAGGCTTGGGAAGATGTCGCGATAGGCGGCGAGGATGGGGTCGTTCGAGTCGAAGACGTAAAACGTGGTTGTGCCGTCGTAGGCGTCGATGACGGCCTTGACGCTGTTGCGCATGTAGTTGATGGGGCGCGCGTCGATGGCGTCGTGGGTGGAGTAGGGGTAGTCGTTGGACGTGGTGAATGCATCCATGACCCAACTGAGGCGGCCGTCTTCGCCGACGACGATATAGGGATCCTGGTCAAAGGTGAGGAAGGGAGCAAGCGCGGCGACACGGTCGCGCAGGTTGCGGCGCATGAGCAGACGGCTGCCGGCGTTGACGTCGTCACTGAACGGCAGCTTGGCGATATCGCCCCGATCGAAGGCCAGCATCAGACGGCGCAGGAAGCCGCCCACGACGATGCCACCGTTGCCCTGGTAGGAGGTAAGGTTATTGGCCTCGCCCTCGGGGTAGTTGAACTCCTGCTGGCGAGTCTTGACGTAGACGTCGGTGTCGGTCATCTCGCCGAAGTAGATCTCAGGGCGCGTGACCTGGAGGCCTTTGACGGTGCTCTGCACGGGCATATTCGAGAGCATCAAAGTCGGCAGACCCTCGGAGGTGAAACCGTTCACCGGGTTCATTGTGATGCCGTAGCCGTGGGTATAGATGAGCTTTTCGTTGATCCAGTTGCGGCTGCTCTCGGGGAGCTTCTCCACGTTGAGTTCGCGCGTGCCGAGCATGACTTCGCGCAAGGCGCCGTCAATGACGTAGCGATCGATGTCGATGTCGGGGAAATCGTAGTAGGTGCGAATTTCCTGGATCTGGCGGAGTGTGTCTTTGAGGGCCTGCACGTCCCACAGGCGGATGTTCTGGAGAGTGGCCTGGTTGTCGGCCGGGTCGGTGGCGCCGACGTTGGTTTCGGCAGGGAACTGGCGCTGCTCAAAGAGGTCGAGGCCGTAGGCGCGGCGGGTCAGCTCGATGTTGTTAGCGATGTAGGGCGTTTCGCGGACGAGTTCGTTGGGCTTGACAAGGAAGCTGGTAACGTACCAGCCGATGACAGCTACGCCGAGGTAGCAGACGACGGCAGGGGCAACGGCGACGACAAGCCAGCGGCCGCGCGGGCGGAAGATGCCGGCGGCAATGGCGAGGATTGCACCGAGAGTGAGCGCCGCGGCAACAACGAGCATGCCAGTTACGTTGACGTGGGCGTCGGTGTAAGTGACGCCGTCGAAGATGGTGTGGTGCTCGAAGAGAAGTTCAAGGCGGCCGATGCAGGTGCGAAATGAGAGGACGAGCAGCAGGAAGCCGAGAGCGAGCGAGGGACCACGCCAGGGGAGCGGATTCGCATCGCGGAGCTGGCCTGTGAGCGCACGGGATCCCCCCGTGACAACGAGGAAGAAGCCAGACACGATGCAAAGTAGAATGGCGAGCGTGAGCAGCCATCCGGCAAGAAGCTCCCAGGCAGGCAGGGTGAAGAGGTAGAAGGTGAGCGGGCGGCCGAAGATGGGGTCGAGTACGGCGGAGGGGCCAGATGGCGCGGGCGCGTACCAATAAAGGGCGAGAGTGGGCCATTGGGCTTGCATGGATGCGCCGGTGCCCAGGGCGATGATCCCGGAGATTACAGCTGCAGCGGCACGAAGGACAGGGGCGATGGGCAGTTCAATGGGGTTTCCTGCGACGAAGATCGTGTGTGTGGCCGGGAGGTCGGCCAGGTGAGTCCGGCGAAGCGCGGAGAAAGCGCCATAGAGGATGGCGAACGTAAGGACTGCGAAGCCGGCAAAGATGCCCCACTCGAGCTTGCGCGTTGTCCAGAAGACCTGACCGTAGCCGAGCGAGCGGAACCAGAGCAGGTCGACCCAAAGGGAGAGGAAGGTTCGCGCCGAGAACAGCAACACGACGAGGATGAGGGCGATAAGGATGAGAAACGCGCGGTTGCGGGGCCGATGCGGATTTGCTTTCTGAGGCCAATCAATTGAGTGTGCCAAAGTTTTTACCCTGCCTTGTCTGCTGCCGTTCTGGCTCAACTTCGCGATGCGCAGTCGGATAGTGGCGCGGTAATCACGCGCCTGTGCGGACAAAAGTCCCGCAGCGTTCCCAGCACCACTCTAGTCCTTTTGTCGGGGTTTTGCAGGGTTGTCGAGGGAATGAAGCAGGCTTGGGCGGGGATTGGAGCGTGCGGATGGCGCAGAGCAAGTTAGACCAACAAAAGCGGATACGAGGCATTCACAATTTTTCATATAGATTCAGGTCGATTCAAGACGGGGGGCGGGTATATGGGTTCTAGTGGGAACATCCGAACGTGTCGCAACCTGAAATAGTTCTCTGGGAAGTGTACTTCGAGGAGGGGCGAATTGATGGGGCTTTTCCGCCGCCGTCCCAAACCCACTGCAGCCGCTGGCCAGAATGAAGGGCTTGGTGCGCATGAACCCGTTTTGGGTTCCAGGACGGTGCACGAGCGCATCGAGGTGACGGTGGAGCGGGAGTGGGTCTCGATGATGGTGCGGAATCCGTCGGGTGCTCCGATGGTGGATCGAGCCGCAACGGTCATTGAAGAGTCCACGGCAACTGAGGTCAATGAAGAGCGAGGGCTGGAAGCGCCGGATTAGGAACGTGCGAAGAGCAATTAGGCCGGAGTGGAGACGGTCTAACCGCTCACAACTGAACGACCAATTTACCGATGCGATCTCATGTGTGCCGCGGGCGAATTTACGAAACGGTAAACGATATACTTAGAAGCAGTGGCCCCGTAGCTCAGGTGGATAGAGCAGCAGTTTCCTAAACTGCGTGTCGG
>CAYWSR010000290.1:0-4556 GCA_964460385.1 uncultured Occallatibacter sp. | reverse complement strand
AGGCGGAAGATGGTGCTGCGTACCATTTGCTCATTGTAGACGTTTGGCGGGTAAGGTGGGAATCGATGCAGCACATTCGCTACTGGACGATATACATGACCGAGGTGCTGCTCATAGTGAGGGTGCTCGCGGGGATCCACGGGACGCGGAAGGGAAACGCGTAGGTGACGGTGACCTGGACGCGGCTCCCGGGGTTCTCGTTTCCGTCCGGATAGGTGGTGTTCTCGGTCATGGCGCCGCCCCCGAGATTTGGCCAGGGACTGGAGGAAACAAACGTGTTGATGGCGGACGCCGTCAGGGTGCAGGAGGCGCTGGCGGCGGTCTGACAGCTGGATCCATGGACCATGGCGTAGCGAGTTCCCTCCCTCGCGCACTCTGAGATTGCGCCACGCGTGTAGGTGGCAATGCACACCTGGATGAGCCCGAAGAAGAAGGTGAGAAGCACGGGAATCGAAATCGCAAACTCAACCAGCGAGCTGCCTTCTTCGCCGGAACGCTGCCCGCGCGCCCTTCTGGTCCGACGGCACTTCCATTCCCGGCGGATGCGGCCCGCGACCAAGACGGCTACTTGCTCGCGCGGGGTGCAATCGCTGTTCAGCCCGGAACCCACGACTACTCCTCCACTTCCATCACGGAAGTCGCGGTCAGGTTGAAGCTGGTGGGGAGGCCGGGAACGCGGAAGGGCATCGCCACTGTGGCACTCGTGTTAACCTGCACGAACTCAAGGCTGTGGTTCGAGGTGCCGGTGCAGGCGGAATTCGCGGCAGACTCGGTTGTGTATTGCGTGCCTGCGATGGATTGCGAGCACGCGAAGTAGGTGGTAGGCGTGACGATGAGATTGCTGCCGAGGTCCGATGCCTCTCCCTGGGCCGCGGCCGCCATCCCGGCCGAATTCGCCGCGAAGGTGGAACTCATCATCCCGTAGGCTGCGCCGGCATGGGCAGCATTGGACACCTCGATCGAGTCGTACAGCGTCATCCCCGTCTCCACGGTGCCGATGAGCATCGGCGCCCCCAGCAGGGGGATGCAAAGGGCCATTTCAACCAGGGCTCCGCCCGCTTCCACGCACAGCAGGCGGCCACAGACCTTCCTCATCGGATTCGGCTTTGAAATAGAACGCGCGAAACCTCTTTGCAGGGTCTTCATGGGTTACTCCGCCAGTTTGGCCACGGATGTATTCAGGGTGCCCAGGTTGGTGCTGGCATAACTGTTCAGGGTCGCGCCACCGGCCATGGTAAGCGTCTGGGCAACGAAGTCCATATTCATGGTTGTGCCGGTGCCGTTGTTCAGCGTGACGGCAGCATTCGGCGCGTAGATTAGACCAGAGAATTTCGAGGTGGACCCTCCTTGAATGGTCACCGTGCTGCCTGCAACATAAAACAGCGTCTGCGGAACGCTATTGCTGGTTGGAGCGGAGAGCGTTGCCGTCACACCGTTGGCGATGTTCACCGTTCCACCCACGTAGAAAGTCACATTGCTGCCCGAGATGGGCGCGCCTCCGCCCGTGGTGAAATTCCCCTGAATGTAATAGGTGTACCCCGGCGAAAACGTAACCGACGCCGAGTCGCTGGTGTCGAGACTCGCGTAGCAGACGGTGTTGCTGACCACGGTTTCGCCCGCCATCGGCAGCGTGTAGACGCCCGTGTAGTTGTTTTGCGCGGTCCAGCCCTGAATGGGATTGGCGTAACACGTTGCGCCGTTCGGCAGCGTGGGCGCCGTGATGGTGGGGTTGCAGGCAGCAACGCCGGTGACCACTTTGGTGGTGGAAGAGATGGTGCCATCGTTGTTCACGTTGTTGGAGTTGTCCCAGTTGGTTGATACGGTTCCCAGCGAGAGCGCATTGATGCCGGCGCTGCCCACCACGCCCACCGCGTTGCTGCTGCTGGAGTCCACGGTGATCCCGCATCCGGGCGCGGATATCTGCGCATTGTTGCTCATGTTGAGGCCCATGCCCGACCCGGCTTCAAGGCAGATGCAGGTGGGACTCGCCTGCCCGCCACCCGACACGGCACGCGCGCCGACCGTCATAGTGCTTTTTGAGGAATTGAAGACACCGAGCAGCAGCGTCGGGATCGGTCGAGAGACGATGACTTCGGTGTAGCCGGAAGTGCCGGCGTAGATGCCGTACTTCGGCGGGCTGTTGATCTGCACGTTTGCTGGATTTGACGCGGCTCCAGGATCGAAACCGTTCATCTTCGCGAGGGCGTTGGCCACAGCTTGCATGTTTCCTGAGTCTCCTGCGGTGGCCTCTTCCGCGGCTGCGACGGCGGCGGCATCCGCAGCCGATTGGGCCATTCGCTTCTCATGGAAGAAGTAGCCCGTGTCCACGGCCAGGGCCATGAATCCGAGAGCCAGCAATCCGAGAAATGCGGCTAGCCAGACGGCAGACTGGCCCTTCTTTTCCCTCAAAATCTCGGCCAACCCTCCCATAGACAAATCCCCATGGAGCGAGCAGGATCGAACGCTCCAGGTCAGTTCTTCGGCGGGAGGAGAGGCATCATAAGAGGAAGCCGAACAAAAACCTGAGCGGCGGTAATGTCTGCCTCGAGGGTAATAAGACCCTGGTAATGAGCGAGTTGACCTCGTTGTTACCCACAAGTTCTAGAACGGGGTATATCCTTTGATGGTTCTATATGATTTTATGAGTCAATTATGCTCAGGTTTTCGCGACTTATGACTTGACAAAGGAGAATCCGCTCCTCTATCGTTAGCAGTTGGAAGGGGCGACTGCTAGCATACCGGTGGCAGGATTGCTTGAAGCGCAACCGGCATGTTGGTCTGGCTCACGACTTCGGCGCCTTCCGCGGCTTTCAAGGAACACACATTTCAATCACCGGCAGGGCGTTCCCCGGCCGAGATCTGAAGGAGAAGCGAAGCAATGGCATCATCGACAGCAACGACCACGTTCACTCCCCTCCACGACCGCATCCTCGTCCGCCGTCTCGAAGAGGGCGAAACGATCCGCGGCGGCATTATCATCCCCGACAGCGCCAAGGAAAAGCCCCAGGAAGGCGAAGTCATCGCCGTCGGCAAGGGCAAGTCCAACGACGAAGGCAAGGTCTTTCCGCTTGACGTCAAGGCCGGCGACAATATCCTCTTCGGCAAGTACTCGGGCACCGAGATCAAGCTCGACGGTCAGGAGTTCCTCATCATGCGTGAGGAAGAAGTCCTCGGCATCGTCAAGAAGTAGCCACGCGCTGAAGCGCGAGTTGTCAGTTCTCAGTCGTCAGTGCACCCGCTATAGGAGCACAGCAACAGATGACCAGGAAGCAAGAGACTGACAACTGACAACTGATCACCGACAACTGATTTAAGGAGAATTCGAAAAATGGCAAAGCAAATCTTGCACGGTGAAGAATCCCGTCAGGCGATTCTGCGCGGAGTCAACATCCTCGCGGACGCCGTCAAGGCCACACTCGGCCCCAAGGGCCGTAATGTGGTCATCGAGAAGAAGTTCGGCTCGCCCACCATTACCAAGGACGGCGTGACCGTCGCCAAGGAAATCGATCTGAAAGATCCGCTGGAGAACGTCGGTGCGCAGCTCGTGCGTGAGGTCGCTTCGAAGACCTCAGACGTTGCCGGCGACGGCACCACCACCGCCACCGTTCTGGCCCAGTCGATCTTCAAAGAAGGCGTGAAGACAGTTGCTGCAGGCGCGAATCCGACGGCCCTGAAGCGCGGCATCGACAAGGCCGTAACCACGATCATCGGCACTCGCGACAAGGACGGCAAGTGGACCGAGGGTGGAGCCCTTGGCAAGCTTTCCAAGCCCGTTGACGAGGGTTCCGTTGCGCAGGTTGGCGCCATCTCTGCCAACGGCGACCAGGAGATCGGCGACATCATCGCCCATGCAGTCAAGGTTGTGGGCAAGGATGGCGTCATCACCATCGAAGAGTCGAAGACCATGCACACCGGTCTCGAGACGGTCGACGGAATGCAGTTTGACCGCGGCTACCTCAGCCCCTACTTCGTCACCGACGCCGAGCGCCTTGAAGTGGCCCTCGACGATCCATACATCCTGATCTATGAGAAAAAGATCAGCGCTATGAAAGATCTGCTTCCTCTTCTGGAGCAGGTTGCTCGTGGCGGCAAGCCGCTTCTGATCATCGCCGAGGACGTGGAAGGCGAAGCGCTGGCCACCCTCGTGGTGAACAAGCTGCGGGGTACGCTCAACGTTGCTGCCGTCAAGGCTCCGGGCTTTGGCGATCGCCGCAAGGCAATCCTGGGCGACATCGCGATCCTCACCGGCGGCAAGGCCATCACCGAGGACCTCGGCATCAAGCTGGAAGGCGTCAAGCTCGAGGATCTGGGCAAGGCCAAGCGCATCACCATCGACAAGGACAACACGACCATCGTTGACGGCGCTGGAAAGTCTTCAGAAATCGAAGGCCGCGTGAAGGAAATCCGCTCGCAGATCGAGAAGACCACCTCGGACTACGACAAGGAAAAACTTCAGGAGCGGCTGGCCAAGCTGGTTGGCGGCGTTGCCATCATCAAGGTTGGCGCAGCCACCGAGACCGAGCTGAAGGAGAAGAAGGCTCGCGTTGAGGATGCTC
>CAYWSR010000289.1:0-4604 GCA_964460385.1 uncultured Occallatibacter sp. | reverse complement strand
CCGAGCAGATTGACGCCATGCGCGCGCTGGGCGTGGACCCGATGCGCAAGCTGGTAACGCCGCGCATTACGGCGACGATCATCATGCTGATGTTCCTGACCATTGTGGCGGACGCATGCGGCATCTTCGGCGGAGCCGCTGTGACGGTGTTCATGAACGGTCAGGATGCGACGCAGTACTTCAGCGAAGCGTATGAGTTCCTGCATTACCCGGACATTATTCAGGGGATGGTGAAGCCGCTGTTCTCGGGTTACATCATTGCTTCGATCGGTTGCTTTTACGGGATGAGGACGACCGGCGGAACTGAGGGCGTGGGACGCTCGACGATTCAGGCCGTGGTTACTGCATCCGTTCTGATCATCTTTGTGGACTTCCTTCTCACGCAGGTTCTGCTCAGCATGTTCCCGGCTATATGAGTAACGCGAGCTTTCTATCTCCGGCGCGGTGCCCTGAGCCAACGGACGGGGCTGCGGCGGTGGTTGCGTTCAGCAACGTCTACATCTCGTTTCTCGGGCCGGCCGTGCTGGCGGATCTTTCGTTTACGGTGGCGCCGCAGGAGACCCGCATCTTGCTGGGACCGGCGGGGGTGGGCAAGAGCGTTCTGCTGAAGCTCGCGATTGGCCTGCTGCGGCCCAGCCACGGCAGCATCCGGCTGCTGGGCGACGAAGTGACCGCGATGACCGAGGAGCAGCTGTTCCCGCTGCGGGCGCGCACGGGGATGGTCTTCCAGGAGAGCGCGCTGTTCGACTCGCTCTCGGTGCGGGACAACGTGGCCTACCAGCTGATCCAGGAGCGCGTGCCGGACGAGGAGATCGACCATAGGGTTCACGAGGCGCTTCGCTTTGTCGAACTGGAGCGGACCTTTGACATGTTTCCGGGCGACCTATCGGGGGGCATGAAGCGGCGCGTGGCGATTGCGCGCGCGCTCATCCGGCAGCCGGAGCTGATCCTGTACGATTCGCCGACGGGGGGCCTCGACCCCGTGACCTCGACCACGATCATTGAGCTGGTGATGAAGCAGCGGGACGTGTACCGGACGCCGTCGATCATGGTGACCCATCGCGTGCAGGACGCCTTCATGCTGTGCACCCACCGATTCGACAGCGAAGTGGGCCACATGGTGCCATTGCCCGAGGGCGAGACGGACCCGAATACTACATTCCTTATGCTGGACCAGGGTCGGATGATCTTCGACGGCTCTCTGCACGAACTGCTGCACACGGACAACACTTTTGTGCGGGAGTTTCTGGAGTAGCAGGAATCGTCGGCGATGCGGCGGGCGGTCGCCGGAGACGCTTGGTGGTCCCAGCCGAGGACGATGGGCGGCGCTGCGTGCTAGACTTCCCCCGACCGAAAAACCGGCGCCCAGACCGTAGCTGACGAGCGTCTGACCGGCACAAAATACTGGAGACATAAGACGATGACGACTCGACCTTGGGACGGCCTTTCTCAATTGACCCGGCGTGATTTTATGGTTGCGGCTGGAGCAGCGACCGGTGCGGCGGCGATTGCGCCATCAGCGCTATTTGGGCAGAGCGCGCGACCGGCGGCATCGAACCGGATCACGATCGGCGTCATAGGGTGGGGGATGATGGGGCCGGCCAACACCAAGGCGTTCCTGAAGGAGGCGGATTGCCAGGTGGTGGCGGCGTGCGACCTGGATAAGGGACCGCTGCAGGCCGCGGTGGACACGGTCAACACTGCCTATGGCAACAAGGACTGCAATGCCTACCACGACTATCGCGAGCTGCTGGCGCGGGACGACATCGACGCGGTGATGATTGCGGTGCCAGACCACTGGCATGCGATCCTGGCCACCGAGGCAGCCAACCGAAAGAAGGACATCTACGGCGAGAAGCCGCTGGCGAAGACTGTGGCCGACCAGCAGGCGATTGTTCGGGCTGTGGAGAAGAACAACATCATCTGGCAGACGGGCTCGTGGCAGAGATCGCTGCCGACGTTTCACAAGGCGGCGGAGATCGTGCGCAACGGGCTGATTGGGAACATCGTCCATGTTGAGGTCGGGCTGCCGGGCGGGCACCACGACTTCAAAGGAACTGAGCCGGCGCTGCTGGCCAAGCTGGCGACGCTGAAAGATCCGATCAAGGACCCGGCGCTGTTGCTGCCGGGTACCCCTGCGTGGGACCTGGCGGTGACCGATCCGCCGGCGGATTTCGACTACGAGCGGTGGATTGGGCCGGCAAAGATGGAGCCGTACATCCAGGCGCGGGTGCACATGAACTGGCGGTGGAATTACAACACAGGCGGCGGGCAACTGCTCGATTGGATTGGGCACCACGGTGACATCGCGCACTGGGGCTTGGGATTCGATCTGAGCGGGCCTTCGGAGATTGAGGGCCACGGCGAGTTTCCAGCGAAGGATGCATGCTGGAACACGGCGACCAAGTACACGGTGGAATGCCTATATAAGAAAGAAGTTACGGGCTACGCGAACGACGTGCAGCTGACGATTGGCGGCGGGTCGAAGGCATTCTCGATGGGTACGAAGTGGATTGGGACGGATGGTTGGGTCTGGGTCGATCGCGACGGGTTTGACGCTTCCAACCCTGAGTGGGTGAAGTCCGCTCCGAACGCGGTCAGCGGTGCTGCTTGGGCCTCCGCGCCGCCTCCGCTGCCGCTGCCTGAGTCGCTGCGCAAGATCAAGCTGATCGAGTCGACCTCGCACTACCGGAACTTCCTGGATAGCGTGAAGTCGCGGAAGCCGACCATTACGCCCGTGCAAGTGGCACATCACTCGACACTTCCTGGACATTTGGGCCTGATCTCGATGATGGTTGGCCGGAAGCTGCATTGGGACGTGAAGCAAGAGAAGATTGTGGGCGATGCGGAAGCGACGGCGATGCTGTCGCGGCCGTATCGATCAGGCTATTCCATAGCCTGACGAGAGATCAGAGATCAGAGATCAAAAAACCCGAGCACCCATGAGCATCCTTATTCAGGATGCTCATGGGTGCTTTTTCGTTTGGGGCGGCGGCAGGGACTTAGGTAATCAAAACGGGGAAGAAAAGAGCGTGCGATTTCTGGCGAAAAATGGCTGATTCAGGTGGAAAAGTGGCTGATTTTGGCCGAATCGTGGCTGTTTGGACCGCTTTTTTGAGGCCTGATTTCCGGTAACTTCTTTGTTTGCAGGGCGGATGCGGTTTTCCACAGGGGAGGGGGAGGGGGTAGCGTTCTTGCTTCCAAGCACATGATATTGAAGGGATTCGATGCGAAAGTTCGTGTGTTTCGAGGTGTATTGGTGTGCGGGAACGAAGGGGCGGAGGGACCAGGGACGAAAGTAACGGAAGGACTGCTTCCAGCTTTCAGCTCTCAGCTACCAGCCTTCAGCTATCAGATTTCAGATTTCAGATTTCAGATTTCATTGTGCGCCGAGGGAGCGTAATTATGCGCAAGATTTGAGTGGTTATTGGTAGAAAACGGCGGGAAAACGCACGAAATCGTACACATTTTGGGAGCTGATTTTTGTCGAAAGCTGCTTTTAGATGACTGCCTAGACGCTCATTTATCAGTGGTCAGTTGTCAGTGGTCAGTTGTCAGTGGTCAGTTCTCAGGAGCCCGTGCGGGCGGGAGCGGCGGCTCTGCATGAAGCGGTGACGAGGCGACGATTTTATGGGTGTTTATGGGTGTAAATATGGGTACTCAAACTGATTGAGTAGGTTTATGGGTGTTTATGGGTGTATATATGGGTATCAGGCTCTGTGTTTGATCCAAAAGACATCCCGATTTCCCCGGAAATGCTCGCGCTCATCGCCGAAATCGATGAGTTCAAAGGGGCATGGCGCGCGCTGGGAACGCTTGCGCCGGAACGGCTGACCGCACTGCGGCGCGTGGCGACGATTGAGAGCATCGGCTCGTCGACGAGGATTGAGGGAAGCAAGCTGTCGGACCTCGAGGTAGAACGGCTGCTGGCGAACCTGGAGATCAAGAGTTTTGCCACGCGCGATGAGCAAGAGGTTGCCGGATACGCCGAGGTGATGGAGACGGTCTTCCGGGCGTGGGCTGAGATCGAGATCACTGAAAACCACATCAAGCAGTTGCATCGGGACCTGCTTCAATTCAGTGAGAAGGACGAGAGGCATCGGGGCGACTACAAGACGCTGCCGAACAACGTGGCGGCATTTGACGAACACGGGCAGCAGATCGCGACGGTCTTCGAGACGGCAACTCCTTTTGACACGCCACGGCGGATGGCGGAATTGATTGCATGGCTGCGCGAGGCGCAGGAGACGAAGCGGCTCCATCCGCTGCTGACGATCGGTGTCTTTACCGTGGTGTTCCTCGAAATCCATCCATTTCAGGACGGAAACGGAAGGGTGAGCCGGTTGTTGACGACGCTTCTGCTGCTGAAGGCGGGGTACGCGTATGTGCCTTACAGTTCGCTTGAGGGGGTGATGGAAAGCAGAAGAGAGGACTATTATCTGGCGCTGGGGGCGACACAGCAGACGGTGAGGACGGGCGCGCCGAACTGGGAACCGTGGCTCAAGTACTTTCTGCGCGCGTTGCAGCAGCAGGAGCGGCGGCTCGGTGAAAAGGTGGAACGGGAGCGGGTGGTGATGGCCGCGCTGCCGGAGACGGACCTGAAG
>CAYWSR010000288.1:0-4651 GCA_964460385.1 uncultured Occallatibacter sp. | reverse complement strand
ACAGGCACCGCGCCCGTCGCCTCGCTCAGCTCCCCGGTCGCCTTCCCCAACACGCTCTCGGGTTCTACCTCCTCGGCGCTCGCGGCCACACTCTCCAACTCCGGCACCGCCGCGCTGAACAACATCGTGCCGACTATCACCGGGACCAACCCCAGCGACTTCGCGCTCTCGACCGGCACGAACGCCTGCGGCGCGACCCTGGCCGCCGGCTCCAGTTGCTCCATCTACGTCACCTTTACCCCGGCCTCGGCAGTTAGCTTCACGGCCACGCTCTCCGTCGCCGACAGCGCCAGCAGTTCTCCCCAAACCTCAACCCTCACCGGAACAGGAACCGCGCTTCCAGCGGCTCAGTTGGCTTTCACCACAGAGCCACCGTCTTCGGTCACGGCGGGAGCAGCGCTGAGTCCGATCGTGGTTCAGGTTGAGGATATGAACGGGAACGTTATCACCGGGTCCTCGGCTCAGGTCACCATCAGTTCCACGCCGGCGGGCGTGAGCGGCACGTTGACGGGGACTGCGGTCAACGGGGTTGCGGGGTTCAGTAATCTTGTCTTCGCTACATCGGGCAGTTACACGCTCTCGGCGGCTGCCGCCGGATTGACGGGAGCAACCAGCACCTCGATCTCCGTCACATCTCTGGCTAACTCCACCTTTGCCGTCACAGGCACAGGGGTCTCGGTCGCTCCCGGCGCAACCTCGAGCAACACTTCCACCATCACCGTGACGCCGTCCGGCGGCTTTACAGGCAGCGTCACGCTGACGGCTGCGGTCACTTCCAGCCCAGTCGGATCCCTCTATCCTCCCACCTTCAGTTTCGGCTCCTCAAGCCCTGTCAGCATCACCGGCGCCACCGCCGCAACGGCCACGCTCATCATCTCCACCACCGCGCCAACCAGCTCTGCTCTCGTCCCTCCCACTCGTCCCGGAGTGCCGTGGTATCCAGCGAGCGGCGTAGCTCTTGCCTGCTTATTGTTCTTCGGCTTGCCCGCACGGCGGCGCTCCTGGCGCTCCATGCTTGGAATGCTGGCGCTCCTCTTCACTCTCGCATCAGGTCTAATTGCTTGTGGCAGCACCGCGGGTGGTGGCGGCGGCGGTGGCGGCGGCATTGCCGGCACAACTGAGGGAGCCTACACCGTGACAGTCACCGGCACTTCAGGGACTACTACGGAAACAGGTACGTTCAGCCTGACCGTGCAGTAGCGCAGGCCGTCCCTCCCCAGGCGGGACGCAGTCCATCCTGTGCAGACCGCGTCAGCCATCCAGAATGCCGTCGAACTCCTCAAATACTGAGATTGTTGAGGCCACCCATCGTTGCAGTGGGGAAGAACGGCAACGTGCGTATGCGCGTTCCGCTCGCCCTGAAGTAGGCGTTGGCCAGCGCCGGAGCAATGCACGGAACACCGAGCTCGCCTACGCCGCCGATCAGGGTGCTTTCGCTGGACTGCTCCGGGTTCGGAATCAGTGTTGTGTACACCTGCGGCATTTCATCCATGCGAATGACGCGGTTCTGGTAAAAGTTCGGGTACTGCGCTACGCCATTGACGAAGCTCTGACGGCCATAAAGCGCGGCGTTGAGGCCGTGCACCATGCCGCCAACCAGCTGCGTCTGAATCTGGCCGGGGTTCACGGCCAGGTAGCAATCCAGCGCGATGTAGACTGAATTTATCTCAAAGAGTTTGGCAAATCCTTCGTAATCCTTTGCCGCAGTGAGGGAGAGGTTCACCACCATCGCCACGTAGCTGTTGGCATACATCGTGGCAGCCACGCCAAAGAACTGTCCGGAGGGTGGACCCGAGGAATAGTTGCAGAGGCTGGCCACGGCATTCAGAACCCCGGTCCAGCGCGGGTCGGTGCACATTTTGAGTCTGTACTGGAGTGGGTCCTGCCCCGCAAGCGCGGCCAACTCGTCAATCGCCGACTCCACGGCAAACGTGTTGACCGACATGCCGACAGATCGCCAGAACCCGATCGGGATCGGCGAGGAGTGTGAAATCCACTGCGTCGAGATGGCCCCGCGATTATACGGCAGGCCTGACGTACCTTCATATGCCTGGCTGTCGCCTCCAGCGCCAAACGGGTAACCGCGCTGAGCCAGGAGCGAAGGCGAAACGTTGGTGGCGGACCAGCCCACAATGTTGCCGCTGCTATTCAACCCAGCATTGATCTGGACCAGGGCAACCGGACGGTATGCGTCGCGCAGGAAACACTGTTCCCTCGGCCACATCAGCTTCACCGGCTTGCCCACGGCCATCGCCACCTGAACCGCCTGACTGACCATGTCCATTTCGATTCTGCGGCCCAAACCGCCGCCGAGCCATGTCGTATGAACATTGACCTTGTTCGTAGCCAGTCCAGTCAACTGGTTTACAACACCCGGAATGCTGGCCGCACTCTGCGTAGACGCATACACATCGCAGGAGACGCCGGGGACGTAGTTCACCGTGCAGTTCAGCGGCTCGAGCGCGTTATGTGCCACGTAGGGCAGGTTGTAGGTTGCGGAGAACTGCTTGTTCGCGCCGGCGATGACTGCAGCGGCCGCAGCCTGATTTCCTTCGATGGTATACAACGTCGGCGGGGTGTTCGGACCACTCGAGGAGTAGGGCGTGTTGGTGGTGAGCGCATTCTGCGCCTCGGTCACAAAGTTTGCATTGTTCAGCGAGGCAGCATTGGCGGGCGTCGTCCATTTGACGTTAAGGTTCAACGCCGCCTGCCACGTATCCCATGTATTGAAGCCCACGACTGCGACCGCATTCACATTCCCCGCTTGTTCCGTGCCCAGCGCTACCCCCGCAATCACCTTGGTGGGCACCACGGCGATCATGCCCGCCGGTGTAGCAGGAACAGATCCGCTTAAGACTCCCCCGAAGGCAGGGGAATGCTGAATCACGGCATAGACCATGTTGGGCAGCCGAATATCCAGACCGAAAACTGCGCTCCCATTGACTTTGGAGGGGATATCGACACGGTTGACGGTTTTGCCGATGAACTGGAACTCGCTGTCGGGAATCAGAGGCGGATTGGCGGGCACTGGCAATAGTGCGGCGGCGTTTGCTACTAGGCCATAACTGATGTTAGTGCTCGTCGGCGTGTAGGTAATCACGCCGTTCGAAACCGTGTAGTTGCCGCGGCTCTGATCGCCGATGATATTCATTGCCGCCTGCACCAGCATCTCGCGTGCCGCAGCGCCGGCTTGGCGCATGGCCCAGTAGTTGGTCCAGGTCACCGTGCTTCCGAAGGTGCCGATGGAGTTGCCGACCTGCGGGGTCCCGACCGCAGGCACACCCTGCACGGTCTTGATCGTGTTGTAGTTCACCATCAGGTCTTCTGACAGGATCTGCGCCAGCCCCGAGAACGAGCCCTGGCCCATCTCGGAAGAGCCGATGGTCAGCGTGATGGCGCCGCCGCTCGTGATATTTAGAAAGGCGTTCATCTGGGTACTTGCCGGCGGGCCCGCGATACCATTTGTCTGCGCTTCTGCCTTCCGCGGCCCTTGCTCGAGCGCAAAGCCCAACGTGAGGCCCGCCGCGCCTCCCACAACCAGGAACTCTCGGCGGCTGATCTTGCGCGGCTCGGTTTCGAACCTAACGTTCGCTTCCTTTGCAGACATAAGTCGAGCCCCTCTCAGAAGGCTGGACGAGGTTCATCTAGAGCGTATCTACCGCTTGCGTGATCCGCGGATATGTACCGCAGATGCAGATGTCGTGCATCTTCTCGGCGATGTTGGCGCCATGATTGCCAGCCAGCAACTGACCGGCACACGACATGATTTGCCCGGACTGGCAATACCCGCATTGAGGAACTTGGAACTCGATCCAGGCCAGTTGGGCGGGATGGGTCGAATTCGGAGAAAGACCCTCGATGGTCACAATCGTTTCGTTTGCCACATTTTCCACTTCGGTGATGCAAGACCGAGTTGCCACGTTATTCACCAGCACGGTGCACGCGCCGCAGGTATTCTGGCCGCAGCCGTACTTGGTTCCCGTCAGGCCAATGAGGTCTCTTAGAACCCAAAGCAGGGGCATGGCCGGGCTATTTACGGTCACGGTGTGATTCTGACCGTTCACGTTCAGCGTGTATGTGTTCGCCACGGTGACCTCCGACTTTTTGGGGGAAAAGGCTAGACTTCAGGGGAAAGGTCTAGGGGTCAATGTAAGCACTTCTAAGGTACGTTTTCAAGTACTCCGCTAGGCATTACTTAGGTGATCTCAGTTATGGTTACCTTCATTATTCAGTTAGTACAGGTCGACGGAATGAGGCGCTCAGCAACTGAGCTACGCACCTTTTTTCACTTGCCATTCAGAATCGAAGCGGCCTAAGATGATGCTCTCGCCGATCCCCTGAGGACTAAGAAAAACTTGGGAGGGAAAGAAAGATGAGAGGTCGTCTCTCCATCCCTTGCGCACTTTCGCTGCTGCTTCTTACGGCCACGGCTGTGCGTGGCCAACAGCCGTTTAGCGACTTCCCCGTGAGCGGCCAGATCAGTGCGTTTCAAGTGAGCGGAGGATATTCCACCACCGACTCCTTCACGCTTTCCTCCGGCGTAACCATCGGCGAGATGGTCTTTGGCGCATGGGTGAACAAAGGCGATTCGGTCACTGGAGTTACCTGGTCGATCGGAACAACGCCCTTCGACACTTCCCTTGGTACCGGC
>CAYWSR010000287.1:0-4754 GCA_964460385.1 uncultured Occallatibacter sp. | reverse complement strand
GGGGTCCAGCGGCCAAGTCGACGGAGTATGTCTGCGCGGGCGGCGGGCAGCAGGTGGTAGTTGCGGAGTTCGCCGCGCTGGTCCAACTCATCGAACAGCCTCAGGGCCGACTCGCACCCCTGCGCCATGGCGACGGCTGCCGCGCGATTCAATTCGACCACTGGCGACGGCTGCATGCGCAGCAGAACATCGTAGAGCGCGACAATCTGCGGCCAATCGGTTTCTGCAGCGGTCCGGGCATTGGAATGAACGGCGGCGATGGCTGCCTGCACCGAGTAGGGTCCCGGCCCAAGGCGCAGGGCCGACTCCGCCAACCCGAGACCCACGGCGATGCGCTCCCGATCCCACAGGCTCCGGTCCTGGTCTTCGAGCAGAATCCGGTCGCCGGCCGCGCTCTGTCTTGCGGCGCGGCGCGCGTCGTTGAGCAGCATCAGGGCCAGCAGGCCGCGAACCTCGGCCTCCTGTGGCATCAGTTCGACGAGAATCCTGCCCAGGCGAATGGCCTCCGCTGAGAGAGAGCGCCCTTCGGCTGCCGAGTTGTAGCCCTCGTTGAAAACGAGATAGACCACGAGCAGCACCGCCGCAAGGCGCTCAGGCAGATCTGGAAGCTGCGGTGTGCGGTAGGGAATGCCGGCGTCGCGAATCTTCTGTTTGGCGCGCACCAGGCGCTGGCCCATGGTTGCGAGCGGAACAAGAAAGGCCTGGGCGATCTGCTCGGTCGTGAGCCCGCAGAGCGTGCGCAGGGTGAGCGCCACCTGCGCATCAGTGTTGAGAGCCGGATGGCAGCAGGTAAAGATCAACCGCAGGCGATCGTCCTCAAACAGCAAGTTCTCCTCCCCGGCCTCCAGCGCGGGCTGCTGCTCAAGGTCGCGCAAAACCGCTTCTGGATCGCCGCTGTCTTCCCAACGCTGCTTGCGCCGAAGCGCGTCGATGGCCTTGTGGCGAGCGGTGGAGACCAGCCATGAGCGCGGATTGGCAGGAACGCCTTGCTGCGGCCACAGCTCAACGGCCAGGCCAAAAGCCTGCTGAGCCGCTTCCTCGGCGAGATCGAAGCTGCCCAACAGACGAATCAGCGTGGCGACAATTCTGCCCCATTCGTCTCGATAGATCTGCTCGAGCGATCGCTCGTCTTCGGCCAACTGCCCCACCCCTGGGCCATTTGAAAGGCCCTGGACCAAGCGTAGCCCGATCCGTGTGAATCCGGCTACGGTTGGGGAAGATGGGGAGGGCTCGGAAAGACGCTGGGCTGCCGGTTATTGCGGCCTGCCGGTTCACATCCCGGCAATAGGCCGGACCTCGATTGAGCCCGGACGCGCGCCGGGGATGCGTGCCGCGATGGCGGTGGCTTCGTCAAGATCGGCGGCCTCGATCAGGTAGTACCCGCCAAGCTGCTCTTTGGTTTCGGCAAATGGGCCGTCGGTTACCGCGGTCTTGCCATCCCGCACACGGACCGTGGTTGCTTTTGCGACCGGATGAAGCCGGTTGCCGCCCACGTAGTTTTTGTTGTCGATGATGCTCTGAGTAAACGCCCCGTATTCCGCCATCATCTTGGCGCCCTGCTCTTCGGTCATCGTGCTCCACTGACTTTCAGCCGCATAGATCAAGAGTAGATATTGCATGGTTTCAGGCCTCCTATTGCCTGTTCTGGACATTAGTCGAACGGGCGGGACGGATTTCGACAGGATTCGGTAAATTCTTTTGCGTGCGAACTGGGAACCTCCGCCAAACTAGCCAATCTCAACCGCTTTCAATTGCAATGAACCGGGTTCGCCCGGCCTCATGGGCTTCACAGATGCGGGACGCAGGTTCGTTATACACTTGCCTGTTATGGAAACCATGGGTTGCGGTACAGCGATCATCACGCCGTTTCATGCGGACGGATCAATCGACGAGCCAGCATTCAGGGCGCTGGTGAATTTTCAGATCGAGTCGGGCATCGACTTTCTGGTGGCCTGCGGATCGACCGGGGAAGCCGCCACGCTCGACGAAGACGAATGGGTGCACGCGGTTCGCATCGTTGCCGAGACGGCGGCTGGACGCGTGCCGGTGTGGGCCGGTTGCACGCACAACTCGACGCGCACGCTGTTAAGGCTCGCCGCGCAACTGCCTAAGATTCCCGGCGTCAGTGCGGTGCTCTCTGCCAATCCCTACTACAACAAGCCCTCGCAGGAGGGGCAGTTCCAGCACTTTCTCGCATTGGCCAAGGCTGTCGATCCGCTGCCGGTGACCCTCTACAACATTCCCGGCCGCACTGGCGTGAATCTCGACCCGGAGACTGTGGTTCGGCTGGCGCTGGCTGCGCCGAACATCCAGGCCATCAAGGAGTCGAGCGGCAAGCTGCCGCAGATCGCCGAGCTAACCCGCACGCTGCCCCGCGGCTTCAAGGTCTTCAGCGGCGACGACAACATGGCGCTGGCTTCAATCGGCGTGGGAGCGCACGGGCTGATCAGCGTGGCTGCCAACGAGATTCCGGCCGAGATGGCACGGATGATCCGGGCCGCGCTGGGCAATAACTGGAACGAAGCGCGCGAACTGGAGCGCCGCTATGCCCGGCTGATCGACGCCAACTTCTGGGATTCGAACCCCTGCCCGGTGAAGACGGTGCTCAACCTGATGGGCCGCTGTTCCGATCACGTACGCCTGCCGCTGGTGCCTCCCAGTGCTGCCACCCGCGCGCGGCTTGAGCGGCTGGTGGGCGAACTTGGCATGCTCAAACACGTACCGGTACCGGAGGGGGCCAACGAAGTCTTCTAAAGAACGGCAAAAGCAAAAGTGAGCTGCCTCACAAGCGCCCCGTGCATTTTCGGCCTATAATTCGGTCCGTGAATTCAGACCAGCTGCGGGATGCCTTTTGCCGATACCTGCAACTGAGGAGGCTCCTAATGCTTAAGCCGTTCTTGCTCGTCTCAGCCCTTGTGCTTTTGCCCGCGATTGCGCCCGGGCCAGCTGCAGCCCCGCCCGCCGGGCAAGATACCGCAACGGCCAAGCCCTCAGCTTACATGCTGGAGAAGGCGAAGAAGACCTACGGCGTCGATTGCGCCATGTGCCACGGAGACAACGGCAACGGAAAAACCGACCTGGCCAAGGACATGGCCCTCACCATGGATGACTGGACCAACCCGACCGTGCTCGCAGGAAAAACCGAAAAGCAGCTCTTCGAGATCATCCGCAACGGCAAGGACAAGATGCCGCCGGAGGCCGACAGCCGGGCCAAGGACGACGAGGTCCGGGCACTGATCTATTACGTCCGGAACTTCTCCAAGGGCCAATCGGCGCCGGCCGACACACCTCCAGCAACGCCCGCGGACACGGCTCCGGCCGCACCCGCAACGGACAAGCCGAGTAACTAGAACCGGTCGCCAATATCCCGGCAACAATGCGGAACCCGGAGCTCAAAAGGCCCCTGGCTTCGATCCGTTTGGGGATGATCTGGCGCGCCAACCGATCGTTGGAGCCATTAGGTTCCCAGAGCCTTTTTCACTGCCTCGCTCACCAGCCGGCCTTCGGCGCGGACGCCTGTGGCTTGCAGTCTGGCCTGAACCGCCTTGATTCCCTGCCCCATTTCTTTCGGAGTCAGTGGCTTTCCGGCCGCAGTGGCGAGCTCGGCGAGGACCTCCGTGACCAGGGCAGTGAGGTTGGCCTCGTCCAGGGCCTTGGGCAGAAACTCCTCGATGACACCGATTTCGCCAGCTTCCTTGGCGGCCAGTTCGGGGCGGTTGCCCTTGGTGAATTGCTCGATGGAGTCGCGCCGCTGCTTAATCATGGTGGCCAGGGCGGCCTGCTCCTCGGCCGGGGTAAGGAGCTCGCGTTTCTCAATCGCCTTGTTCTTGAGCGCGTTCTTTATGAGGCGCAGGGTGGTAGTGCGCTCGGCGTCGTGCGCCTTCATGGCGATGATAACTTGTTGACTGACGATGGCTTCGAGTGCGCCTGCTTCGGGCATGCTGACTCCTGGGATCTGACTTCCGGCGGTGTCTTTAGCCGCCTGTCCGCTGCTAAACCGCGGCCCAAACAAGAATTGTAACCAGTTTGGGCCAAAATGGCCCACTTCGGCATCGACCGACGGATTTGCACAGGATTGGATTCACAGAAACCACAAAAATGTTTATTATGTGATTTCACGCTAAGGAGACCACACATGATTCGGAAGACACGGCTTTTTACACCCGGGCCCACCCCCCTGCTGCCGGCGGCTCAGTTTGCCATGGCGGCGGCGGACATGCACCACCGCACCCCTGAGTTCAAGGCGCTCTACCAAAAGGTTCTGGCCCAGCTCAAGGTCTTTGTCGGAACGCAGAACGATGTGCTGCTTCTGTCGAGCTCTGGGACGGGGGCGATGGAGGCGTCGGTCTCGAATCTGACCTCGCCTGGCGATAAGGTGCTCGTGCTGACGGCGGGAAAATTTGGCGAGCGCTGGACGGGGCTGGCCAAGGCGTTCGGTTGCGAGCCGGATGTGTTGACTGCGCCGTATGGGCAGACCTTCGACCTGGCGCAGGTGAAGGCCGCGCTGAAGCCGGAGCACAAGGCTGTGTTCATGCAGGCTACGGAGACCTCGACCGCGGTGCGGCACGATGTGGAGGCCGTGGCGAAGATCATCAGGGAGGCCGGCAGCACGGCTCTGCTGGTGGCGGACGGCATTACCGGGCTCGGGACAACTCACTTTGATGTCGATGGCTGGGGCATTGATGTTCTGATCGGCGGATCGCAGAAGGCGGTGATGATTCCGCCGGGGCTGGCCTACCTGAGCGTGAGCGAGA
>CAYWSR010000286.1:0-4773 GCA_964460385.1 uncultured Occallatibacter sp. | reverse complement strand
AAGGGCGCGCTGCTCTACATGGACGGCGCCAACATGAACGCGCTGGTGGGCAAGGTGAGGCCGGGCGACTTTGGCGTGGACGTGATGCACCTGAACCTGCACAAGACGTTTTCGACGCCGCATGGGGGCGGCGGGCCGGGGTCAGGGCCGGTGGCGTGCAAGGGATTTCTGGAGCCGTTTTTGCCGACGCCGGTGTTGGTGAGGAGCGAGGGAACAGGGAACAGGGAAAAGGGAACAGAAGTGCCCAGCCCGTCGACGGAGAGCTGGGAGAGCGCGGATGCGGACGTCGCCCCGGCTGGAGCGGCGCCGATATTCCGTGCGCCGGTGGCTGCGAAAGTCGAGTTGGAGACGGATGAATATCCTAACCCGGTCGTTTCGGCGGGTGAGCTTCACTGGAACTACGATCGGCCGCAATCGGTGGGGCGGGTGCGTGCGTTCTACGGGAATACCGGGATGTTTATTCGTGCGTTGGCATACATTCTGGCGAATGGGCCGGATGGGTTGCGGCAGACGACGGAAGACGCGGTGCTGAATGCGAACTATATTCGCGCCAAGTTGGAAGATGTGTACGAGCTGCCGTACAAGACGGCTTCGATGCACGAGGTGGTCTTCAGCGACAAGCGGCAGGCCGCGAAAGGCGTGAAGACGGGCGACATTGCCAAGCGGCTGATCGACTATGGGTTCCATCCGTACACAGTGAGCTTTCCGCTGATCGTGCCGGGCGCGCTGATGATTGAGCCGACGGAGAGCGAGAGCCTGGAGGAGCTGGACCTGTTTGTGGCGGCGATGCGGTCGATTGCGCGCGAGGTGGAGGAGACCCCGGAGCTGGTAAAGACTGCGCCGCACTCCACGCGGGTTTCGCGGATGGACGAGGTACAGGCGGCGCGAAAGCCGGTGCTGCGATGGAAGCCGGTTTAGGGACTGGGGTATGGGGGATGGGGTATGGCGCGGTTCGGAGGAATTGTGCGCACAGGTTGTATTGCAAGCGTGCTGATGTTCTTAATGCCGGGCCTAGTTGGGAGCAGTCAGCAGAGCGGTTTTCGAGTTACCGAGAAAGATAACTGCCTGGCGCACATTCATGATCGCGTTCCGAAATACGAGGAGGTGAAAAGAGTAAAAATCAAGTCGACTCATTTGATGTATCTGTTTGTGAGCATAAGTCCCTCAGATGACAATCATGAT
The DNA here is from genome assembly GCA_964460385.1 of uncultured Occallatibacter sp. Classification (GTDB taxonomy): domain Bacteria; phylum Acidobacteriota; class Terriglobia; order Terriglobales; family Acidobacteriaceae; genus Telmatobacter. The sequence goes on along the minus strand of CAYWSR010000286.1, from coordinate 3,591 downwards.
GGTTTGATCGCTCTCAGTTGTGAGCTCGGGAAGCACTATACGAATTGGGACGGATTCGAAGCGAGGATATATACGAGCAGGATCGCGGCAGAAGGTTCTCGTATCAGCGACTACGGCGATATCAGTGGCAAGAACATCCCCCCGGAAGTTCTCGCCGCGCGGCCTGCCACATACATCGTTTTCCGGTCGGGAGAAGTAGTCGGACAGAGCTTGATGTATAACGATGACCCAACGAGTTCCTATGCGACTGTCCATGTGGACCTGGGGCCGCCACCGGACGCTGCTAAGAAAATGAAGTAATCTGGTTTTCGCATGAGGCAAAGTACAACCGCAGGTCCTTCGACTACGATTGGCTCAAGAGCGAGCCAATCTTCGCTCAGGATGACAACATTATTTTTGGTGTGATCATTCAAGACAAGCCGCTGCGCTGTTAGAAAATCAATCAATGGACATTCTGAAACGGCTGTTCGAGGAGCATTTTCATCTCCCCGCGGAAGTTGTTGCTCCGCTGCAGGGGCAGTTGGGCGGGTCGGGGCGCGCGATTGTGCGGCTGGCGGGCGGCGGACGCACCGCGATCGGGATTCTATACCCGGTGCGCGAAGAGAATGTGGCGTTTCTCGAGTTTTCAAGGCACTTCAGGCGGCATGGGCTGCCGGTACCGGAGATTTACGCCGAGGCGCTGAATGAGGGCGCGTACCTTGAAGAAGATTTGGGCGATACGACGCTCTATGAGTTTCTCGGGGCGCATCGGAACGGCGAGGCGATTGAGCCGGCTGCCATTGAGGCGTATCGCAAGGTGGTGGCTGCGCTGCCGCGCTTTCAGGTGGAGGCGGGCCGCGACCTGAACTACAAGGTCTGCTATCCGCGCGCGAGCTTCGACCGCCAGTCGATTGCGTGGGACCTGAACTATTTCAAATATTACTTTCTGCGGCTGGCGGGGATTCCGTTCAATGAACAGGCGCTTGAGAACGACTTTGCGCGGCTGACGCGCTTTCTGCTGACAGCGCCGCACGATTATTTTCTTTTTCGGGACTTTCAATCGCGGAACGTGATGCTGCGCGAAGGGGAGCCGTATTTTCTGGACTACCAGGGCGGGCGTAGAGGGGCTTTGCAGTACGACATTGCCTCGCTGCTCTACGATGCGAAGGCCGATCTGCCGCCGGAGGTGCGGCAGGAGTTGCTGGAGCATTATCTCGATTGCCTGAGGCAGTATTTGCCGTTCGACCGAGCGGCGTTCATGGAGCACTACTACGCGTATGTGTATGTGCGGATCATGCAGGCGCTGGGCGCGTATGGGTTTCGCGGGTTCTACGAACGGAAGACGCACTTCTTGCAAAGTGTGCCGTATGCGCTGAAGAATTTACGCTGGCTGGCGCACAACGCGACGCTGCCGATTGCGCTGCCGACGTTGATGGAAGCCTTCAAGGGGATGATGGCGTCGGAGAAGCTGACGGGGCTCGCCGACCCGGCGGCAAGGTTGAAAGTGCGGGTCTTCAGCTTTTCGTTTCACCGCCAGATGCCGGCGGACGAGAGCGGGAATGGCGGCGGGTTTGTGTTTGACGGGCGGAGCCTGCCAAATCCTGGGCGCGAGGAGCGATTCAAACAACTGACGGGCAAGGATGAGGCGGTAATTGACTACCTTCGGGCCGAGGAGAGCGTGCAGCAATTCGCGGAGACTGCTTTTGCGCTTGTGGACGCGAGCGTGGCGGCTTATCAGCGGCGCGGATTCAAGGATCTGATGGTCTCGTTTGGCTGCACGGGCGGGCAGCACCGCTCTGTGTACCTGGCCGAGCTGTTGGCGAAACACCTGGCGGGCAAGGGCGGCGTTGCGGTGGTGCTGCGGCATCAAGAGCTGGATCGCGTAGAGAGCACCAGACAAGAGGACGAGGGGACGCCGCACGATCAGCAGGGCCCGGAGACACCGACGATATGAGGGCGATGGTGCTGGCGGCGGGGCTGGGGACGCGGCTGCGGCCGTTGACCGACGACCGGCCCAAGGCGCTGGTAGAGGTGGGCGGGCGGACGATGCTGGAGCTGACGTTGGCTAAGTTGAAAAGAGCCGGCGTGCGCGAGGCGATCGTGAACACGCATCATTACGCGGAGATGATCGAGGAATATCTGCGGGCGAATGACGGCTTTGGGATGCGAATCGAGGTTTCGCGCGAGGACACACTGCTGGATACGGGCGGGGGGTTGAAGAAGGCGGCGTGGTTCTTTCTCGAAGGGCATGCGGAGGGTGGCGGACAGGACGAGCCGTTTCTGGTGCACAACGTGGATGTATTGAGCACGATCGATCTGAGCGCGATGGTGAGGGCGCATCGGGAGAGCAAAGCGCTGGCGACGCTGGCGGTGATGGAGCGGGAGACGTCGCGGTATCTGCTGTTCGATGGTGAGGGCCGGCTCGCTGGGCGGCGGGCAGGGCTAGACGGAGAACCGGAGTGGGTGGGGTCGCATGGGGAAGCGACCGCGCTGGCGTTCTGTGGGATTCACGTGATCGCGGCGCGGATATTCGCGGAAATGAAGCAGGAGGGGGCGTTCTCGATCATCGATGCATATCTTGAGTTGGCCCGGAATGGCGAGCGCGTGATGGCGTTCCGGGCGGATGGAGTGCAGTGGCGGGATCTCGGTCGGCCGGAGAGCGTGGAGCGGGCAGGCGAGGAGATCGCTGCGGGGATGTACGGGGAATAGAGAGTTGTTGAAGTTGCGGTAATGCGGCATCCTCGTATCCGACCCATTCCGCATTTTTCCTTCGGAAACCTGTGGAATGGATGGGGCACGGGGGCTTTCTTGTTTTCAAGCCGCGCTAGCGCGGCGGCGGGATGCGGACGATGTTGGCGCGGCAGGAGCGGATGGGGCCGCAGACGATGGGGTGGAGGGTCTTGTCGAGGCAGACTTCGACGGCGGTGAGGCAGTTGTTGCCGCAACTAAGGGCGAGGCTTGCGCGGGGGATGGAGGGGTTGGTCGCGGTGAAGCTGGAGAGGATTTCGTCGGGGGTCATCGACGTCTGATGGTCGAGGTTGTTGAAGGCGGGGGGAATGGCGACCGAGCGAAGGGCTGCGCGGGCGGCGGAGAAGAAGGTGTCGGCGCTGAGGCCGGAGCAGGTGCCGTGGGTGCGCCACTCGTGTTGAAGAAGGCCGGCGTCGGGATAGATGTCGGCGAAGGCCAAGGGGTCTGGAGACTTGGATGGGCCGGGGGCGCTGGTGCAGTTCTCCGGGTAGCCGCCGTCGTTGTTTTGCGGCCAGAGGCCGTGGAGCACGAAAGTGGAGTGGACGGCGCACTCGGCGGCATCGGGGTGCCCGTGGCAGAACTCGGGCGACCAGGAGAGATTGAGCAGGTAGTAGTCGAAACCGGATGCGCTGGCGAGTTGGGCCCGGAGGTGCGCGTCGATTTGAGCGTTTGCGCTCGACGCGGCTGCATTCGATCGGGCGGAGTCCGCAGAGGACCACACGGGTCCGGAAGAGCGGCATCCGGCGATGACGAATGCGAGGGCCGCGACGATGGGCAGGCCGCGCGCGATGGAGTGGGCCAGATCGAGGCATCGGTTAAGGGACTGAAAGTGGCGAAGGGTGCGCAGCTTCATGGGCGCAGGAT
>CAYWSR010000285.1:3762-4794 GCA_964460385.1 uncultured Occallatibacter sp. | reverse complement strand
GCCCGAACGTGCTTAGCCTTCGGCAATCAGGGTTAGAGGGCTTCGGCCATTTCGTCGAGGATGAGGGAGGCGGCGCGGGCGGGATCGGCTGCGTGTGTGATGGGGCGGCCGATGACGAGGTAGCTGGCGCCGAGGCGGAGGGTTTCCGCGGGGGTGCTGACACGCTTTTGGTCGCCGAGATCGGAACCGGTGGGGCGGATTCCGGGGACGACGAGGATAGCGTCGGGGCCAGCCAGGGCACGGATGGCTGCAACCTCCTGCGGGGAGCAGACAAAGCCGTCGATGCCTGCATCGAGGGTCATGCGGGCGAGGGCGAGGGCCTGATCGCCGGGAGAACCTTGAAAGCCAATGGCGTGAGACTGGGCCCGGTCGATGCTGGTGAGCATGGTGACGGCGAGAAGTTGAGGGGGGTTGGGCAGGCCGGCAAGCGCGGCACGGGCGGCGATGAGCATGGATGGGCCGCCAGAGGCGTGGATGGTGAGCATGCGGGGACCGAGGGCGGCGGCGGAACGGACTGCACCGGCAACGGTATTGGGGATGTCGTGGAATTTGAGGTCGAGGAAGACGGAGTTTCCACGCTTGATGAGGGGCTCAAGGACTGCGGGGCCGGCAGCGGTAAAAAGCTCGAGGCCGACTTTGAACCAGTGGCAGGTGTCTTCGAGGCTGGCAACCAGGGCTGCGGCGGATGCGGCGTCGGGAACGTCGAGGGCGACGATCAGTCTTTCGCGAGCCAACTCGAGCCGGTTTACCGCTGGAGGGTCAGCAGAGGCGAAGGTCGGGTTCATGCGCTCCGGAATGGGCATGGCTCTATGGTAATCCAGAACGGATTACGGCGACGCGGGACCCCAGGACAGTCGACTGGTCCGAAAAGGATATTGGTCTCCCACCCATTTCGCCAAGAACGCGAAATGGATGGGGCACGGGGAATTTACTCTGTCCCACCCATTTCGCCAAGACCGCGAAATGGATGGGGCACGGGGAATTTACTCTGTCCCACCCATTCCGCCAAGAACGCGAAATGGATGGGGCACG
>CAYWSR010000285.1:0-3662 GCA_964460385.1 uncultured Occallatibacter sp. | reverse complement strand
GGGAGTTTACTCTGTCCCACCCATTTCGCCAAGAACGCGAAATGGATGGGGCACGGGGAGTTTACTCTGTCCCACCCATTTCGCCAAGAACGCGAAATGGATGGGGCACGCGCGAATGGATCAGGCTTCGGCGGCGATTTCAGGATCGACGGAGGAGCGGAGCTTCTCCTGATCTCCCTGGGGTAGGAATCGGCAGAGATAGTCGATGGGGTCGTCGGCGACTGCCATCTGACGCAAGTGATAGTTCCAGACGTCGGGCTTGATGGTGCGCCGGGTGAATGGTTTGCGGGTGACCTGGATGATTTCGCCATAGGAGTTGACGCGCGGGTAGGTGACCGAGGGGACCATGAAGCTCATGTGGGCCCCGGTTCGCCAGAAGCAGCGCGCGAACTCATGAGAGAAGATGAGGGTGAAATAACGACCCTCCGAGGCGAGGAGTGTGAGCGCCTGCTCGGCGCCATCCCAGCCTGGACGGACATGGGACTGAAACCAGCGGCGGAACTCGAATCCGTTAAACTGAGCCTGATTAAGAAGCAAGCGCAGTATCTCTTTGCGATTCATGTCAGCAGACCTCTTGGGGTTCAAAAGAGTTCAGGGCCGAAGCACACGTACAGCAAAGTGCATGAGAGATAAATCGGGGGAGTGGTTCAATGTGTGTAACGTGAAGGGGCGGGAGTTTCCTTTTGGCGAGGTTGAGGAAGATGGATGGCGGTGCCGGCCCTAACGGCGAGAAGTGAGAAGAAGCAGGTCCTTCGACTCCGCTGAAAAGCGCTTCGCTCGGGGTGACAGCCGCGAGAATGGATGACAGCGGCGAACGCGGGGAGCCCGGCTCCCGATGAACAAGGTGCTAGAGACAACGAGAAGACAGACAACAACAGCAAGTTAGCGCGCATGTGCGCGTTAGCGGGTCAGCAAGTCAGCCCTGAGCTCAACCGTGGGCCCGACTTGCGGCAGCAAGTGAGGCTGCGCAGGATGACAGGTGCGAGGAATGAGTAAGGTGATGGGCTGGCCGGGGGGGTGGCTGTGCGGGGTGGCAGTGGCGGCGCTGGCGGTGACGGCGTGGGCCGGCGAGGTGCACACGAATCCCTTGAATCGAGATCCGCTGGTGAAGGAAGCCTACGCGCACTTCTACGACCTGGATTATCCGGGGGCGGTGGTGAGGTTTGAGCGGTTCCATGCGGCGCACAAGGGCGATCCGCAGGCGACAGCGATGCTGCTGGAGGCGATGGTGTTTCAGGAGCTCTATCGCGAGGACCTGCTGGACACGACGTTTTATGCGAATGACGGTTTTCTGACGGGCAAGCACGTGACCGAAGAGGACCCGAAGGTGCGGGAACGGATCATGGCGCTGTCGGAGGAGGCGATTCACGAGGCGGATGGGCGGCTGGGAACGAACCCGAACGATGTGGATGCACTGTATGCCCGGGGATGGGCAAGGGCGCTGACGTGTGCGTATGTGGCGATGGTGGAGCGGGCGTATTGGCGGGGGTTCCGGCTGGCGACGGGCGCGAAAGACGATCACGAGCGGGTGTTGCAGCTCGATCCGGCCTATGTGGACGCGAAGCTGGTGGTGGGGGTGTACGAGTACGTGGTGGGCGCGCTGCCATTCGCATTCAAGCTGCTGATCGGGTTTGCGGGGGTGACCGGCTCGAAGACCAAGGGGCTGGAGGCGCTGACGGACGACGGGAACCGCGGAATTATGACCAACGTGGAGGCGCGGACGACGATTTGTTTGTTTCTGCGGCGGGAGGGGCGGTACAAGGAAGCGATCAAGGTGGTGGAAAAGCTGAAGGCGGAGTATCCGCGGGATTATCTTTTCTGGCTGGAGGAGGCAAACCTGCGCAAGGATGCCGGCGAAGGGATGGGCGCTGTGGAGGCCTACCGGGAGATCGTTTCGACGAATGCGAAGGCGGGGTACTTTTCGTCGGCGCGGATGGAGTTGACGTACTTCGGACTGGGCGACGCGCTGCGAGGGCAGCGGCACTACGGCGAGGCGGCGCAGGCGTATGAGCAGGCGGCTTGGACAGCAGGCGTTGGACGTGAGTTGAAGGTGCGGACGCTGCTGGGTGCGGGGGAGTGCCACGATGCAAACGGGGAGCGGGCGCTGGCGGTGAAGGACTACCGGGCGGCGATCGATGCGGGGCCGAATACGTCGCGGGCGGAAACAGCACGGAGGCGATTGCGGGAGCCGTGGCGGGCACCGTGAGGCGGACGGGTGGAGGGAACTGGAGCGGGCCGGATTTCGTATAGTTTGACTGAAGTTAAGAGTGCCCGGAGGTTTGAGAGATGGCGATTTATTGCAACCAATGCGGAACGCCGCTGCCCCACAGCGCGCGTTTCTGTTCGAAGTGCGGGGCGGGCGTACCGGCGGCGGTGTATGGGATGCCGACCAAGCGGCTGGTAAGGCCGCTGATGGGGCGGCAGATTGCCGGCGTGTGCATCGGGCTGTCGCAGACGTATGGGTGGGATGTTGCGGTGGTTCGCATCGCTACCGTGCTGGGGGCGCTTTTCTCGGGAGGGATGGTTGCGGTAGCGTACCTGGCATGCTGGATCGGAATCCCGGAGGAGGGGATTGAGGCGCCGGGAGTTTATCCGCCGCGTATGTGAGTGCGAGTGTGAGTGTGAGTGTGGGAAGGGCGAGTGTGAGTGTGTGAGTGTGAGTGTGAGTGTGAGTGTGGGAGTGCGAGTGTGAGTGTGTGAGTGCGAGTGTGGGAAGGGCGGAGAAGTGGATGGGCTGGTACGAGTCGGGTGGGGCGAGGCTGGCATTTGAGGAAACGGGCGAGGGCGCGGCGGTCGTGTTTCTGCATCCCACACCGCTCGATCACGATTACTGGCGGCCGGTGGTGGAGCGGTTGCAAGCGTCGGGAGGGGTGCGGGCGATTGTGCCCGATCTGCGCGGTCATGGTGGGTCGGAACTGGGCGCGGGACTTGCTGTGGGCGGATTCGCAGAAGTGGTAGACGCGCCGGTGCTGACGATGGCGCAGCTGGGCACAGACATGCTGGTGCTGCTGGATCACCTGGGGATTGCGGAAGCGTATTTTGTGGGCTGCTCGATTGGCGGGTATGTGCTGATGGAGCTGGTGCGGAGAGCGCCGGGACGGATGAAGGGGCTGGCGTTTGTATGTTCGAAGGCGCAGCCGGATGCGGCGGCGAACCGGGCGCGGCGGAAGGCGAACATCGAGCAGGTGAGAGCGGATGGGACAGAGAGATTCTTTGAAGGGATGGCGCAGAGCCTGCTCGGGGCGACGTCGAGGAGTGCGCGGCCGGAGATTGTGGGCGAGCTGCGGGCGCGGATGACGCTTTCGGTGGAAGCGGCGGTTGCCGTGCAGGCGGGGCTGGCGGTGCGGCCGGATTCGGCGCCGGATATTGCGTCGATACGAGTGCCGGTGCTGGCGATTGCGGGCGGGGAAGACGCAGGCGTGACGGCTGCGGAGATGGAAGCGTTCAAGGCTGCGCCGGGCGGGTGCGAGCTTCACGTGATCGAGGATGCGGGACACTTTGCAGCGTATGAGAAGCCGGATGAGGTTGCGGGGATGCTCTCGACCTGGCTGAGTCAGCGGAGGGATTGAGCTTTTGCGGATCGACCGCCGGTGATTCAAAGTTAGAAGCTAGAGCTCGGACTTATCAGATGGTGGGGCTTATCGGGCTTCGGACTTAATTTA
>CAYWSR010000284.1:0-4851 GCA_964460385.1 uncultured Occallatibacter sp. | reverse complement strand
CGGCATCAAGGAGAAGTTTCTGGCCGCGCGGCGTGCCGGGGTGGAGACGATTATTTTGCCGGCGGAGAATCGGCAGGATGTGGAACAGGACCTGACGCCGGAAGTGATGGAAGGCGTGACGGTGCACTACGCCAGCCGGATTGAGGACGTGCTGGCGGTGGCGCTGCCGCTGCTGAAGGCAAGGCCGGATCTGAAACCGGATGAGATCGAGGTCGGGGTGGGCACAGCCCATTAACGGCAGAAGCTGCTGAAATTGTTGAACAATGAGGGAGGCCGGCCAATGCGCCGGCCTATGTCGTTTGCCGGGATGAAGGGCCATTCCGGGGGGAAAGTGGTCCAGATCACAAGAGGGCACTAGCGTAACGTGAGCTTTGGCCGATGAGAAAGGGAGCGTGAGTTCGTTTGGGACACGAGGAGTAGCAAATATGGCCACCACCCCCATCTCATCTCATCAGTTTGTGCCCCTGCATTTGTCGGGAAATACGACAGAGACGCAGAACCAGATGCTCATGGCGTTTCTCGACGAGGCTGTGCAGCACGCGTACCGGACGGTGATCGAGCAACTGGATCGGCAGAGCGCGCAGGCGGTTCTGGATTCGTCGAAGAAGGTGAAGCTGGAAGTGTCGGAGGTGCTGGTGGAGGCGATCCAGCGCCACACGATCAGCGACAAGTTCAAGGACGAAGAGGTGGCTTCGAACCGGGTGTATCCGCCGACGTATCGTGTGCGTCCGATTGAGGCTCAAGTAACGGCGCTAAAGACGCTGTTTCCGGTGCTGGGGAGCTGCCACGAGAAGCTGGCGCGGAAGCCGCTGCTGGAGGGGGCGGAGGCATGGTTCGCGATTCCGCGCTGGCAGGCGCTGGCTCCGACATACAACGAAGCGGTGGAGATGCTGATTGAGGTCCTGTCGACGAAGCGGAAGGTTTCAAACCGGATCGTTGGGAAGCTCGGCGATAAGTTTCTGCGGCAGACCGAGCGCTCAAAGCTGGCGGAGAAGATCCTGGCCGAGCAGCAGGGGGGCAATGACATTCTAGTGGTTCCGGCGCAAGCGGGGATGCTGCATCGGGGTTGCTCGGCACGGAGGACGCGCACGTCACTGGCGGGGAATGAGTTTGGTTTGGGGATGTTTGCCATCGGGTGCATGATGTTGACGCACCCGGAGCGGATGTCGACGGCAGACACGCTGATGATCGACTGCGGAGGGGACGAGTATTCAGTGCGCGGCGACTACACATTCGACCGCGTTCCGCTGTTTGACTACGATATCGGCGGGATCGAGGTGAGCATCTTTTACGAGGACCGGGCGAGAAACCTGTGGGGGACGCCGACGGGGTTCCTGTACAAGATGGTGTGAAGAGACAGGGTCCAGGGTTCAGGGTTCAGATTGCCGCCTGCTGCGTCTAATGCAGCAGGCGGTATTCTTTAAGACGTGATCCAGGTGCAAGTACTCCCATTTGGCGTGTTGAAGGACTGGCTCGGGGCGGAGACGGCCACCATCGAGGTGCGCGAGGGCGCAACGGTTGCGGAGCTGCTGGCGCAACTGAGCGCGGAGCGCGGGGGAAGGCAATTCAAGGGAATCGCGGTGAGCGTGAACGCGGAGTACGCGCAAGCAGGGCAGGTGCTGCGCGCCGGCGACGAGGTAGGGCTGCTGCCGCCGGTTTCGGGGGGTTCCGGCGAAAAGGGCGAAGGCTTGAAAACGGAGGGTCTAGTTGGCGCCGCGCGGATGACACGCGAGCCAATCGATGGGGCGCGGCTGTCGGCCGAGGCGAAGCAAGGAGAAGATGGCGCAGTCGTAGTATTTGACGGGATAGTGCGGAACAACACGCGCAGGCGGAGGACGCTTTATCTCGATTACGAGGCGTATGAAGAGATGGCGCTGAAACAGATGGAGGAACTGGCCGTGGAGGCCCGGGCGAAGTTTGGTGTGCGGGAGGTCAGGATCGTTCACCGACTGGGACGGCTGCAGGTGGGCGAGACCAGCGTGCTGATTGTGGTTGCGTCGGCGCACCGGGGGCAGGCGTTCGACGCGTGCCGGTGGGTGATCGACGCGCTGAAGAAGAAGGTGCCGATCTGGAAGAAGGAGACGTTCGAGGACGGGGTGGTCTGGGTGGATGGAGAGCCGTTTCCCGCTGGGCTGGCCGTTGAGCCGGAGGGCAAGCATGAAGGGTGAGACCCGACGCGAGCGGGATTCCTGGTTTCCCACCCTTGCGCGAGAAACACGGCGCAAGGATGGGGCACCCGGCAGACGCGTGCGATGCCAGGTCTCAGAAGCGAGACCCTTCGGGAAGCTCTGGGCAGGCTCTGGGGCACCCATGCTGGTGTTGTTTCTTCTTGCAATGCTTGGCCCTGCGGCCGCGGCGCAGGAAACTGTGCTGCACGTGGATGTGAAACTGGTGAGCGTGTTTGTGAATGTGACAGACCAGAATGGGGCGATTGTGGGCGCTCTCACCAAGGACGATTTTCATGTGACGGAGGATGGACGACCGCAGGAGATCGCGGTGTTTGAGCGGCAGAGCGAGTTGCCGTTGAACCTGACCCTGGCGATCGACACGAGCGGAAGCGTGAGGAAGGATATGGCGGAGGAGGCGGACGCTGCGCGGCGGTTTGCGCATGCGATTCTGCGGGTGCAGGACCAGATGAGCCTGATGCAGTTTGCGACGGACGTGAGCGAACTGCAGCCGTTTACGAATAAGGTGAGCCTGATCGATCGGGGGCTGACGCGGCTGAAGGCAGACTTTGCAACCTCGCTCTACGATGCGATCTACCTGGGGAGCGAAAAGCTGGGGCCAATGGAAGGTCGGAAGGTGCTGGTGTTGGTTTCCGATGGGGGCGACACGGCAAGCCAGGCGACCTATGCCAAGGCGCTGGAGATGGCTCTGCGCAACGAAGTGATGATTTACTCCGTGATCGATGTGCCGATTGCGGCGAGCGCTGGGCGCGAACTGGGCGGGGAACATGCGCTGATTACGCTTGCAGAACAGACGGGCGGGAAAAGCTTCTACGTGAGCGATGGCGGGCTGGACAAGGCGTTTGCGCGGGTGAGCGACGATTTGAGGACGCAGTATTTGCTGGGCTACTATCCGCACAACCAGGAGCCGGGAAAGCAGTTTCACCGGCTGCAAGTGACGGTGCCGCGAGCGGCGGCGGAGTCGTTCAACATTCGGCACAAGACGGGGTACTACGGGGACGCACCGGCAGGCGTGATCAGGCCCTAGAATGGTTGAATATGAAATCCCCACTCGCAGGCCGCCGCCGTTCCAAGTCGACCCCGCCAGGAGAGACCGGCCAGGAAGCTCTCTATCTGCGCTCTTTGAGCGATCGCCAGGTGATCGTGAATGTAAAGCTGCGGGACGGTGAGACGGTGCGCGGCTGGATTGAGTACTTCGACGACGTGATGCTGCGGCTGACGCGCGATGGTGCGCCGAATCTCTTCATTTACAAGCACCAGATTCGGAGCATCTCCGAGGCCGGGAAACATCGGGAAGTGCGGACCGAAGGGACTGGGAAGGCTCGGAGGCGGGTATCCAACGGAGAGCCGTCTTGAGCGCTGCAGGAGAGCGCGATTTGGTGTGGGTTCCGCAGGCTGAAGGGATTGCGCGGGAGGCAGGGGCGAAGCTGCGGGAGTTTTTTGCACGCGGAGTGGAGACCGAGTACAAGGGCGACGTGGACCTGGTGACGGTGGCGGATCGGACCAGCGAGGCGCTGATCAAGAGGCGCCTGGCCGAGGTGTTTCCCGAGCACGGGGTCTATGGCGAAGAGGGAACGCGAGAACGGATGGAAGGCGAGTTCCGCTGGTACGTAGACCCGCTGGACGGGACGACGAATTTTGCGCATGGGTTTCCGCAGTTTTGCGTTTCGCTGGGGTTGGAGCAGCGGAGGCCGGGGCTGGCTTCGGATGAAGACGGAACGATTGTGGCCGGGGTGATTTATGACCCGATGCGCGACGAGCTATTCGCGGCTGAGCGCGGCAAGGGCGCCACGCTGAATGGGAAGCCGATCGCGGTTTCAAAGATTGAGGTGCTGGCTGAGTCGCTGGTGGCGACGGGGTTTCCCAGCCACAAGCGGCATGACAACCCGAACATCCACTTCTACCACGAGTTCACGCTGCGGTCGCACGGAGTTCGGCGGGCGGGTTCGGCGGCGCTCGACCTGGCGTACGTGGCGTGCGGGCGGCTGGAGGCATTCTGGGAGTTCAACCTGAATCCCTGGGACACGGCAGCGGGCGCGTTGCTGGTGGAAGAGGCGGGCGGACGGATTTCGAGCTTCAGCGGCGGGCCGTTTGAGTTGAACAGCCGCGAGGTTCTGGCTTCGAATGGGCGAATTGACGGGGAGCTGATGGGATTGTTTGAGGATATGTTTGCGGGGCGGAGCCTCGAGCCGATTCCGACGCCGGAGGAGTTTGCGCGGCGGCGGGCGGAGCGGGCGGCGGGTGCTGCGCACATAACGTCAGCTTGAGCTAGGCGCAGTTCGCCTTTGGGCGGACGGTTGCAGATTTGGGAGGGGCGCTCTTGATTCCCATATGGCAAAACGGTAGGGGAGGGGGTTGACTCAGGGTTTGGGGTGCTGTGCTACTATCAGCGTCGAGAGACCGTCTCGCCGGAGAAATACTCAGATGGCATACATCATTGCAGAACCCTGTATCGGCACCAAGGACACCGCCTGTGTGGACGCTTGTCCGGTCGATTGCATCCACCCCAAGAAGGACGAAGACGGCCACGCAGAGGCCGACCAGCTCTTCATCGACCCGGTCGAGTGCATCGACTGCGGCGCGTGCGTTCCGGCCTGCCCGGTTTCGGCGATCTTCGCGCAGGACGATCTGCCGGAGAAGTGGGCCCACTTTACCGAGAAGAACG
>CAYWSR010000283.1:0-4908 GCA_964460385.1 uncultured Occallatibacter sp. | reverse complement strand
AGGGTCTTGTTGTGGGCGAGGATGAGGGCGGGACGGTTGGAGGCCTCAATGATCTTGGCCATGGTGAAGGTTTTGCCGGAGCCGGTGACACCGAGCAGGACCTGGTGGCGCTCGCCGGCGGACAGACCGGAGAGGAGCTCCTCGATGGCGCGGGGCTGGTCTCCTTTCGGCTTGTAGGTGGAGACGAGCTGGAAGTCCATGGGGAGATTATACGATGGAAGCGAAGAATAAGCGAAGATAAATCACCGTTTCCGAATGAGAGTGATTGGTCTCCCACCCATTTCACAAAGAGCGTGAAATGGATGGGGCACGGACTCTTTCCCAGTCATCTCCCGCCCACTCATCGCGATGAAGCCGCGATGAATGGGGCACAGCTCACGTCCAGCTCCCGTCCAGCTCTCGCAGCTCCCGCCCACTCATCGCGATAGAGCCGCGATGAATGGGGCACAGCTCACGTCCAGCTCCCGTCCAGCTCCCGTCCAGCTCCCGCATCTCCCGCCCACTCATCGCGATAGAGCCGCGATGAATGGGGCACAGCTCACGTCCAGCTCCCGTCCAGCTCACGTCCAGCTCACGTCCAGCTCACGTCCAGCTCCCGTCCAGCTCCCGCAGCTCCCGCCCACTCATCGCGATGAAGCCGCGATGAATGGGGCACAGCTCCTGCAAAGCTCCCGCGCCACAGGCTTATTTCAGTTTGTGGTGGGGGTCGCTGTGGCTGTGGTCGTTGTTGCGGGGCTTGTTGGGGCCGGACTCGCAGCGGGTGTGCTCAGTTTTTCTGCCGAGGCAGAGGCGGCGGTGGCTTCGGGTTTGAGGGGCAGGCGAACCTCGAGGGTGCCAGTGCGGTTATTGAGCTGGTCGCGGACGGCGAGGCGGATCCAGGCGGCGCCAGCGGGGACCTCAAGCTCCTGAATGGCATGGAAGAGGGCGTCGGATTTGGCGTCTTTGGATTTGGCTGGGTCGTTGGCTTTGTCTTTGCCCTGACTCGCTACCTGGCCTTGATTGAGCATGCTATTCATCAGGCGGCCATCGTTGTCGTAGGCGGCGGCGGCGAATTCGAGGGTTGCCGGAGCGCCTTTGCGGCTGGCGGCATCTTTGAGCTGCGCGTCGATGACGCCGTAGTCAATGTTGTACTTCTGGAGCTGGACGGGCTTCAGCGGAGTGAGAGGCTTGTCGTGCTTGCGGGTGCGGAAGTACTTGGGTGAATCTTCAAGCGAGAGCATCTGCTCGGGGGTAGCGAGCACGGAACTGCCGACTGTGGAAACGTGAGCGCTGAAGACCAGATCGTGGAGCATGGGCGCGCCGTGCTCGATGTTGGCGTAGAGTGTGTCTTCAGCCTTCTTGGCCTCGGCGCGGGCTTCGACGGTTCCGGGCTTGTGCTCGGTCTGGACGTCGTCGTCGGAGACTCCGAAATAGAGGGTGCGATAGCTGAGCGTGTAGCCGGACTTTTTGAAGTTGGGCATGGTGATCACGATGTCGCGCTCGAGGCCATCGTACTTGGTGTTGGTGGGCTGGTAGCTAACGGAGTAATAGTTCTCGCCATTGGAGACGGCCTTGTCGATGAGCTCCACGGTGCGGTTATTGGCGTAGTAGGCATGGCCGCCGCTGTCGGCCGCTATGGTGTCCTCATACTGGTTCTTGGCCGGGGAGTCACAATTGATGCCGCATACATCGATGGGGTAGAGCGCGATCTGGCTGCGCATCATGGCGGCGTAGGTCTCTTTGATCGACTTCTGGAGCAGAAGTGAGAGATCGTTAATCTGCATAGTGGAGCTGGAGAAGCCGCCGCCGACGCCCCCCTGCTGAGCGTTTACGCCGGTGACGAGGGGGCCGACGGGGATAGGGAAGCTGACGGAGAGCCAGAGAAGATTCTTGCGGCCGGGAATGCCGCTCATGTAGTCGGCGATGAAGTGCAGGTTGGAGAGGGCTGCGCCGGCGTCGTTCTGGCCGTAGTTGCGGGCGTCTTCGAAGACGTCGGGCATGTGCGGGCCGGGGCCCTTAGTGAGCAGCGCTGCCTTGAGGAGCTCGTGGTCGCTGGTGAAACCCTGGAGCATGTGCAGGCCGGTAGCGTTGACGAAGACTGCCATCCGCGTGCCGGGCTGTGCGTGATCGATGTAGTCGAAGAGTTGCTTGCGGAAGGACATCTGGTCGTCAGGCGGGGTGTTGACCATGTCGTAGTAGAGGATGTAGAGCGGTCCCTGTTCGGTGACTTTGGGCAGATTGATAAAGGTGTTCGCCGGCATGGGCGGGAGCTTGGGCGGGGTGAAGGTCTGCGCGCTGTCGAAGTATTCGAAGGAGAGGATTTTCTGGGGCTTCTTGTCTTCCGTCACGGTGAAGTCTTCCTTGCGCAGTCCTTTGACGGGGTTGCCCTGCTTGTCGGTGACGACGATGTCGATGGGGACGCGGCGGACCTCCAGGTGGAGGACCATGCCTTGCGGCGCCGAGGAGGAGTTGTGGCTTGTCTGGGGGGCCTTGGTGCCCGGCTCGGCCGAGGCGATGGAATGGGCGGCAACGGCGAGGGTGAAAGCCATGAGCGGCGAGGCAAGACGAAGGCGGGAGCGGCGGGTGGTCATAGGTTCTTCCTTTTCCCGGTGCGCAGCATCGGACGGGTCATCGAATTGGCACGAGCTGACGGTCGTAGTCTGGCGATCTTGCCGGGCCTGAGCATGAAGGGATGCTCCAATATTAGATGGGTGCGGAGCAGGGCCGGTTGTGTGCAGTTGACAGATTTATTTTCCGTTTCCGGTGACTTCCTGACGGTTGAAGACGCCGGAAGGTTGCTCCTTCCTGAGCAGAGAGTAGGTTGAGGGATTCCCTTCAGTCTGAGCAATTCTAGTCTGCGCAGATCTCGAGGATGCTGAAGCAGGAGCGGCAAGCGGGAGCCCAGGCGCGGTTGCTACTTGAACATGGCGGCGACGTTTGCCTTGATGTCCGGGTTGGCGGTGGTGCCGGTGATGGTGACGGGAATGGTGCCGCGGTTGGCATCGACGGGCGCTTCCTTATAGCCAACGGCTTTGTTGAAGAGACCTACCGCTTGGTGACTTCCGGCAGCGACTGTGTTCAGAGCCTTGCCGGCGACCATGCCAACCCCGGTATCCGGGTTGAATTTGGCCGCCAGCTTGAAGTCGAGCTCTTCGGATGCGGAGACGGTTCCGTTGCCGGTAGCGGAGCCGATCTGGGGGATCTCGGCGTCGATATGGGAGAGGCGGGTTCCCGCGGGTGAGTTGTCGACGTCGGCGCTGAGTTTTTGAATCCTGGTGCCCTCACCCTTTTCGCCAAAGGGATTGATGCCACTGATGCGCGAGCCGAGGTCGAAGCCGGCCAGCCTGGAGTTTACGAGCTCGACGGTGCCGGCGATGGTGGGTCCCGATGCAGGTCCAGTGATGGAGAAGTTGGCGTTGATTATGCCGCCCCGGAGCGACGATCCGCTGGGGAGCGTGATGCCGACGGCAGGCAAGAGTTTTTCCACCTCATCGACGGCGAGTCCGGGAGCGGAGAGAAGAAGGTCGAGGACTGCGCCATCGGGGTTGATCTGGTATGTGCCCTTGACGTGTGCGGCAATGGAACCAACGTGAAGGGCGATGTCGTTGACGGTGCCGGCTTCGGTGGCGAGGTTGGTGGAGACGAGGTACTCGATTTCGACCGGATCGGCGGCGGGGCGGCCATTGCGCGCCAGGTGGAGATGCTGCGCTCGAATCGTGCCGGTGTTGGAGAGCGTGGAGCCATCGGAGCGAAGCTGTGCGTCGACGTCAAGAAGCATGGAGATGCCCTGGCCTGGGTCGACCGCGCCGCTGGCGACGATGTCGAAGGTCTTGAGGCTGAGCGTGGCATGGAAGGGCGTGTCGGCGGCGTTCTTCCGGGAGATGGGGCCGGCGGCGCCATTGAGATCGAAGTGACCATTGGCGGGCAGGTCGGCGGAGAGCGCAAAGGGGAAGGACCTGTTGAACGAGAACTGGTCGACGGAGAGGGCGACGTTGGAGTAGACGGAGGGCTTGGAGTGGGGTGTGAGCGAGGAGACGGTGGCGCTGCCTTTCTCGATCTTCAGCTCGTTGACGGTGAGGTCGGGAACGGAAGTTGGACCCTGCGAGGCGCCGGAGGGAGAGGCGCTGCCAAAGCTGGAGAAGTTCCAAGTGCCTTTGTCGCCCTGAATGACCTGGATGGCGGGGGTGTCGATGATGAGCTTTGTGACGCGGACCTGGCGGGAGAAGATGAGCGGGCCGACCTGGACGCCGATGGCGAGGGACCTGGCCTGGATGAAAGGCGTGGCGCTGAAGGCAGGGTCGTCGGCGATCTGGATGTTTTCTGCTGCGAGGCTGCCGGAGATGAGCGAAAAGCTGAGGTGTCCGATGGTGACCTTGCGGCCGAGAGCCTTGGAGAGCTGCGCTTCGACGGTGGGGCGGAGGCTCTCAGCGTTGACGAAAAGAGGAATCACGAGAACAGCAAGGAGCAGAACGGTGGCGACCGCGATGGCGATCTTCACCCAGGTCTTTTTCATTGGCGCCCCCTGCTTGTGGTGATGGTCGCAGGGATTATACCGAAAAGGGTGATAGGAATCGCATGAATGTTGGATTGGGGGGCGCCTCTCGCCCCAGCCCGCAGCAACTGGGCCGTTTCCCACCCATATCGTCAGGAAGACGGCGAATGGAGGGGGCACAGCTCCCGCAGAGGCTCCCGCCCGGACTCCCGCCCGGACTCCCGCCCGGACTCCCGCCCACTCATCGCGATTTTTTCCTCGAAGTACCGCGACGAATGGGGCACAGCCTAGTGGACGGTGACGGTGACCTGCTTTGTGGAGCGGCCGAATTGATTGGTGGCGTTTAGGGTGTAGGTGGTGGTGGCTGAAGGAGTGAAGGTGATGGCGCCGCCGCGGACTGCACCGAGCTTGTCGATGAAGTCGTAGCTATCGTTGGC
>CAYWSR010000282.1:0-4927 GCA_964460385.1 uncultured Occallatibacter sp. | reverse complement strand
TACCCGAATGAAGGGCACGGCATCTCGCAGCCCGATCATCGGCGGGATGCTACGGAGAAGGAGATCGCCTTCCTCAACAAGTATCTCAAGCCCGACTCACCTCAATAACTGCAAAGCATAGAGCGCGGCCCACCGATTGTGGGCCGCACCTCTTCCCAGGAGAACCTTAATGAAGCACCTGAAAGTCGCCGCATATTTCACTTCTACGACACTAGCAGTCGCCGCAACGTTCTTATATGCACAACAGCACTCTCCAACTAGTTCTTTCGATCCCGGAATCCGTCCTGCGACCGCGGCATCGATTCAGTCCGAGAAGGCTGCGGAAGATGCATGGTTCGCGCATGTTATGTTCCTGGCAAGCGACGATCTGAAGGGTCGCCGCACCGGCACGCCGGACTTCATCCACGCAGTGGAGTATGTGGAGTCTCAGTTCAAGGCAATCGGCCTCAAGCCGGCTGGAACTGACGGCTTTCGCCAATCTGTTGCCTTTCGCAGCGCGACCGTGGATGTCGATCACTCGAGTCTCGAGTTGGTCAAGTCCGACGGCCAGACACAGAAGCTGAAGATTGGCAGCGAAGCCGCGCTCAGCCCGAACACGCAGGTTGCCGTCTCTGTTACTGCGCCTGCGGTATTCGCAGGCTATGGGCTAGTGGTACCTGGCCTGGGACTAAATGACCTCAAAGGCATTGATCTGCATGGAAAGATTGCGGTCATCTTCCTTGCCGCGCCGTCACCCGTGCATGGGCCGCTCAAGGCTTACTTTCGCACAGCCGCGGCACGATGGAAGACTCTCAAGGCGGCTGGTGCTATCGGTCTCATCACCATCCCCGAGACACGTCAATTCCCAGTCGGCGGAGCACGTGGACCCAGTGGAGGACGCCCTGCGGCCGACGGGCCCCGTCCCGATCAGCCCGGCGAAACCGCATCGGTGGCCGCCTCTCTAACTGCCACCGCCACCGGTGCTGACTCGCAGCAAGGTGGCGCAGGCCGCGGACCTGGTAGTGGACGCCAGCCAGGTCTTCAACTCGCGGATCCCGCGCTCAACCCACTGGAGGGGGCGCAGTTGAGTGCGACCGTGCCAGCGGCTTCGGCCGGCACATTGTTTGCGGGTTCGCCACACACATTTGAGGAACTGCAGGCGCTCGCCAAGAACGGCGATCCGCTGCCCGCGTTTCCGCTCGCTGTGAACGTGCGCGCAACGACGACGACGAAGGTGATCTCCACCGCGGACGCTCCAAACGTCATCGCAGAGCTTGAGGGCAGCGACTCGAAGCTGAAGCATGAGTATCTGGTGCTAAGCGCACACCTTGATCACCTTGGTGTTGGACGCCCCGTCGATGGTGATCCCATCTATCACGGTGCTATGGATAATGCTTCAGGAATAGCTTCTCTCATCGAGACTGCCAAGGCCTTGGTAAACGGTCCGCGGCCCAAGCGGTCTATTGTCTTCCTTGCGCTCACTGGAGAAGAAGAAGGCGAGCTTGGATCGCAGTACTTCGCGCACTATCCAACCGTGCCGCGAGCGCAGATCATTGCCGATCTGAATATGGACATGTACCTTCCCATCTTTCCTCTGCGTTTCCTTGAAGTTCAGGGTCTAGGTGAATCAACGCTCGGAAATGACGCTCGTGCCGCTGCCCAACTCAACGACATCGAGGTCCAGTTCGACAAGCAGCCCGATGAGAATCGCTTCATACGTTCCGATCAGGCGAGTTTCGTGAAGTATGGAATCCCCAGCCTTGCTTTCAAGTTTGGCTGGCTACCAGATACGCCTGAGCAGAAAGCCTTCAACGACTGGATTCGCAATCGCTACCATCACCCCGGCGACAATCTGACTCAGCCCATCGATTGCGAAGGCGCCGTGCACTTTGACCGTGTGCTGCTGACGTTGGTTACTCGCGTTGCTAACGCTCCCTCGCGACCAACCTGGTACCCGGAGAGCTTCTTCAGCACAATACCTCGCACCTGATTCCCAAGCAGACCATTGATGCATGGACGACCACTAACTCGCATGACCAGACCGCGCTGAAACTTTTCTGGAGGCACCGTGAAAACCCGTTCAACTCCCCGAACAATCGCTAGGCCGATTCTCTCCCTCGCAGTTACAGCTTTCGTACTTACCAGTGCGCTTGCGCAGAAGTTGACAGTCAATTCGGCCGACTACCCCACCCTCGGCAATCCGACCTCTGCCATAGAAACGCCTGACGGCCGCTATGTCTTCGTTTCCGTCACGAACGTCGGAGGCCCCAACAACTCAGGACCTGACTCTGCGGCAGGCACTAGAAAAGGTGTCGTCTCCGGCGTTCAGGTTTTCCAGGATACAAATGGCTCTCTAGCCTCCGTGGGCTTTGTCCCTCTAGGGAGCACCGGAGCCAACGGTCTCGCCTTTCTGCGTGGGGCTAAGACTCTGGTCGTCGGTGCGGGCGACGCCGGGGTCGCATTTCTCGAAGTACAGGATGCGATCCACGGAACGGCAACGCCTGTCTTCGCGTCGCAGGGAGAGGGTGCTGGAACCTTCGACGTCGCCACCACGCCGGATGGGCTCTACGTGTTCTCCGCCAACGAATACGGCGTGATTGCCGATCAGCGCGGCAATGTCGGCGTCATCGCGGTCGAGCCGGATGACAGCGGTCGCGTCACCCATCCCGAGACGGTCGCCCAGATTCCCCTTGGCGATGTCGTTCCCAGCCTCACTCTGTCCCGCGACGGCTTACGCCTCTACGTCGCCACCGAGTTAGTGCCGGAGAAGAGTGCCCTGCAGATTGCGGGCACCGGCAACCCGACCCTCACCAAGCACGACTGCGTTCAGGCCAAAGGCACACCCGCGCGATCGAATGGGCTGATCACCGTAATCGATGTCCATCGTGCGGAGGTCTCTGAATATGCTGGCCAGGACGCGATCCTCTCACGAACCGCTGCAGGCTGCTCGCCCGTGCGCCTCGTCGAGTCTGCGGACGCATCCTCGCTGTTCGTCTCAGCCCGGGGTGACAACTCCGTGCTCCAGTTCAGTCCAGCCCTGCTTGAGTCCGATCCAGAGCACGCTTTTCGGCGCTCCATACCGTCGGGCGGCGACGCAGCCGTCGGCCTACTCCTCTTCGATCAAGACCACCTGCTCGCAGTGGCGAACTCGAACCGTTTCGCGAGTTCCGCGGGGTCACTAGCGTTCCTCAACGTGTCACAACCTGGAGGACCTGACCTGCTTCAGACACTGCCTGCTGGAACATTCCCGAGAAACCTCAGCCTAGCACCGGATGGCCGCTCAATTTATCTGACTAATTACACCTCGCGCAGCCTGGAGAGGGTCACGGTCGCGTCACCTCCAGTCAACGTGGCTGCCCGCAATTAGCCCAACCTACGATCCAACCCCGGTGACACATCGGTACACGCCTGAAAGGAAAGAAATGAACGTCGCCAACAGCATCACCGGCCTGATTGGCCGCACGCCACTTGTCCGTCTGAATCGCGTAACGGCAGGAATAGACGCTACAGTATTTGCCAAACTGGAGAGCCAGAATCCTGTCGGCAGCGTTAAGGACCGGATTGGGGTCGCCATGATCGAAGCCGCCGAGCGCGACGGCAAGATTACGCCCGGCAAGACTGTCCTGATTGAGCCGACCAGCGGGAACACCGGCATCGCACTGGCCTTCGCCGCTGCGGTCAAGGGATACAACATCATCCTGACCATGCCGGAGACGATGAGCGTCGAGCGCCGCATCCTACTGCTGGCATTCGGAGCAAAGATTGTGCTCACTCCCGCAGCGAACGGGATGAAGGGCGCCATCGTCAAGGCCGAGGAGTTGCTGAGCTTTACGCCCAACGGCTATATATTGCAGCAGTTCGATAACCCTGCTAATCCGAAGATTCACTTCGACACGACGGGCCCCGAGATATGGAACGATACCGATGGCAAGGTAGACATTCTTGTCTCAGGTGTCGGCACTGGCGGCACGCTAACCGGCGTAAGCGAGTACATCAAGGCGCGAAAACCAAAGTTCTGGACAGTTGCGGTTGAGCCAGCGGCCAGCGACGTGCTCTCGGGCGGCACACCGGGGCCACACAAGATTCAGGGCATCGGCGCCGGATTCGTCCCCAAGATTCTCAAGACGGAGCTTATCGACGAGATCGTCAAGGTGAGCAACGAAGACGCCCTCGCCATGGCGCGCCGACTGCCCAAGGAAGAAGGCCTGCTCGTCGGCATTTCTTCCGGGGCAGCGGTCTACGCTGCGCTTGAGATTGCGCGTCAGCCGAAAAACGTAGGAAAGATCGTTGTCGTGATCCTGCCAAGCGGCGGCGAGCGCTATCTTTCGACCGCCCTTTTCGACGAGCTCCGACAGGAGGCACTAGATACGAAGACATCTGCGGTAACATTGTGACCTAGCCATTTGCGTTTGCGGACGAACTGCAGCCGTGTGGGCGGCAGTTGCCAGGATTTAGTCCACGCAAATCACGGCAATTCCCCGACCAATCAACCTCGATTTGCGCGACACTGTAAGACTCAAAGGAGCAATAACGATGCCAGTCCACGAAAACCGCCGGGCCCTTGGTGATGCAGCAGCACGAAAGTTAGCCAACACTACCAAAACTCCACCACAACTTACCGCCATCACCCCGCGCTGGTTAGTCCAACTTCTCTCCTGGGTCCCGGTTGAGTCAGGCACGTATCGCGTGAACAAGGCGAAGAACGATCAGGAGATCGACGTCGCTTGTGGTGCACGCGATGAGCGCAAACTTCCGGAGAGCTTTGTTGACTACGAAGAGAAGCCGCGCGAATACACCCTTAGCGCGATCTCCACGATTGTGGATGTTCATACGCGCGTCTCCGATCTCTTCAGTCACCCTTACGACCAGATACGTGAGCAGCTTCGGCTGACCGTCGAGAAGGTGAAGGAGCGTCAGGAGCATGAGTTGATCAACAACTCCGACTACG